>NZ_JBBJLN010000008.1:0-212916 GCF_037658235.1 Yunchengibacter salinarum | reverse complement strand
TTCCTAATCTGAGGGTCACAGGTTCGAGTCCTGTCGGGGTCACCATTTTCCTGCCGCGTCGCTGTGACATGCATGGTGGCATGACTCAATCCGTTGCCCTTGTCATCGCCTGCTTATGCTCATGAGCCTGAGGCGCGCGCGGGTGTTCAGCCGCCCATATGCCATGCGGCCCCGCGGGCGGCGGCGTGAAGCCGCGCGCGCCGGGGGCCGTTTTTCGGCGGAAAACCGCGCCGGGGCCTGGCGCCGCCCTGGCGGCTCGCCCTCAGGCGGCGTGGTCGGCGTGCATCACCTTGCTCCAGGCGGCGATGAAGTCATCGACAAACTTTTGCTTGTTGTCGTCCTGGGCGTACAGCTCCGCATAGGCACGCAGGATCGCGTTCGAGCCGAAGACCAGATCGACGCGGCTGGCCGTCCACTTCACCGCGCCGGTCCCGCGATCCCGGATTTCGTATAGGCCGTCGCCCGCCGGATGCCAGCCATGGGCCATGTCGCACAGATTGATGAAGAAGTCGGTCGTCAACGCGCCTTCCCGATCCGTGAAAACACCGTGACGGGTGCCACTGTGGTTGGTGCCCAGCACCCGCATCCCGCCGACCAGTACGGTCATTTCAGGGGCGGTCAAGCCCATGAGTTGGGTGCGGTCCAGCATCAGCTCCTCGGCGCTGACGGCATAATCTTTCTTCAGCCAGTTGCGATAGCCGTCATGGATCGGTTCCAGCGGCGCGAAAGAGTCCGCATCCGTCATGTCATCGGTGGCATCGCCCCGGCCCGGCGTGAACGGCACGGTGACATCGAAACCCGCTGCTTTGGCGGCTTTTTCGATCCCCACATTGCCCGCCAGCACGATGGTATCGGCGATGCTCGCGCCGCCATTGGTGGCGATGGGGGCAAGCACCCCAAGCACCCGTGCCAGCCGATCCGGCTCGTTGCCTTCCCAGTCCTTTTGCGGGGCCAAGCGAATACGGGCGCCATTGGCGCCGCCGCGTCCGTCCGACTGGCGCCAGGTGCGCGCACTGTCCCAGGCGGTGGCGACCATATCCGCCACCGACAGGCCGCTGTCGGCGATTTTCGCCTTCATGGCATTCACGTCATAATCGGTTCTGCCTTCCGGCACCGGGTCCTGCCAGATCAGGGTTTCTTGTGGCACTTCCGGGCCCACATAGCGGTCTTTCGGGCCCATGTCCCGGTGGGTAAGCTTGAACCATGCACGGGCGAAGGCATCGTCGAACGCGGCGGGGTTGTTGTGGAACCGCTCGGCGATTTCCCGGTACACCGGGTCCATCTTCATCGCCATGTCCGCATCAGTCATGATGGGCTTCAGCCTGATGGACGGGTCTTCCACATCCACCGGCATATCCTCTTCGCGGATGTCCACCGGCTCCCACTGCCAGGCGCCGGCGGGGCTTTTCTTCAACTCCCACTCATAGCCGAGCAACAGGCGGAAATAGCCATTGTCCCATTTGGTCGGATGGGTGGTCCAGGCGCCTTCGATGCCGGATGTCACCGTGTTGCGGCCCACCCCGCGGGATGCGTGATTGTTCCAGCCAAGGCCCTGTTCGCTGATATCCGCCGCCTCCGGCGCGGGGCCCAGATCGGCGGCGTCGCCATTGCCGTGGCACTTGCCGACCGTGTGCCCGCCTGCCGTCAGGGCGACGGTTTCCTCGTCATTCATGGCCATGCGGGCAAAGGTCTCCCGCACCTGCAAGGCGGTTTTCAGCGGGTCCGGCTGGCCATTCACCCCTTCCGGGTTGACGTAAATCAGCCCCATCTGCACCGCCGCCAGCGGGTTTTCCATGGTCGCCGGGTCGTCAAGATCGCCGTAACGCTCATCGCTGGGGGCCAGCCATTCCTTTTCCGCGCCCCAATAGGTGTCTTTCTCCGGGTGCCAGATGTCTTCCCGGCCAAAGGCGAAACCGAAGGTCTTGAAGCCCATGGATTCATAGGCCACGTTCCCGGCCAGAATGATCAGGTCCGCCCAGCTTATCTTGTTGCCGTATTTCTTCTTGATCGGCCACAGCAGGCGGCGCGCCTTGTCCAGATTGGCATTGTCCGGCCAGGAATTGATCGGCGCGAACCGCTGATTGCCGGTGCCGCCGCCACCGCGACCATCCGCAATGCGGTAAGAGCCCGCCGCGTGCCACGCCATGCGGATCATCAGCCCGCCATAATGGCCCCAATCGGCGGGCCACCAGTCCTGACTGTCCGTCATCAGGGCGCGCAGGTCCGTTTTCAGGGCCGCCACATCGAGCTTTTCCAGTTCCGCATGGTAATCGAAATCCGGCCCCATCGGGTTGGTCTTGGCGTCATGCTGGTGCAGTATGTCCAGATTGAGCGCATTGGGCCACCAATCCATGTTGGATGTGCCCGCGCGTGTCTGGCCACCATGCATAACCGGGCATTTCCCGCTTTGGCTGTTTTTGGCTTCAGGCATTGTCCTGATCTCCCTCTTTCCATTCAGTCGTTTGCGCCGGGTTGGCGCCGAGGTCGCAGGATACCCAAACTGTGAACACCACCCTGTTCCCTTGATCATGGTATAACAACCGACCGTTGCCGACGGAAACAGATAGTTTCAATCAGCGTGATCGCAATATGCCCATTGATCCGGGGTGGGGGTGCGTGGCAGGGCGCTAGCCCCGGATGGCGGGGCACCGCAGTAGCCGGTTCATGTTCCGACCATGCGGGTCAGATCATCGTGAAGATGTGCCAGCGCGCGGGAAAACAGGGCGGGATCATCCTGTGCCCGGGCCATGACCAGCCCGCCCTGAATACGAAACATGGCGTCTTCCGCGGCCCTGTCGGCACTGGCACGGTCAAGCCCGCCACGTTGGAGGGCCTGTGACAGGGCCTTGATCCAGCGTGTGAAATAGGCGCGAATGGCTTTGGCGAACCTGTCCCGTGTTTCATTGAGGGCAAAAGCCCCCACAAGACATATCCTGCGGCCAGAGCGGAAATAGCCGCTTACCGATGCGATCATGTGATCCAGCGCGGCGCGGGCATCGTTTTCCTGTTCCAGGGGGATAAAGATATGCGTTTCAAACCACTGGTCGATATGTGCCAGAACGGCTTCCGCCATTTCCGCTTTGCCGCCGGGAAAGAAGTGATACAGGCTCCCCTTGCTCAGGCCGGTATGCCGGGTCAACAGGGACAGGCTGGCCCCCTCGAAACCGTGTTCGCGGAAAGCCTCCGCCAGGGCCGGTAGCGCGTCGGCTCTTTCGGCGACCAGGCGGGCCATCAGGCTTCGTCCAGGGGGTAGCGTGTGCCTGTCAGGCGATGAAACACGGTCGCCGTTGCCACCAGCATCACGGAACCGATGAGAACCGGAAACAGCAGATAGGTCAGGTCCGGCGAACTGGCGAAAACCACCAGGGGGTCCGCCCCGGCGGGTGGATGGGTCAGGCGCAGCGCGGCCATGACACCAACGGCGATGCCCACCGCAAGCGCCGCCGCCCACCAGACATCCGGCATCAGGGCGTGCAGGGCAAAGCCGATCAGCGTTGCCACAACGTGCCCGCCCACCACATTGGCGGGCTGGGACAGCGGGCTGGCTGGCACGGAAAACAGCAGAACACAACTGGCGCCAAAGGGGGCCATGAGCAGAGGAGTGCCCGTAAAGACGGTGGCCGCGCCGGTCAATCCGATGGCGAGAACCCCGCCAATGCCAGCCAGAATCCAGTGTTTGGGGCGCATTCCGGGCTGATGGCGAAGAAGGAAGGATCTCATTTCTATACCTTTCTGTTTAGACTAAACCGTTCGGTACAAAAACGCATTTCTTCGATCAAGTGACGGGCGGTCACGATTTTGTGTCCGGGCAGGGGAGGCAGGCACCCGGCCCTTTATGGGCGCAGTACGATCTTGCCGATGAAGTTTTTGGCGAGAAAGGCTTCCTGCGCCTTTTGGATGTCTGTCAGGGCATATTCGGCGGCGATGCGGGGGCGGATGTCACCCGCATTGGCATAGGCGATAATGTTTTCGAACACGATGTCTTCCTGTGAAACACAACCGAACAGGCTGAGATCCTTCAGATACAGGCTGCGCAGATCAAGCGACACCAGCGGCCCGCCAATGGCCCCCGCGGTGACGTATCGCCCCCCGCGGGCCAGCAGATCGGGAAGCTCCGAAAAGGTGTTGCCGCCCACAAGGTCCACCACCACGGTGAAGGCACCCTTATCCGCCTGATCCAGCAGGGGCTTTTCACGCAGAAGGCAGGCATTGGCGCCCAGATCACGAACGGCCTGCGTTTTCCGCGCCGAGGTCACGGCGGTTACATGCGCGCCGCGCAGCCGCGCCAGTTCCACCGCCGCCGAGCCGACGCCGCCGGACGCGCCCGTCACAAGCACCCGGTCCCCGGCCCCCACACCGGCGCGGACCAACATGCCCTCCGCCGTGCTGTAGGCGCAGGGAATGGCCCCCAGTTCCGCGGCGCCAAGGGGGCTGTCCACTGTGAACGTGTCCCCGTGGGGGGCTGCGGTGTATTGTGCGAACCCGCCGTCGCACTCCGATCCGAAGGTCCAGCACTCGAACGGGCGAAACCGCACGGGCGCGCGCATCAAGGTGCGCACCAGAACGGTCTCACCAAGGCGGTTCCGGGGCACATCCGCGCCCTGGGCGACGATTTCACCATAGCAGTCGGCCCCCTGAATCCGGGGAAATTCAAGGGGTTTGCCCGACCAGGTGGCATCCGCCGCCCGGCCCTCAGTCTCCCGGTCGTCTTCATGGCCATCGGTGGCCCCGGTAACGCTTTTGGAATACCAGCCGGTGCGGGTGTTGATGTCCGTATTGTTGACGCCCGCGGCATATACCCGGATCAGCACATCGTCCGGGCCCGGTCTGGGAACGGGTGCATCATCGACAACGCGCAATTTGTCCAGCCCGCCATGGCCGGTCAGCAGACCGGCGCTCATGGTCTGCGGACTATGCGTCATGGAAACTCCTCCCGTGAAACGTCTTCTGAACCCCCTGTGAGAACCCCTGTGGCATCCCCCGTGGCAAGCTATGTGGGATATTGTCGTGTCGGCTTGTGGCGGCATGTATAACGATCGTTATACATCGGGTCAATATGTTCTGACAGCATTGCCGCACCGGGACAATGCCCGCCGGACCATCGATATGTCCAGCTCGCCATATCAGCCATTGATGAGAGATTTCGGGCCTTGCCCCCCATGCAAGCAGACCCGAAAGATACGCCCCACCCGTGATGATACAGATTTCAAGCGGCAGGCCGACCCCGGAACCCTGCATGTCATGCACATTCCAGCCGATCCAGCGGCATACCCGGCAGGCGTTCATCTTCGTGAAGGGAGTGGCGCGCCGGGGAGGATTCGAACCCCCGGCCCCCAGATTCGTAGTCTGGTGCTCTATCCAGCTGAGCTACCGGCGCGCAAACAACGATGTGTTGGCGCGGAACCTAGCCAGCTAAGTCGGGTGATGCAAGACCCCGTGTGAAAAAATTTGCGGATGGGGCCGTGCGGTGCCGGGCGGGCGGCAGAGTGGGGGTGTGGCGCATCCGCGCAAAGCGTATGCGGTTCGGGGTTTGCCTCAGCTTACGGGCTTGCCTGACCTTTGGGGCTCGGCTAGCGTGCGGGCCGCAACAGACGGGCATGGTGCCCGCACCGCCGGGACCGACCGGATCAAACAGAACGGGGCCGCCCATGCCACGCTGGCCAATGCGTTTGCCACATGCCGCCGCATCCTTTCCGGTTCTGCTGGCCCTGATCGTCGGCGCCCTTGGCCTGAGCGCCTGTGCCAGCGGCCCCTGGCCCAGCCTGAATGCCCCCCTGCCGGACCCGGCAAGCCGCGCCCTGCCCGCGGACGAGACGCGGGTGCACCAGCGCGTGCAGCCCAGCGCGCCGGACCCATCATCGCGGACACGACCCGCCACCGACCCCCGGCAAGCGCTTGAAGGCATCCGCGCCACCCTGGCAACAGAGCGCCGTGCCTATCTGGATGCCCGGAATGCCTGGCAAGACAGCCGGGACGCGGAAAGCCGGAACGACCGCTTCTTTGCCGCGCATCTGGCGCTGACCCGCCTGTCCCGCACCCTGAGCAGGCTGGACGGCCTGCGCGACCCCGCCACTGGCAAGGCAACCGATTCGGTCCCCACGCCCGTGGCGGAAAAGGCGCAACAGCTTCACCGCACCACCAAGCGCTTTATCATGGCGGAGCGTGCGCGTCTCGGCAGCGCCTTTCCGGGCTGACCGGCCCCGGCCCTGTGCCAGGCGCTTGCCCCTTATTCGGCCCCGGAATCGTCCGCCACGGCCCGGCGCACCGCCATGACCAGCGCGTCGGCGGCCAGTGTGCCCGCAACGGCCAGCGTGGTGGCCAGGGGCTCAGCCGGGGCCATGGACCCCAGCGACAGGGCGAACACACTGTCCCCGTCATAGGGCGTGTGCAGGGGCCGTATGGCGCGGGCCAGCCCGTCATGGGCCATGGTGGCCAGGCGCTGGCACTGTGCCTTGGTCAGGTCCAGATCGGTGGCCACCGCCGCCAGCGTGGTATTGCCGCCCAATATGCCCAGCTTGGGCAACGGCACCTGACCCAGCGTGACCGGGTCGCCCCCCGCCTGATCCGTTACATCCCCGAAACTGTTGACCGCCACCAGCGCCGCCATCTTGAAACCGCCCGGCCCTTTGAGGCAGGCGGTGCCCAGCCCGCCACGCCGACGCCCGGCGGTGGCCCCGAAACCGGCCCCCACACGGCCATGGGGACAGTCCCGCCCCAGCGCGTCATAGGCGGCTTCACCCAGCCGGGCATAGGGGCTGGTAACACCCCATTCCTTGTCGCCGCCATTCTTCAGATCGAACAGGATGGCGGCGGGGACAACGGGCACGATTTTCGGTCCCACATCCAGCCCATAGCCATCGGCGGACAGCCGGGCCGCCACCGCATCCGCCGCCGCCAGCCCGAAAACGGAACCGCCCGCCAGCACCAGGCCGTGAAAGCGGTCCACCAGACAATCGGGCCTGAGCGCGTCGGTTTCCCGCGTGCCGGGGCCGCCGCCGCGCACATCCACCGCCATGGCGGCGGGGCTGTCGGGCCGGATCACGGTGACGCCTGTGCGCACATGGCCATCCACGGCGTGGCCCAGCATCAGGCCCTCCAGGTCGGTGAAGCGATCCGTCATGATGCGATCCTTGTTTTACACGGAAGGGCCGGGCAGGCAGATCAGGAAAACCGTCCCCTCCGGCCCGGTCTCCTCCAGCACCAGCGTGCCACCGTGGGCCAGAACGATTTCCCGCGCGATGGCGAGCCCCAGCCCGGTGCCGTCCCGCCCCTTGGAGGAGACGAAGGGCTTGAACAGATTTTCCCTGGCATGGTCCGGCAGGCCGGGGCCGCTGTCCATCACGCGGATATGAGTGGTGTTCTCCTCGTCCGTTACCGCCGTGATCACCAGCGTGGCGTTGTCCTGCCCGGCCTGGGCATCCCGCGCATTGCGGCACAGGTTCAGCAGCACGCGGTGGAGCTGTTCGGGATCGGCATAGACCTGCAAGTCATCCTCGATCGGGCAATGGAATGTTACCGAATCCTGCTCCCGCAGTTCCAGTGAACCGCCCACATCCAGCGCCAGCGGCTTCAGGGCGATCATCTGCCGATCCGGCTCCGGCTCGCTGGCCTTGCCGTGACGGATGGTGCGTTCGCACAGGCTGATGGCGCGGCCCACCGCCCTGATCAGCCGATCGGCGGTTCTGGCCGTGCGCGGGTCCTTGCTGTTGGCCAGCGTGTCCGACGCCAACCGGGCGCTGGACAGAATGTTGCGCAGATCGTGATTGATCTTGGCCAGCGCTTCCCCCAGCTCGGCCAGCCGGGTTTTCTGGTGCAGGCTTTTGCGCAATTCGGCCTGCATGGCCTTCAGCTCCCGTTCCACGACGCCGATCTCGTCCCGCCTGCGACCCAGCCGGCTGGCCTTCATCGGGGTTTCGGGCCGCTCCCGGAAGCGGACGATATCGGATTTCAGAATGCGCATGGGCCGCACCACCAGCCAGTGCAGCGCCAGATAGACCAGAATCCCCGTAAACAGCGAGACCACCACGCTCAGGATCAGGGCATTGTTGGAAAAGCTGGTCATGGACTCGTAGAGGCCCTGTTCGTCCAGCGTGATTTCCAGATAGCGGGTGCCGGGCACGGTGGGCGAGCCGATCACCCGAATCACCCGGTTTCCTTCATGCTCCATGGTGATGAAGGCATCCCGGATCAGTGCGCCGAGCGATGGCGCGCGCAGATCGTAAATGGCATCGGCCTCTTCCGGCATCACGTCAATGCCCAGCAGAAAGGACTTGTCTTCCCGTCGCATGATAATGGCGATCACGCCCGCCGTGTTGAGCAGTTCCTGTTCCAGCGACAGGCTGACGGAATTGTTCGGCGCTTCTTCCAGCGACAGGGCGGCAATCTGTGCCGCGCTCAACCGCTCTTCCAGATAGCTCTGTCGGAAATTGGCCACGGACGGCAGATAGACCAGCACCTGCACCACCATGGCGAACAGGATGGTCAGCACAAGCAGGCGCGATCGCAGGCTGGATGTGAATGGGCGGTACTTGTCTGGCATGATCTGTGTGCTGTCCAGAGCCCTTTCAAAGCGCGGCGGATGAAGGAATGCGCCGTGCCCGCCATGGCTGCCCGGCGCTCCCCGTGAAAACCGATTTCTAAAGGATTCTGGCTTCGATGCAATGGCCCCCTGTGGCTTTGCTGATGGGTTCACTGACGGAATGCACCCCGGCGCGCTGCCGGGGCGGTATTCATGGGGCATATGGGCGGGGCTTTTGACCGCGTGCGGGCTTGACTTCATCGGGGCCGGGGCTTATACAGCCCGGCGAACAAACAAAGGCCGCGGCGCGCCGGTTTTGGCCGGGCGCCTTTCAGTGTTGGAGAAAACCAGTGAAACGACCCTATCAGCCGAGCCAACTCGTTCGGAAGCGTCGCCACGGTTTCCGTGCCCGCAAGGCCACGGCCGCCGGGCGCAAGATTCTCAATGCACGGCGCAACCGCGGGCGCAAGCGTCTCAGCGCCTAAGGCCCGTGCCCCGGCGTGTCGTGCGCCGGATATCAGGCGCGCCTGAAGCCGGCCCGGTCTGCCGTGGCCGGCTTTTGCGTGTGTGCCGTCCGTCCCAAGGGTGCCCCCGTGACCACGAGCCCCAGCCAGACCGTTGACCCGGCCCAGCAGCCGGTGGCCGGATCGGCGCCCGCCATTCTCAAGCGGCGCCCCGATTTTCTGCGGGTGGCCGCCACCGGGCGCAAATGGGTCACGCCGGGGTTTGTCCTTCAGATGGACCCGGCGGGCCGGGGGGGCGAAGCGCCGCCGCGCGTGGGGTTTACGGCTTCCCGCAAGGTGGGAAACGCGGTGCGCCGCAACCGTGCCAAGCGGCGCCTGCGCGAAGTGGCCCGCCGCGCCATTGCGGCAAAAGGCGCGCCCGGCACCGATTATGTGGTGATCGCCCGTGGCAGCGCGGGAACGATTCCGTTTGAAAAACTGTTGTCCGATATGCTGTGGGCGCTTAAAAAGCTCCGGGCCGGAACGGACCTTGCCAGCCAACGCCAGGGCAGGGCCGATGACCGCCCGCGCGGGCAGCGCCCCGGTGAGCGGCCATCGTCTGACGGGGCCGGGCACACAGCCCGGCGCAGGGCCGGAAAACCGGGCGGAGATCGCGCATGACAGACGCACGCCGCGCACATTCGGGCCGTATTGGCTGGCGGATGCGGGATTGGCCGGCACGGGGGCTGATGGGTCTGGTGCGGCTTTATCAACTGGTTCTTTCGCCCTGGATCGGCAATCAGTGTCGTTTCCAGCCCACATGCAGCGCCTATGGCCTTGAGGCGCTGGCCCGTTTCGGGGCGATAAAGGGCAGCCTGCTGACGCTCAGGCGGTTGGGGCGGTGCCACCCCTGGGGCGGGTCCGGCTATGACCCGGTGCCCGGCACCGGCCCGAAGGACGATGCCGGGGCACCCCCCGACCCCGCAGACAGAACAAAAACCGGAACTGAAGGACAGTCCGTTCATGGGTGAGCAAAAAAATCTCTTTATCGCGCTGGGCCTGTCGCTTGTGGTCCTGGTATTGTTCGACCAACTGGTCTATCGGCCTGACCTGGAGCGCCAGCGCGCCGCCGAACAGGCCGCGACCGGCGACAACCGGAATAATGCGGGCGCGGACGGTCGCGCGGCCACGGGCAACGGTGAAGCGGACGGCCTGTCACCGGGCGGCAGCGCCCCGGATGCGGATAATGCCCCTGTGGCCGGCAAGAAGGCCACCACCCGCGCCGCCGGGCGGGTGCGGCTGGAAAACCCGCGGCTTGAAGGCGGCATCGCGCTGGATGGCGCACTGTTCGACAAGCTGCAACTCAGCCGGCACAAGGTCTCCATGGAAAAGGGGGCAGACAAGGTGCAGCTTTTGCGCCCGCTGGAACAGCCCGGCAGCTATTATGCCCGCTTTGGCTGGACCGCCGACGGCAAGGGCAGCGGCTTCGTGCCGGGCCGCGACAGCGTGTGGACCGCCGACCGGGACCGGCTGATCCCCGGCGAACCGGTGACGCTGAGCTGGTCCAACGGGCAGGGGCTGACCTTCCAGCAGATCATCAGGCTTGACGACCGCTTCATGTTCACCGTGGAACAGCGCGTGGTGAATGACAGCGGCGCCCCCGTGAAGCTGGCACCCTTTGGTCTGGTGCGCCGGGAAGGCGTGCCGGAAACATCCGGCCTGTATATTCTGCACGAAGGGGCCGTGGGCGCGCTTGACGGCGAACTGGTAGAGCGCACCTATGGCGACCTTGAGGATGACGGCACCTTTGAAGTGACCGACACCAAGGGCGGCTGGCTGGGCATCACGGACAAATACTGGATGACGGTTCTGATCCCTGATCAGGAACAACGCCTGGCCCGCGCGCAGATGCGGCGCATCACCGAAGGCGGCGTGTCCCACCGGGTGAACTTCGTTCAGCCCTGGCAGGTTGTGGATACGGGCGGCACGCTGTCCACCACGAGCCGTTTCTATGCCGGCGCCAAGATCGTCAATGCCATTGATGATTATGAAAGCCGCTATGACATCCCGCTGTTCGACCGTGCGATCGACTGGGGCTGGTTCTATTTCCTGACCCGGCCCATCTTCAAGGGCCTGCATTTCTTCGCGGAACTGACCGGCAATTACGGCGTGGCGATCCTCACGCTCACCCTGCTGATCAAGCTGGCGCTGTTTCCGCTGGCCAACAAGTCCTATGTGTCCATGGCGCGCATGAAGAAGGTGCAGCCCAAGATGAAGGCGCTTCAGGAACGCCACAAGGAGGACAAGCAGCGCCTGCAACAGGAAATGATGGCCCTTTACAAGAAGGAAAAGGTCAACCCCATGGCCGGGTGCCTGCCCATTCTGCTTCAGATTCCGGTCTTTTTCGCGCTCTACAAGGTGCTGTATGTGACCATCGAGCTGCGGCATCAGCCCTTTTTCGGCTGGATTCAGGATCTGTCCGCGCCGGACCCGCTGACTCCGGTCAATCTGTTCGGGCTGCTGCCCTTTGATCCGCCGGGCTTTCTGCATATCGGCGTGTGGCCGATCCTGATGGGTCTGTCCATGTATCTGATGCAGCGCCTGCAACCGGCCAGCGCCAGCATGGACCCGGCCCAGCAGAAGATCATGCGCTTCCTGCCGGTGATCTTCACCTTCGTACTGGCCCGCTTCAGCGCCGGGCTGGTGATCTACTGGACCACCAACAACCTGCTGTCCGTGGCCCAGCAATGGATCATCATGCGGCGGGAAGAAGCCCGCATGGAGAATAAGTGACCATGCACAGCGATGCGGAGGCGGCCGATCTGGGCCGCCGCCTGATGCGGGGCCGTGTCACCTTCCTGAAAGGCGCGGTGAGCCAGGACACGCTGCCGCCGCCGGATCGCCCGGAGCTGGCTTTTGCCGGGCGCTCCAATGTGGGCAAAAGCTCGCTGGTGAACGCGCTGACCGGGCGCAAGACACTGGCGCGCACATCGGGCACGCCGGGCCGCACGCAGGAGCTGAACTATTTCTGCGCCGGAGAGGATCACGGCCTGCCCTTTTATCTGGTGGATCTGCCGGGCTATGGCTATGCCCAGGTCAGCCGTTCCCGCGTGCGGGGCTGGCAACGGGTGATGCGGGATTATCTGGTGGGCCGGGCCAGCCTGCGCCGGGTCTTCGTGCTGGTGGATGCCCGCCATGGTCTGAAGGACAAGGACCGGGAGGTGATGTCGGCGCTGGACAAGAGCGCTGTCAATTATCAGATCGTGCTGACCAAGGCGGACAAGCTGAAAAAGGCGGAGCGGGACCGCATATCCGATACGGTGCGCGAACAGGCCAAAGGCTTCATCGCCCTGCACCCGCTGATCCTTGTCACATCGGCGGAAAAGGGATGGGGGCTGGATGAACTGGCCGGCGAAATGGCCACCCTTGTGTCCCGCTGAGCACCGTCCCTGACCGGTTTTCCTTTATTTCGCCATAGTGGACGCGCTAGGGTCTCGGCCAATGAATCGGCCCGATGAAACCATCCGTGGCCGTCGATGATGGACACCCTTGAAGGAGCCCTTCCATGGCACAGACACTTTCCTCGCTCACGCGCGCGCTCGGCCTGACTCTGGGCCTTGGGGCCGCGCTGACCCTGGCCGCCTGCGGCGGTGACGACGCCGACAAGGCGGAAAAGGGTGAGGCCGGGAAAACCGCCGATCAGGCCGCGGGCGGCGGCGCACCGGCCCGGCAGGAACCCACGGCGGAAGAAAAGGCCTATGCCGAAAAGAACCGCACCTTCCTTGAGGAAAATGCGGAAAAGGATGGCTTCACCACCACCGAAAGCGGCCTGCAATACAAGGTCAAGACCGAAGGCACCGGCGACACACCGGACAAGACCGACTTCGTGGTGGTGCATTATGAAGGCCGCCTGATTGATGGCACGGTGTTCGACAGCTCCTACAAGCGGGGCGAACCGGCCACTTTTCCGGCGGGCCGCCTGATCGAAGGCTGGGTGGAGGCGCTTTCCATGATGAAGGAAGGCGCCGAATGGACCCTGGTGATTCCGCCGGAACTGGCCTATGGCGACATGGATCGCGGGCCCATCCCGGCCAATTCCACGCTGGTCTTCGATATGGAATTGCAGGACATCAAGACCCGCGCCCAGATTGAAGAGGAACTGAAGGCCCCCCAGCGGTCCTATCTTGAGGACAATGCCGAAAAGGACGGCGTGACCGTTACCGACAGCGGCTTGCAATACAGGGTGCTGGAGAAGGGCGACGGCGCCAGCCCGGATGCCAATGACGAGGTGACCGTGCATTATGAAGGTCGACTGGTGGACGGCACCGTGTTCGACAGCAGCTACAGCCGTGGCGAGCCTGCCACCTTCCCGGTGGACCGGGTGATTCCCGGCTGGACCGAAGCGCTTCAGAAAATGCAGGTGGGCGACAAGTGGGAACTGGCCATTCCCCATGACCTGGCCTATGGCGAACGGGGAATGGGGCGCCAGATTCCGCCCTATGCCACGCTGATTTTCGATGTGGAACTGAAGGACGTGGCCCCGGTTTCCGATGAAGCACAAAACACGGATGGCGGCGATGACGGTGCTGCTGACGGTGCTGCTGACGGTGCCGCTGATGGTGGAACCGGCGATGGCGGGGCGGGTGCCAGCCGCTGATTCGCAAGGGTGCCGATCGGCTCGCCACCCTGTGGGCTCATCAGCCCGTCAGCAGGCAACTGATCCCGTAGCAGCGGCCCAAACCATGGATGAAGACCAGCCCCAATATCAGATCCAGCGCCAGAAGCGCCAGCAGGACCGGCCCGGCCACCGGCCCCAGAATGAAGCCGATGGCCGCAAGGGTGGGGCGCGGCGGGCGAAACCGCCGCCCCATCACGGTTTCCGCCTTTTGAAACAGGCGGCGCCGGGCGGGGTGCCCACGGCCCCCGCCACCGGTTTTGGCGCCCGCGCTGATACTGGTGCCGGGCTCTTGCCTGTCTTTGGTCCTGTTCATGGGCCACAGCATAGCCGCGACCCCGGCGCCACCACAAGCCCGGCCACGGCGCCATGACCCGCTGGTCCAATGCGGACCTGCGGCTTTCCCGCAGCCCGGCAAGCGCCGCCACGGCGCCCCCCTGCCCGGAAAGCGTGCCCCTGCCCCTGCAACAGCACCCCGCCTATGGGCAAGCGGTGACCGGCCCCCGCACCGGGGCGGAAATGCGCTGGATCACCGGGCCGGATGGCCCCTTGGCGCGTATGCTGGTGCTGCACCGGGCGCTGCCCCGCCCGCTGCGGCTTGCCACGGTATTTCGCGGCCCGGTCTGGCTGACGCCCCCGGACTGGCTCACTCCCCTGACGGCGGCGGAGCGCGGCCAGGTGATCGACCGGCTGACCCCGGATCGCGCCCGCTGGCGCTGGCGCTTTTTTCTGCTGATGGCGGGGGAAGCGGACCCCGCCCCCTATGCGCGGGCGGGGTTCTGGCGGGTGATGACGGGCGCCAGCACCGCCTGGCTCGATCTGTCGCCGCCGCTGGATACATTGCGGGCCGGGCTGGCGGGTAACTGGCGGAATCAGTTGCGTCGGGCCGAGTCGGCGAACCTGTCCATCGATCCGGGCGGGCGGCGGCCCGCCTCATACGCCTGGCTGCTGGACAAGGAAGCGGCGCGCCAGCAATCCGGGCTTTATCGTGCCCTGCCGCCCGCCTTCGTGGCGCGCTATGCGGCGGCTTTCCCCGACCCCCGGCAGGCGGTGCTCAGCGTCACCGCGCGCCAGAGCCGCGATACGGTGGCGGGCGCGCTGTTCCTGCTGCACGGCACCAGCGCCACCTATCATATTGGCTGGAGCGGGCCCACGGGGCGCGCCTGCCACGCCCAGAACCGGGTTCTCTGGGCCGCCATCACCGCATTGAAGGCGCGTGGCGTGCGCTGGCTGGACATGGGGGGGCTGGATACGGTCAGCGGTGCGGGCATTGCCCGGTTCAAGCTGGGCACCGGCGCCCGGCCCGTCACCCTGGCGGGCACCTTCGCCTGACCCTGCCGCCATGGCCGCCCGCCCATGCACAGCCATGGACAGCGGGGCCGGTGCCTTCTAAAAGGCGTGAAAGACGCCGTGCGCCGTGATCCGGCCATGGCGGCAAGCGGAAAGGACCCCTTTGGTGATACTGGCCCTCGTGCTGTCCGTGCTGATCCTTCTGACGGCCCCGGCGCTGACGCGGGCGCTGGCCCGCACGCCTGTGATGCGGGCGGCGCTGGATGGCTTCGTGCTGATGGTGGTGGTGGCGCTGGTGGGGCTGACCCTGTTGCCCGAAGCCGTGCACCGCACCGGCAGCCTGGGGCTGGCGGTGGCGCTTATGGGCTTCATCCTGCCGGGTTTCGCCGAACGGGTGCTGGGCCGATCCGCCCGCCTGACCCACGCCGCCCTGCTGGCGGTGGCGGCGCTGGCGCTGGTGCTGCACGCCGCCAGTGACGGCGCGGTGCTGGCCCTGGCCGAAGGCGGGGGCGACGGGGCGACCGGGCCGGGCAGCCATGTGATGCTGGCCGTGGCGGTGGTGCTGCACCGGCTGGGCGTGGCCACCGCCGTGTGGTGGTTGCTGAAACCGCATCTGGGCCGGGGCGGGGCCTATGCCGCGCTGATCGGCATGGCGGCCATGACCGTGGCCGGCTTCTTTCTGACCCGTGTGGCGCTTCAGGTGCATGAAGTGGCGCTGATCGGCACCCTTCAGGCGTTCGCCGCCGGATCGCTGCTGCATGTGATCCTGCACCCGCTGGCCGTGGACCGGCACCCCGGCACCGATACAGACCCCACGGGCCGCAACGCCCGCCGCGGTGCGCGCCTGGGCACCGGGGCGGGGCTTGCCATTATCGCGCTGGTGCTGCTGGCGGATGGCCGCCACGGCCATGGCGGCGGGGAGCAACTGGCCCCGCTGCTGGCGGTGGGGCGCCTGCTGGGGCCGGTGCTTGGTCTGATGCTGTTGTTTGGCCTGTGGCGGGGGCGGCGATCACAGGCGGAAACGGAAACCGCGACAGAGGCGGGGGGCCTGATGCGCTGGAGCGCCATCAGCCTGGCGCTGCTGCTGCTGATCGTGATGCTGAGCGTGTGGTGGCCGGGTATGCTGCCCGCCGCGCCCTGGCCGGGGGCGATCTTCGGCATCTGGGCGGTGGTGGTGCTGGCCGTGCTGGTTCATCAGGGGGCGCGGCGCTTCTTTCAGGTCTTGACGCCGCTGGCCCACGCCCACGACCATACCAGCGCCGGACCCGATCAATATGGCCCGGATCACGGCCATGCCCATGACGACCATGGGGTGGATGCGGTGGCCGAACCCGGCGACCGGGGCGCCGTCGCCGATCAAGGAAAACAGCGATGAATCTGATCCGGCAATGGTTTCACCGCACCTTTTCGGACCCGCAGGTGGTGATCCTGCTGCTGGCCCTGCTGGGGTCGGTTCTGGCGGTGATCCTGTTCGCGGACATGCTCACCCCCGCCATTGCGGCGGTGGTGGTGGCCTTTCTGCTGGATGCCCCCGTCACATGGCTGTGCCGACAGGGTATGCCGCGCATGTTGGCGGTCAGCCTGGTGGTGCTGCTGTTCGTGCTGTTGGTGGGATTGCTTATGGTCACCGTGGCGCCGCCGCTGGTGCGCCAGATCGGCCAGTTCGTCAATGATGCGCCCAGCATGATCGGCGGCCTCAGGGACGCCCTGATGCAGCTTCAGCAGAAGGTGCCCGATCTGATCAGCCAGGAACAGGTGCGCGGCTGGCTTTCCGGTCTTGGCAATGATGTGGCCAATCTGGGGCCGCAATTGCTGCAATACAGCCTGTCCGGCATTCGCGGCGCGGTAACGCTGGTGGTCTATCTGGTGCTGGTCCCCGTGATGGTGTTCTTTTTCCTGAAGGACAAGAAACTGCTGCTCGGCTGGTTTGGCGGTATGTTGCCGCGGGAAAAGCCCATGCTGGAAACGGTCTGGGTGGAAAGCGTGCAGCGTGCCGGGGATTATGCGCGCGGTAAGGTCTATGAAATCATTATTGTGGGGGTGGCCGCTTTCGTCACCTTTGAAATCCTTGGCCTGCGCTATGCCACATTGCTGGCGGTGGCCACGGGGCTGTCGGTGATCATTCCCTATATCGGTGCCGCCACGGTGACCCTGCCGGTGGCATTGGTGGCCTATTTCCAGTGGGGCTTTTCCAGCGACATGATCGTGGTGGTGGTCGCCTATCTGATTCTTCAGGCGCTGGACGGCAATCTGCTGGCCCCGCTGCTGTTTTCCGAAGTGGTGCAGCTTCACCCCAATGCCATCATCATTGCCGTTCTGGTGTTTGGCGGCATCTGGGGTTTCTGGGGCGTGTTTTTCGCCATTCCGCTGGCCACCGTGGCCAATGCGGTGATCCGCGCCTGGCAGGCCCGCGAAACAGCCATGCCGCCGCCGTCTCAGGGTCGGGCGGAAACCGGCCAGGGCGATACGGCGTAATGAAGCATCGGGAACCCCGGCATCCTGTTTGCATTTTAGATAAATTATGTCTAACTGACCGGCACAAGACCGTTTGAAAAGGCCTCTCGCATGATTCTCGAAACCCGCAGCATCCTGTTTTCCGACGATGAACTGATCGTGGCCCTGAAGCCGATCCTTGAGGCCAAGGGGATGGATGCCGCCACAATCCCCCATGACGTGCGCGCCCATCTGAATGACGAAGGGGAAGTGGCGATCCGATATGACATGCCGAACGGCCAGAACCCGGTGGTGTTCAACAGCCGGGAAGTGGGGGCCGCCATTCTCAATCACTGTATCGAACAGGGCGTGCCCCTGCCACGGGGCAGCAAGAAGGAGCTGGACATTCGCGGCGAGCATCTGGCCCTGATCGTGCGGCTGGAAAGCGGCCTGCAAGGGTCCGACATCGACCCCGGCGAGGAATGATCCCCGCCGGGCGCGGTGCTCAGCTTTCCGGCAGATAGTCCGGCACGGAAAGATAGCGTTCACCGGTATCGTAATTGAAGCCCAGCACGGTGGCGCCTTTCGGCAGGCTGGCCACCTGATGGCGGATGGCCGCCAGCGTGGCGCCAGAAGACAGCCCCACCAGCATACCTTCCGAAAGCGCCGCCGCGCGGCCCATCTGGCGGGCCTCGTCGGCATCCACCGGAATCACGCCGTCCAGCAGGTCCATATTCAGCACATCCGGTTTGAACCCCGCACCAATGCCTTGAAGCGGATGGGGACCGGCGGTGCCTTCTGTCAGAAAGGGCGCGGCGGCGGGCTCCACGCCATATACCTTCAGGCCCGGCCAGCGGGGCTTGAGCACTTCGGCGCAGCCCTGAATATGGCCGCCCGTGCCGATGCCGGTGATGATCGCGTCCACCCCGTCCGGGAAGTCACGAAAGATTTCCTCAGCCGTATGGCGGCGGTGCACATCCGGGTTGGCGGGGTTGGAAAACTGTTGCGGCATCCAGGCGCCGGGGGTTTCGGCAACCAGTTCCTCGGCGCGGGCAATGGCGCCCTTCATGCCCTTTTTCTTCGGCGTCAGGTCGAAGCGGGCACCATAAGCCAGCATCAGGCGCCGCCGCTCCACGGACATGGATTCCGGCATCACCAGAACCAGTTCATAGCCCTTTACCGCGGCCACCATGGCCAGACCCACGCCGGTATTGCCGGACGTGGGTTCGATGATGGTGCCGCCCGGCTTCAACCGTCCGTCGGCTTCCGCCGCTTCCACCATGGACAGCGCGATGCGGTCCTTGATGGAGCCGCCAGGGTTGGCCCGCTCCTGCTTGATCCACACCTCATGGTCGGGAAACAGGCGGCTCAGGCGCACATGGGGCGTGTCGCCGATGGTCTCAAGAATGCTCTCGGCTTTCATATGGGTCTCCCTCGATACGGAAAAGCGATAAAACAGCAGCTTTGCCGGTGTGGCGCCGCGGCCTGGTCAGGCTTTTTTCTTGCGGGCGTGCAGCGGCACGATTTCTTCGGTGTCGCAGGCGCGGAACATCACCCGTGACCAGGGGGGCACCGAGCGGGTCAGCCACACATTGCCGCCAATGATGGAATTGGCGCCCACCGTGGTCTCGCCGCCCAGAATGCAGGCGCTGGCATAAATGACCACATTGTCTTCCACCGTGGGGTGGCGCTTTTCGTGCCGCTTGTCCTTGTCCACGCTGAGCGCGCCCAGTGTCACACCCTGATAGAGCTTCACATCGTCACCGATCACCGCCGTGCCGCCGATCACCACGCCCGTGCCGTGATCGATGAAGAAGCGGGCGCCGATACGGGCCTTGGGGTGAATGTCGATGCCGGTGGCCTGCTTGGCGCACTCGGTGATCAGCCGTGGCAGCAAGGGCACGTCCAGCAGCAGCAGCGCGTGGGCCAGCCGGTAGCTGGCCACGGCGAAAAAGCCCGGATAGGCCAGGATCACTTCTTCGATGCTTTCCGCCGCCGGATCGCCCGCCAGCAGGGCTTCGGCGTCCGCATGACACTGCTCGGCAATGTGGGGAAGCTGCGCCACCAAAGCGGCGACAATTTCGCGCGCGGGGCCGTGGTCCGATTCGTGGCGCACGCAGGCGACCATGGCGGTGAGGTCATCCTCCACCGCCGCCAGTTGCCTGCCCAGCGTTTCCCGGCAGCGCGGGCCGGGGTCGAAATGGGGAAACAGCAGGGACAGAAGGCCATGAAGCAGCCCGTCCACCCGGCGCATGGTCAGGCCGCACAGGCTGTTATACTGTGCGCGCCGATCCAGCAGCGCGCGCACGGTCTCGTCCCGTTTGGGTCCGGTTTCGTCATTGCTGCCGCGCCAATGGCCGGATTGCGCTGTGCTGGTCATGTTCGCCTCATTCCATGCTGTGAATCGCGCCGGACGGAACAGATGCCGCGCCGGGCCGAACCAATAGTCTAGCGGGCTGAACCGCCTTGTGCAAAAAAGACCGCCTCAGGGAGAGATTTGTCATGTACGCTGTTTTTCAAGCTCCCGCGTGAAACCGGCGGCCTCGGCCAGCGCTTCGCTGTCATGCACCACCGTATCCGTCAGCCGTTCCATGAAAGCCGCCTTGGACAGATTGTGGGGCAGCTTCTCCCCCACCCGGAAAACCGCGACGCCCGAACGGTGGAAAAATCCCTTGCGCCAGAACAGGCCGGTATTGGTGGCCACCGGATAGACCGGCAGCCCGGTATCCTGTTGCAGGTGATAGGCACCGGATTTCAGCTTGCGCCGGTCCCCCGGCTTTACGCGGGTGGCCTGGGGATAGACGATCAGCGCCTTGCCCTCGGCGCGCACGGCCTCCCCCACCTGGTCCATGCCCCGATGGGCACGGCCACTCTGCCGGTCCACCTTGACGATGCCGATCCTGGACAGAACGCGGCCAATCACCGGTACCCGGAACAACTCTTTCTTGGCCAGCGCCGTCACATCCGACCGCAGCAGATAGGTGATGATCGGGTCCATATTGCTCTGGTGGGCGGCGGCAATGATGATCGGCCCGGTGCGCGGCAGGGCTTCTTCCCCGTCATAGACCAGCCTGATCCCCATGACCCAGCGGGCCAGAAACACGGAAGACCGGCAATAGACCCAGATCAGGCGGCGGATCGCCCCTTCCCCCGCCACCAGCGTGGCCGGCAGCACCACCAGCGGCAGATAGATCAGATTGAAGCCGTAAAAAGCCAGATTGAACAGCACCGACCGGATCGCGTCCACCCCCTTGCGAACCGGCCCGCGACGCGGGACAATGGCGGCCTCTGCGGCACTGGCGGCGGATTTGGACATGGGCGTGGTCTCCCTGATGCGGTGGCGCGCGGCGCGGGGCGGCTCTCGAAACTTTGACCAAACTTGGCTTTGACGCGGCGATGCAACCTTTTAAGATGTCTGGGCAATAAAAAACAAGGCCTTGCGGGCCGAGGGGCGGGACAACACCATGACAGACACATCAGGCGAAGACAGCGAGCGCAGGCAGGACACGCGCCAGGAAGTGGATTGGATCGGCACGCTGGAAGACGAAGACGGGCGCCTCTATGATTGCCATGTGCGGGATGTGTCTCTGGCGGGTGTTCTGGTGGCGGCGGACCATGCCTTCGAGCCGGGCGCGGAATTGCTGCTGAGCATCGAGTCGCTGGGCCACTTCGCCGGGCGCGTGCGCTGGCAGAGCGCCACGGAAATGGGGTTGATGCTGCTGGCGGGGCCGGACCTGATGCTGAAGAAATTCACGGAGCGCGCGGGCGCCGCGCTGTCCCATGCGCCTGATCCCAACCCCGATATTTGAGCCCCGCCTGTCCCGATAGGGGCGGGCAGGACCGGGAAACCGGTTTCCGGTCGGGTTTTGGTAACCGCCCGGATTGAAAAGGGGGAAGGCGTGGTCAATTCACCCCTGATTGTATGGTGATGGCCCTCCGACCTTGAAATGTGGCGGGCTTAATGCTTCTATTCCGGCTGGAAGAGATACGGTTAAAAGGGGTAACCGTCTCTTCAAGCTCAGTTTCAAATCGGCATGGCCGGGCAGACGTATCAGTCCGGTGAGCGTGGAGGATCACAGTTTTATGTCCGTACTTGATGGTCTGCTTAACAAGCGCGTCCTTTCCGTTCGCAATTTGCTGATCACCGTTACCGGCCTTTTGTTGCTTGCCGTGATCGTACTGTCCGTGGTGCGCGTGTTCACGGCGCTGGACACCCAGTCCGTGGCCGACCGCTCCCAGACGGTGAACAAGGTGTCGGATGATCTGGCGCAACTGAAATTTGCCGCCGGGGGGGAACGGATCATTGTCAACACGGCCTACGGCCTGGAAGGCTCGGCGTCTTCCGACATCCGCAACGAGGCCGAAGCCCAGCGCCAGGCCGCCATGCGCGCCTTCAACACGCTGAAAGCCGATATGGAGGAACTGCCCGATTTCCCGGATCGGCAGGATAAGGTGAAAGCCCTGGATGATGCCTGGGCGGAATACAAGGGCATGGGTGACCAGATCGCCGATGATCTGGCCGCGGGGGCGGATCAGCGGGTACTGCGCTCCCGCTCGATCATGCGGACCATTGCCGACCTGGTGGAAGCCGCGGCGGACCTGCGCAGCACCATCGAGATCAATTTCACCGCCGGCAATGCCCGGCTGGCCGCCGTGCGGCAACTGAAATATCAGCTCTGGGTGATGATCGAATATGCGGGGCGCGACTCGGCCTCCATCGGCAACAATATCGCTTCCGGGGAAAAGCTGAACAGTTTCAAACTTCAGATCGTCAGCCAGTATAGCGGCCATGTGCGCAATGCCTGGAGCCAGGTACAGAACGTGGCGCAGAGCGATCTGGTGAATGACGAGATCCGGTCGCTGATCGAGCCCATCAAGACCAAGTTCTTCCAGGATTTCAGCCTGCTTCGGGACGATGTGTACATGGCCGCCGACCTGGGGGACGACTATCCCGTGGATGCCCAGACCTGGATGGACCGGTCTCGGGAAGCCACCGCCCCCATATCCAGCATGGCGGGGGAAGCCGACGCACTGGCCACGGAACTGAACGAGCAGTTGATGGGCGATGCCACCGGTGACCTGATCACCAGTGTGCTGCTGCTGGTGGTGGCCATTCTGATCGGCGCCGCGGCAGCATGGATCGTGTTGGGTCGCGTGGTCGCTCCGGTCAATGCGCTGACCCGCACCATGACCGTGCTGGCCGACGGCAATCTGGATGCCGAAGTGCCCCATTCCGACCGGGTGGACGAGATCGGCGAAATGGCCCGCGCGGTGCAGGTCTTCAAGGAAAACGCCGTGGAGCGCCAGCGCCTGGAGAAGGAGCAGCGCGAACAGGAAGAGCTGGAGCGCCAGCGCCGCGAGGAAGAGGAAAAAGCCAAGCGCGAGGACGAAGAGCGTCAGCGCAAGGAAAAGGAAGAGGCCGACCGTCAGGCCAGGGAAGAACGCCGCCGGGCCATGCTGGAAATGGCGGATCAGTTCGAGAAGTCGGTCATGGCCGTGGTGGAAAAGGTATCCCGCTCCGCCAGCGACATGGAAAGTTCCGCCCGCGAAATGTCCGAAACGGCGGAAGATACTTCGCAGCGTTCCGCCGTGGTGACCAAGGCGGCCGAGCAGGCATCCAGCAACGCCCAGATGGTGGCCAGCGCCGCGGAAGAGCTGTCCAGCTCCGTGCGGGAAATCACCGGCCAGACCACCCAGTCCTCCGAAGCGGCCCGCGATGCGGTGAAACGCACCGAAGAAGCCAGCAAGGACATTGCCGAACTGGTGAGCGCGGCGGACAAGATCGGCGAAGTGGTTCAGCTTATCAACGACATTGCCGAGCAGACCAACCTGCTGGCGCTCAACGCCACGATCGAGGCCGCCCGTGCCGGCGATGCGGGCAAGGGCTTTGCCGTGGTGGCCAGCGAGGTGAAGAATCTGGCCAGCCAGACCGGCAAGGCCACGGAAGAGATTTCCGGCCAGGTGAGCGGGATGCAGAACGCCACCAATACGGCGGTGAAGGCGATGGAAAAGATCAAGGAAATCATTTCCGACATCGATTCCACCGCTGTGTCCATCGCCTCCGCGGTGGAAGAGCAGGATGCCTCCACACAGGAAATCGCACGCAATGTTTCGGAAGTGTCCACCGGCACCAACGAGGTGACCAGCAACATGACCGATGTGAACGA
Organism: Yunchengibacter salinarum; assembly: GCF_037658235.1. NCBI lineage: Bacteria > Pseudomonadati > Pseudomonadota > Alphaproteobacteria > Kordiimonadales > Kordiimonadaceae > Yunchengibacter > Yunchengibacter salinarum. The sequence continues at coordinate 189,390 of NZ_JBBJLN010000008.1, read as the reverse complement.
GGGGGCCGCCTCCACCGGCAAGGCTTCCAATTCGGTGCTGTCCTCGGCGCAGGATCTGACCCGGCAATCGGACGATCTGCGCACCGAGGTGGAGAAATTCCTTACGGAAATCCGCCAGGGCTAAGGGCCCGGCGCGGGATCGAACGGAAAAAGGGCGGCGCCAGCATGGGCGCCGCCCTTTCCCGTTTCCACCACATCCGGGCGCGCCCGCCCTCGCCGGGTCGGCGCGAGACCGGGCAACGCCGCGATCAGATATCCAGATTCACCACATTCAGCGCATTGTCCTGAATGAAGGTACGGCGTTCTTCCACCACATCCCCCATCAGCTTGGTGAAGATTTCGTCCGCCGTGTCGGCCTGCGCCGCTTTCACCTGAAGAAGCGACCGGGCCGACGGGTCCAGCGTGGTTTCCCAAAGCTGTTCCGGGTTCATTTCGCCCAGGCCCTTGTAGCGCTGGGTGGACAGGCCCTTTTTGCCAAAGTCCAGCAACAGTGACAGCATGGCCATGGGCGTGGGTACCTTGGTTTCCTGCTCCTTGCGCTCCACGACCAGCGGCTTTTCGAACAGGTCGGCCAGCCCGTCCATGCGGGCGTGCAGGCTCTGGGCTTCCTGGCTGTCGATGAAGCGCCGGTCCAGGCGATAGATGTCGGTCACGCCGCGCACCTCATGCTGGAACAGATAGCCGCCGTCATCGTCCGCTTCGCCGCTCCAGCCTTCCTGGTCGGGCGTTTCGGCAAAGGCGTTGATCCGCGCGGCCACAGCCGCGGCCACCTTTTCGCGGGCGTTGGGTGCGTCCTCCATGGCCGGGTCCAGCCCACCCATCAGGGCCAGTGTTTCGATCAGGTGATTGGGCAGGCGGGCCGGCATGGCGGCCATCACCATGCGCACCGTGCGCGCCCGCGAGGCCAGGTCCTTGATCGCCGCCCCGGCGTGCTGGGCACCGGTGGCATCGGTGATCACCACGTCCTGAATGCCGGTGTCGATCAGATAGTCGTCCAGCGCGGCATCATCCTTCAGATAGACTTCCGATTTGCCACGGGCCACTTTGTAAAGCGGCGGTTGGGCGATATAGAGATGCCCCTTTTCCACCAGCTCCGGCATCTGCCGATAGAAAAAGGTCAGCAGCAGGGTGCGGATGTGGGCGCCGTCCACGTCGGCGTCGGTCATGATGATGATCTTGTGGTAGCGCAGCTTGTCCAGGTTGAAATCATCGCGACCAATGCCGGTGCCCAGCGCCGTGATCAGCGTGCCGATCTCGTTGGAGGACAGCATACGATCAAAGCGCGCCCGCTCCACATTCAGGATCTTGCCCCGAAGCGGCAGGATCGCCTGCGTGTTGCGTGCGCGGCCCTGCTTGGCCGAGCCGCCGGCGCTGTCCCCCTCCACGATGAAAAGCTCGCATTTGGCGGGGTCGCGCTCGCTGCAATCGGCCAGCTTGCCGGGCAGGGACGCCACGTCCAGCGCGCCCTTGCGGCGGGTCAGGTCCCGCGCCTTGCGGGCCGCATCCCGCGCGGTGGCCGCATCGATGATCTTCTGCACCACGGTACGGGCCTCGCCGGGATGCTCCCCGAACCATTCACCAAGCTGTTCGCCCACCAGCCCCTCCACCGCCGGGCGCACTTCGCTGGAGACCAGCTTGTCCTTGGTCTGGCTGGAAAATTTCGGGTCCGGAATTTTCACCGAAAGAACACAGGTAAGCCCTTCCCGCGCATCGTCCCCGCTCAGCGACACCTTGGATTTCTTGGCCAGCCCGGTTTCCTGCACATAGGCGTTCACCGATCGCGTCAGGGCCGCGCGCAGCGCCGCCAGGTGCGTGCCGCCGTCGCGCTGGGGAATATTGTTGGTGAAGCACAGCACGTTTTCATGGAAACTGTCATTCCACTGCATGGACAATTCCACCGTGATGTCGTCCCGTTCCCCGATGACGGTGATGGGCTCCCCGATAATGCTGGTTTTCGACCGGTCCAGATATTTCACGAACTCGGTGATGCCGCCCTCATAGAACAGCTCCAGCTCGTCCTTTTCCGTATGGCGATTGTCCACCAGGCGGATGCGGACCCCGCTGTTGAGAAAGGCCAGTTCCCGGAAGCGGTGCTTCAGCCGCTCGAAATCGAAATTGATGTCCTTGAAGGTTTCGGTGGACGGCTTGAAGGTCACCAGCGTGCCCTGCTGGCCCTGGGCATCGCCGATCTCTTCCAGATCGCCAATGGGCTCGCCCCGCTCGAAACGCATGAAATGCTCCCGGCCATTGCGCCATATGCGCAGTTCCAGCCAGTCGGACAGGGCGTTCACCACCGACACGCCCACGCCGTGCAGGCCGCCGGATACCTTGTAGCTGTTCTGGTCGAACTTGCCGCCCGCATGAAGCTGGGTCATGATCACCTGCGCGGCGGACACGCCCTCCCCCTCATGGATGTCGGTGGGAATGCCGCGGCCATTATCGCTGACCGAGCAACTGCCATCGGGGTTCAGCGTCATGGTCACCAGATCACAGTGGCCCGCCAGCGCCTCGTCAATGGCGTTGTCCGAGACCTCGAAGATCATGTGATGCAGGCCGGAGCCATCCTCCGTATCGCCAATATACATGCCGGGGCGTTTTCGAACCGCGTCCAGGCCCTTAAGAACCTTGATCGAACCGGCGCCATACTCATCATCGGCATTATGCGTTTCGTCACTCATGGAGGGACCTTCTTCCAGCGTTCGGATTGGTGCGGGCCACGGGCGCGGCGCCGCGGGAATGGGCATGTGTTCGTTTCCTTATAAAGGCTTGGGCCGCCCGCTTCCAGACCTGATTCGCACCTTTCCCAAACGGCGGTTTTTCAGGCGTTCCGCACGGTGGCATCCGCCACGGTCAGAAAGCGCGCCCGGCTTTCGAGCGACTCGAACAGCGCCCGATCCGTTCCGGTCAGCCAGCACTGGCTTCCCAGGGCTTCCAACTGGTCGAACAGACCGCGCCGCCGGTGGCTGTCCAGATGGGCGGCCACCTCGTCCAGCAGCAGAATCGGTGCCCGCCCGGTAAGCTGTGCCTGCATACGGCTGCCTGCCAGCACCAGCGCCACCAGCAGGGCTTTCTGCTCACCGGTGGAACAGAGCGGCGCGGGCATGGCCTTGTCGCCATGGGTGACCACCAGGTCGGTGCGGTGCACCCCCAGCCGCGCCCGCCCGGCGGCCTGATCCTCCCCCCGGCCCCGGCTCAGGCGTTCCCGGTAAGCGTCTTCCGCCTCCACCGGGGGGGTGCCGTCCTGAAGGCGCTCCTCCAGCCAGCCATCCAGCGCCAGATGGGCGCGGGGAAACGGGCCGTCGCCCGTCGTGTCCAGCACGCCCGCCAGTTGCCCCGCATAATCCAGCCGGGCATGGGCCACGGCCACCGCATGGGCGGCCATGCGGCCCTCCACCGCCCGCAACCAGGCCGGGTCGCCGCGCCCGTCGGCCAGCAGGCGGTTGCGTTCCCGCATGGCGCGCTCATAGGCGGCCACCTGGCGGCCATGATCTGGATAGAGGCCGAGCACCATACGGTCCAGAAAACGGCGCCGCCCGGCGGGGGCTTCCACGAACAGCCGGTCCATGGCGGGGGTGAGCCAGTTGACGGCCCAGCGATCGGCCAGCGCCCGGCCACCGCGGTCAGGCTCTCCGTCCAGCCGGACCACCCGGCGACCGGTGCCGTCTTCCGCCGGGCCGGTGCCCACGCGCACCTCTTCCGGCGCGCCGCCCGGATCGCGGGCGGTCACCATGGCGGCCACGGCCCAGGGGCGATCGGCCCCCAGCCGCGTCACATCGCTCATGGCGGCGCCGCGCAGGCCCCTGCCAGGGGACAGATAGCTCACAGCTTCAAGGATATTGGTCTTGCCCGCCCCGTTGGCACCCGTCAGCACCACCAGGCCCGGCCCGTCGGCCAGGTCCAGCCGGGCCTGCTCATAGCAGCGGAACCGGGTCAGGGTCAGCCGTGTCACGGCCACCCGGCCAATCATGGCCCCGCTGGCCGCCACGCCGCTATTGCGCTGCGGCATGTCCATGGGCACATGTCACTCCCGTTCCGGGCTTCATGAAACAGCGGGTGGATCAGACCCGCATGGGCATCAGTACATAAAGGGCCTGATCGTCCATCACGTCGCGCAATACGGTGGGCGCGCTCGCTTCGGCCAGGTCCACTTGCACTGTTTCCCCCTCCACCTGGGAGAGGATGTCCATCAGATAGCGGCTGTTGAAGCCGATCTCCATGGGGTCGGCATCATAGGAAGCGGCCATTTCCTCCCGCGCGGTGCCGCTGTCCGGGCTGGTGACGGAAAAGGTCACGCTGTCCCGGTCCAGCGACAGTTTCACCGACCGCGTCTTGTCCGAGGAAATGGTGGACACCCGGTCCACCGCATCGCGGCAGAGCTTGCAATCCAGTTCCATGCGCTTGTCATTGCCGTCCGGGATCACCCGGCTGTAATCGGGGAAGGTGCCGTCGATCAGCTTGGACGTGATCACCGCCCCGTCATAGGCGAAGCGGATCTTCGTGTCGCTCAGCGCCACATCCACGCCGCCCTCGAAATCGTCGATCAGCTTGCGCACTTCGCTCACGGTCTTGCGCGGTACGATCACGCCGGGCATACCGCTGGCGCCTTCGGGCACGTCCTGATCCACCTGGGCCAGCCGGTGGCCGTCCGTGGCCACGGCGCGCAGGCGGGCATCGTCCCCGTCGCCCGCCACATGCAGATAGATGCCGTTCAGGTAATAGCGCGTCTCCTCGGTGGAGATGGCAAAGCGGGCCTTGTCGATCAGGCGCTTCAATTCGGCGGATGGCAGGGTGAAGCGGTGGGGCATTTCGCCCTCGCTCATCACGGGGAAATCCTGCTTGTCCAGCGCGGCCAGGGAAAAGCGGGACCGACCCGCCATGACCACCAGCCGCTCCCCGTCTTCCAGGGACATGGTGACATCCGCGCCATCCGGCAGCTTGCGCACGATCTCGTGCAGGGTGTGCGCCGGAACTGTGGTGGCGCCCGCCTGCTCGATCATGGCGGGGGCGTGTTCCACCAGCGCGATATCCAGATCCGTGGCCGTCAGGGCCAGGCGATCGCCTTCCGCTTCCAGCATCACATTGGCGAGAATCGGGATGGTCGTTTTGCGCTCCACCACCGACTGGACGTGCGAAAGGGATTTCAGCAGGGCGCTGCGTTCAATACTGACCTTCATGGCATCCGTTTCTTTTGCATGAGCCCCCGCACAGGCGGGCCCGTGACCGTTTCCACCCGCGCGCCCGGCCAGATGCCGCCCTTTTCGGACGGGCCGGACGCCCCTTTTGTTCCCCAGACCATAGCGATTCTGCCCCAAAAGCCAACATCTTTCACATATGTGGGCATCGGGGCGCCCCGGTGTTCCGCCGTGTCGCGGCCTCAGCCTTCCAGTTGGCGGGTCAGCCGGGTGATATCCTCGTCAAGCTGGCTGTCGTCGCGTCTGAGATCATCCACCTTGCGCACGGCGTGCATCACCGTGGTGTGGTCCCGCCCGCCAAAACGCCGGCCTATATCCGGCAGGGATCGGGACGTGAGCTGCTTGGCCAGATACATGGCCACCTGACGGGGCCGGGCGATGTTGCGCGCGCGCCGGGTGGACAGCAGCTCCGACAGGCGCAGATTGTAGTATTCCGCCACGGTGCGCTGGATTTCGTCAATGGTGAGCTTGCGATCATTGGCGCGAATCAGGTCTTGCAGCACGTCGCGGGTCATGTCGATGGTGATGGGCCGACCCACCAGCGTGGCATAGGCCATCACCCGGTTCAGCGCGCCTTCCAGTTCCCGCACATTGGAGGTGATGCGCCGGGCGAGAAATTCCAGCACATCCCGTGGCACGGTCACGTCGGCGGCACGCTCCGCCTTGCTTTCCAGAATGCCGAATCGCAGCTCATAGTCGGTGGGGTGAATGTCCGCCACCAGGCCCCAGCCCAGGCGGGAAATGATCCGGTCCTCGATGCCTTCCAGATCGGTCGGGCTGCGGTCGGCGGAGATCACCACCTGTCGGCGGCTGTCCACCAGGGCATTGAAGGTGTGGAAAAACTCTTCCTGCGTGGAGCCCTTGTGCGAAATGAACTGCACGTCATCCACCATCAGCAGGTCCACATTGCGGTATTTCTGCTTGAAGGCGTGCGTATCCTTGTAGCGCAGGGCCGAGATGAACTCGTACATGAACTTTTCCGCCGAGCAGTACACCACCCGCTTGCCCGGATTGCGGCGGGTCACTTCCCAGGCCAGGGCGTGCATCAGGTGGGTTTTGCCCAGCCCCACGCCGCCATGCAGGAACAGCGGGTTGAAGGTCACCTCATCGCTTTCCGCGATTCGCTTGGCGGCGGCATAGGCCAGCTCGTTGGACTTGCCCACCACGAAACTGTCAAAGCTGTAGCGCGGGTCCAGCGCGTGGGCCCGGTCCCCCCGGTTCTGATCCGCATGATGCCGATCCGCGCTTTCGCCATCGTCCGACGGCGCCGCACCGGCCCCGCCAGGGGCCATGGCGACCATGGACGGTGCGTCCTGGCCATCGCCCTGACCGGCAGAGGCCAGACGAATGCTCAACGCCTTGACCCGCTGGTCCTCCCCCATGAAGAAATCGCGCAGGCGGCCCGCATAATGCCGGTCCACCCAGTCCCGAACGAAGCGCGATGGCGCGGTCAGTTCCGCGGTGCCACCGTCAATGCCCCGAAAGGCGAGCTGCCCCATCCAGGAACTATAGGCATCCTCACCGAATTCCCGGCGAAACCGGCTGCATACCTTTTCCCAGGCCGGATGCTGATGGTGCGCCGACCCGCCTGCCGCCGTGCCCGCCGTTTCCGGCCTGGCAGCGGCCCCGCTTTCGGCCAAACCCCGCATAGTCTCGTCCCCCTTGTTCGTCACGGCCACGCCCCCGCAACCGCTTTCCGGGCAGGTTTCATCTGGTCCTGCCTTACTCGAAACCGGGCTTTCATGCCCGCCTCACCCCTTACCGCCGTCATGCTCGTCATACAGCCTGTCTTCCACCGTCTTGCCCACCATGCCCCGTTCCGCCCCCGCAGCCATGGCCCGGACGGATGCCGCACAGACACGCTTGCCAAGGCATCGCCGTCCCGCACAGATCCCGGCGCACACATTCTGGCGCACACACTCCAACGCACTCAGGGAACCCGCGCCCTGTGACACTCGAACTCCCGGCACAGTCAGGCACATCGCGTCACGCGCCAAAACACCTCACGGCCCGGCACGGGGGCGCGGCCACACATAGCCGGCCCACCGGGCGCACTGCAAAGGCCAGATTGACGGGGCTGATGGTCCGCGCCCGTGCGACAAATCCCGCCGCGTCTGGCCGCATCCCGCCCCGTTGCATCTGGTCCTGTTGCGCTGGCCCCACCGAACCTGGCCCCCACCGACCCGGCCCTGTTGCAAGGGCCTGTCAGGAACCGGACACGATCCGTCCGGCAGGGGGAGAAAATACGGACAGGCCGGATGGCCGTCCAGCAACAAGCGGCGTCAAGTCTTTATTTTTGCCCTTTCTTGTGGCCCGCATCAGGCCAGCCCACCAGATATTGTGGCCCTTGAAAATTCGGCTGGCCCAACGTTTCAACTCTGTTCCAGTTTTGTGACGGTCGCCCCGAACCGGGGGGCCGTAGACTCGCACCTTCGGGCGGTTGTCATTCTTCTTGTGCGCGACTCGCCCGGAACCGGGGCATGTGGCAATCGGGCGCCGCGTCCCGCCCGGTCAGCTTGTGCCTCGATGTGCGGCAGGATGTGCGGCAGACGGCCCCACATACAAAAACCCCCGCGCCTTGCTGGGGGCGCGGGGGTCTTCGAGTCTCATGCCGGGCCGGTCATGGCCGGCCAGCGATCAGATCGGTCTCAGGACAGGGCCTTCACCCGCTGGGTCAGGCGGGAGACCTTGCGCGATGCGGTGCGCTTGTGCAGCACGCCCTTGGTGGCGCCGCGCATGATTTCCGGCTGGGCCTGCTTCAGGGCATCCTGTGCGGTGCCGCTGTCACCGGCCTTGATGGCATCTTCCACCTTGCGGATATAGGTGCGAATGCGGCTCATCCGGTTGCGGTTGATGGTGGCGCGCTTGCTGTTGCGCAGAATACGTTTCTTGGCCTGCTTGATATTCGCCATGGGTCTCTCAATCCTTCGCTGTAACCGTCGGCCCGGTTTCCGCTGGGCTGGAAGCCGGGACCCCGGCCGCGTGACGGCGGTACGATCTGTGAAACAAAAGGGCGCCGCACCGATACCCGGACTGAGGCGCCGCCTGATTGGCCGGGTCTATATCGCTTTCCGTCGTCCGCGTCAACACGGCAAACGCCTATTGCACCGCTGAAAAGCCGGGGCCGCCTCCGGCGGATACGCCCCCACCCCCACCAAAGGCCAGGGCCACAGCCGATCGGCACATCCGGCGATCACCGATTCTGGAAACGTGGGGAACGCTTTTCGATGAAGGCCTGCATACCTTCTTTCTGGTCATGGGTGGAAAACAGCGCGTGGAACATGCGCCGTTCCAGAAAAATACCCTCGGCCAGGGTGGTTTCCAGCGCCTTGTTGGTGGCCTCCTTGGCCAGCATGACCGACGGACGGCTGAGCCCGGCAATGGTGCCGGCGATTTCGGCCACCGCGTCGGCGAGATCCTCGGTGGGCACGATCCGGCTCACCATGCCGCTGCGCTCCGCCTCTTCCGCGTCCATCATGCGCCCGGTGAGCATCATGTCCATGGCCTTGGCCTTGCCCACCAGCCGGGTCAGGCGCTGCGTGCCGCCAATGCCGGGGATCACGCCCAGCTTGATTTCCGGTTGGCCGAACCGGGCATTTTCCGCCGCCACGATGAAATCGCAGGCCATGGCGATCTCGCAGCCACCGCCCAGCGCATAGCCGGACACCGCCGCGATCACCGGCTTTTTGAGCGTGGCGAAGGTCTGGTTGATATCCGCGAACATGTCTTCCGACAGGGCATCGGTGAACGACTTGTCAGCCATTTCCTTGATGTCCGCCCCGGCGGCAAAAGCCTTTTCGCTGCCGGTAATCACAATGCAGCCGATATCCGCGTCAGCATCCAGCGCGGTCAGCGCCTGGGCCAGTTCGCTCAACAGTTCCTGATTGAGCGCATTGAGCGCATCGGGCCGGTTCAGGGTGATCTGCCCCACACCGTCCTGTTTGTCGAGCAAGAGGGTTTCAAAATGCATGGGTTCGCTTCCCTTGCCAAGGGCCGCCAGACCGGCCCCAAAGGGGCGGCGCGGCCAATATGGACTCTGCTGCGGCAGCCGGATCGCAGGCCGCCGGGTGTCACCGGACTTCGAGTCCTAGAGCCTGTGACAGCGAATGCAAAGACTTTTCCCCGCCATGCCGATGGGGCCGCTTTCCGGTGTGCCTGTTTTGATGCCGCGATTCTTCCATGACGGGGCGGCATGGTTCAGCGGCGCGGCTCCAGCCGCAGGGCAAAGCGGTCTGCGCCCCCGGCGGCGGCGCTCAGCTTCAGCCGATTGTCCGCCCGCTGGCATATCAGGCTGCGCCCCTGCGTGCAGGACCAGCCAAGGCCGCGCAAAGTCGCCCCATAGCGCGCCAGCAGGCCATCGGGCTCGGAACTGGTGAGCTGCACTTCGGCCACCGTGCCGCCGGGCGTGTCGAAAATGACGGGCGATTCTCCGTCCGCCAGCCGCACGCTTTCCAGCAGGGGCACATCGGGAAAGCCATCGATGAAGCGCCCGTCCGCACCGCCAAAAGCGCAAAGCAGCCCAAGCGCCGGAACAAGCGCGACATGGCGCAGGCGGCGCCCAGAGGGGCGCGGCGGGCTGGCGGTGTGTGACATCACGGTTGATCTCCCCCTGAAAGACTGTATCCGGGCGGTCAGCGCTGGCAGCCCGGACAATAATAGCTGGACCGGCCCGCCTGCCGGATACGTCGGACCATAGCACCGCATTCGGGCCGCGAACAGGGGGCGCCCGCCCGGTTGTACACGTCAAAGCCATGCTGGAAATAGCCCAGTTCGCCATTGGCCTGGCGATAATCCCGCAACGACGAACCGCCGCTGGCGATCGCCTCGCTCAGAACGGCGCGAATGGCGGGCACCAGCCGCGCCGACCGCGCGCCCGGCACCGTGCGGGCCAGCCGCCGCGGGCTGATCCGGGCGCGCCACAGCGCCTCGCACACATAGATATTGCCCAGCCCCGCCACCACGGCCTGATCCAGCAGGGCCGCCTTGATGGGGGTGCGCCTGTCCGTCAGGGCCGCATCCAGCACCGGCGCGGAAAAGCCGTTGCCCAGCGGTTCCGGCCCCAACCCGGCCAGCAGCCTGTGGCCGGGCAGATCGCCCTGCCGGATCAAATGCACGCTGCCGAACCGCCGGGGATCATTGAACACCAGGCGGGCGCCGCCTTCCGTTTCGATCAGCAGGTGATCGTGCCGGGCCGGGGGTGGATGCGGCGGCGCGGGGGAGATCGTCACCCGGCCCGACATGCCCAGATGCAGCATCAGGGTCCAGCCGTCCGCCAGTGTCGCCAGGATATATTTCGACCGGCGATGAAGCCCCACGACCCGGTTGCCCGTCAGCCGCGCCCCGAAATCGGCGGGCACGGGAAAGCGCAGCCGGGGCACGAACGCCTCGGCCCGGCGGATGCGTGCGCCTTCCAGCGCTGGCTGAATGCCGCGCATCACGGTTTCCACTTCGGGCATTTCGGGCATGGATCATATCCTGTTGATTGCTCTTTGATCGATATGCGGCGGGACAAACCCTTTGGCAAGCGCTTGCTGCCTGATCTATGGTCCGCCCGCGGCCCTGTCCCGTATGGTCAGGGGTACCGTGCGGACAGCAACCCGATCATGGCAAAGCCGCCAGGCGCGCCGGGTTATGTGAGGAACAGGCATGACAGCTCAGGACCGGACCCCCCATGATGCCGACCGTGACCCCGCCCATGAGACTGGCGCGGAACAGACCCATTTCGGCTTCGAAACCGTGCCGAGGGGCGAAAAGAAAGCGCTGGTGCGTGGTGTGTTCGATTCCGTCGCCGACCGCTATGATGTGATGAACGACCTGATGTCCGCGGGGCTGCATCGCCTGTGGAAACGCGCGCTGGTCACGGCCCTGGCCCCCAGGTCGGGCATGGCCCTGCTGGATGTGGCGGGCGGCACCGGCGATATCAGCTTCCGCGCGCTGGAAAAGGCGCCGGGCCTGCAGGCGCTGGTCATGGACATCAATGCGGAAATGCTGCGCGTGGGGCGTCAGCGCGCTTTGGAGCGGGGGCTGGACGTGGCCTTTGCCTGCGGCGACGCGGAGAATTTGCCGGTGGCCAGCGCCAGCCAGGACGCGGTGACCGTCGCCTTCGGCATCCGCAATGTCACCGATATCCCCGCCGCCCTTGGCGAAATGACACGCACACTGCGGCCCGGCGGGCATTTTCTGTGCCTGGAATTTTCCCCCGCCGTGGAGCTCCTGATCAAGCGGTTCTACGACCGGTACAGCTTCGACATGATTCCGCGCCTTGGCCAATGGGTCACCGGTGACCGGGACAGCTATCAATATCTGGTGGAATCCATCCGGCGCTTTCCCGGCCCCGACCGTTTCGCCCGCATGATGACGGAAGCCGGGCTGAGCCGGGTGCACTGGCGGCCCATGACGGGTGGTGTGGTGGCGCTTCACAGCGGCTGGCGGATTTGACGGCCATGGGCATGTTGCGGGACATCATCCATATCGGCCAGCTTGTGGGGTTTGCGATCACCCTGCGGCGCCACGGCGCGATCCGCAGCCTGTCCCATGTGGAACTGGTGCCGCCCGGCGTGCCCGCCTTTCTGCGCGCCTTCACATTCTGGGTGCCGCGGCGCCGCGGCCTGCCAGAGGCGGACGGGGAAAGGCTGGCCGCCGCCCTGGCCGCCATGGGGCCGGCCTATATCAAGATGGGGCAGACGCTCGCCACCCGGCCCGATCTGGTGGGCCAGCCGCTGGCCCGTGGTCTGGCCACCCTTCAGGACCGCCTGCCGCCTTTTCCCTTTGCCGCCGCGAAGGCCACCATGGAACAGGAACTGGACGCGCCGCTGGACGCGCTGTTCCGCCATGTGTCTCAAACGCCGGTGGCCGCCGCATCCATCGCCCAGGTGCACAAGGCGGAAACCGTTGAGGGCAGGGCGGTGGCGGTCAAGGTGCTGCGCCCCGGCATCGAGGAGCGGTTTCAGCGCGATGTGGCCCTGTTCGAATGGCTGGCCGAGTTGGCCGACCGCCATGTGCCCGCCGCCGCGCGCCTGCGCCCGAAAGAGGTGGTGACCAAGATCCGCCAGACCGTGGAAGCGGAAATGGACCTGCGGCTGGAGGCCGCCGCCGCCGGTGAACTGGCCGATAATATGGCCGGTGAGGCGGGCTATCGCATCCCCGAAATCCAGTGGCACCATACCGCCCGGCGGGTGCTGGTGCTGGAATGGGTGGATGGCATCCGCCTGTCGGATCGGGATGCCCTGGAAGCCAGCGGCCACGACCTGACCCGGCTGGCCCGCACATTGGTGCAGGTGTTCCTGAAACAGAGCATGAGGGACGGCTATTTCCATGCGGATCTGCACCCCGGCAATCTGCTGGTGGAGCCGGACGGCACCATTGTGGCCATCGATTTCGGCATTATGGGCCGCCTGAATGACCGGGATCGGCGCTTCCTGGCGGAAATCCTGTATGGCTTCATTCGGCAGGATTACCGGCGGGTGGCGGAAATTCATTTCGATGCGGGCTATGTGCCGGACGATCAGGATGTGGAAGCATTCGCCCAGGCCATGCGCTCCATCGCCGATCCCATCATGGACCTGCCGGTGGAGCGGATTTCGGCGGGCAGGCTGCTGGCCCAGTTGTTCGCCACCACGGAACGCTTCGCCATGCAGACCCAGCCGCAATTGCTGTTGTTGCAACGCAGCATGGTGATGGCGGAAGGGCTGGCCCTGCATCTGGACCCGTCCACCAATATGTGGCAGACGTCCCGCCCCATTATTGAGGCATGGATGCTGGACAATCTGTCCCCCGAAGCGCGGCTGGCCGATTTCCTGAACCGCCTGCCCCGTTTGGTGGAGCGGCTGCCCGACCGGCTGGAACGCCTGCTGGAAGACCGGCCCAACCCGCCGCCACCTCAGCCGGTGGTGATCCGGCAGGGGCGGGGCCTGCCGCTTCTGGCGGGCATGGCGCTGGGGGCGTTGATCGCCCTGCTGGTCGGGCTGTGATTGCCACCGGCCCGGTGCTGGCGTATAGGGGGGCGAACGGAAGGGGCGCATATCGGCCCCGGTAAATCAGGTTGGCGGAAGGCCCATGTTGAACGGCAAGCGGATACTGTTGATCATTGGCGGCGGCGTGGCCGCCTACAAGGCGCTGGACTTGGCCCGCAGGCTGATGGAGCGGGGCGCCGGCGTGCGCGGCGTACTCACGGCGGGCGGGCAGCAGTTCATCACGCCCATGTCGGTGGCCGCCCTGACCGGGGACCAGTGCTTTACCGACCTTTTCTCCCTGAAGGACGAGGCCGAGATGGGCCATATCCGCCTGTCACGGGAAGCGGACATGGTGGTGGTGGCGCCCGCCACGGCTGACCTGATGGCCAAGATGGCCGGTGGCCATGCGGATGATCTTGCGTCCACCATATTGATGGCCACCGACAAGCCCGTGCTGATCGCACCGGCGATGAACGCGCAGATGTGGGACCATCCCGCCACCCGCCGTAACCGCGAAACCCTGGCGGCGGATGGCATCGGCCTTGTTCCACCGGAAGCGGGTATGCTGGCCTGCGGCGAGGTGGGGGCTGGCCGTCTGGCCGCCGTGGAAACGATCGTGGCGGCGGTGGAAGACCGGCTGTCGCCCGCCGCGCGCCGTCTGGCCGGGCGCCATGTGATCGTCACCGCCGGGCCGACCCATGAACCCATCGATCCGGTGCGCTATATTGCCAACCGGTCCAGCGGGCGGCAGGGCTTCGCCCTGGCCGGGGCGCTGGCGGCGCTGGGTGCGCGGGTCACACTGGTGGCCGGGCCGGTGACTCAGCCCACACCCGCCGGTGTCATGCGGGTGGATGTGGAAAGCGCCAATGACATGGCCGCCGCCGTGGATGAAGCCCTGCCCGCCGATGCCGCCGTCTGTGTGGCCGCGGTGGCGGACTGGCGGCCTGAAACAACGCCCGAACGCAAGATGAAGAAATCCCGCGACGGCCTGCCGCAACTGCAACTGACCGAAAACCCGGACATTCTGAAAGGTCTGGCCGGGCGCACCCATGATCGCCCCGCCCTGGTGGTGGGCTTTGCCGCGGAAACCGATCAGGTGATCGCCCATGCCGAGGCCAAGCGGGCGCGCAAGGGCTGCGACTGGATCGTGGCCAATGATGTGTCCGCCGCCACCGGCATTATGGGCGGCGCGGACAATCAGGTGCACCTGATCACGCAGGGCGGGGCGGAGGACTGGCCGCGCATGAGCAAGGATGCCACCGCCGCCCGGCTGGCCGCCCGTATCGCGGACGCGCTGGGCCATGGCGGCGAGACCGGCGGTAATGATGCCGACACACCCGGAACAACCGAAAGCCACCCCGTTATGGAGCCGCCCCGCCATGCCGATTGATCCCGTGCGCGTACCCGTGATCCGCCTGTCCCACGGCACGGGGCTGGACCTGCCCGCCTACAAGACCGCCGAAAGTGCGGGCATGGACCTGTTGGCCGCCGTGCCATCGGGGGAACCGCTGGTGCTGTCGCCGATGGGGCGGGTTCTGATTCCCACCGGGCTCGCCTTTGCCCTGCCCCCCGGCTATGAGGCGCAGGTGCGCCCGCGATCCGGCCTGGCGGTGGAGCGGGGGATCACCATATTGAACAGCCCCGGCACGGTGGACAGCGACTATCGCGGTGAAGTGAAAGTGGCCCTGATCAATCTGGGTCAGCGGGACGTGGCTGTGCATCGGGGAATGCGGATCGCCCAGCTTGTGGTGGCACCGGTCACGCGGGCCCGCTGGGAACCGGTGGAAAGCCTGGAGGAAACGGTGCGCGGCACGGGTGGCTTCGGCAGCACCGGCACGGACTGACGGCATGACCTTTTCCGATGCCCAACTGGATCGCTATGCCCGGCACATGGTGCTGCGGGAAATCGGCGGTGCGGGGCAGGCCCGGTTGCTGGACAGCCATGTGCTGGTGGTGGGTGCCGGTGGTCTCGGCGCCCCGCTTCTCATGTATCTGGCGGCGGCGGGCGTGGGTCATATCCGGCTGGTGGATGGTGACCGGGTGGCCCTGTCCAACCTGCAACGACAGGTGATTTATCACACATCGGATGTGGACCGACTGAAGGTGGACAGCGCCGCCGAGCGAATCGCCGCCATCAACCCGGATGTGCAGCTTGAAACCGTGCCCGAACGGCTGACCGGCGACAATGCCGCCGCGCTGATGGATGGCATGGACGTGGTGGCCGACGGCTCGGACAATTTCACCACCCGGCTGGCGGTGGCCGATGCCGCGCTGGCAGTGCGCCTGCCGCTGGTGACGGCGATGCTGTCGTCCCATCTGGCGCAACTGGCCACATTCAAGCCCCATGACGGGCCGGACCTGCCCTGTTATCGCTGCTTCATGCCCGACCATCCCGGCGAGGAAGGGGATGCAACCTGTGCCGAACAGGGCATAATGGGTGCACTGGCCGGTATGGCGGGATCGCTTCAGGCGCTTGAGGTGATCCGGGAGCTGGTGCCTTTCGGCAATGGGCTTGCCGGGCGGCTGATGCTGCTGGACGGGCTGGAACCCGCCCGTACCCGTACCCTGACTCTGAAACGGGACCCGGCCTGCCCAGCCTGCGCCGATCTGGTGCGGGATGACCGGAAAGGAACGGACTGATGGTGGCATCACGGGGACACAGGCGGCTGGCGATCATGGTGCTTGGCGACGACGCCGGGCGGCTGCACATGGCGCTCAGAACCGGCGCGGCGGCGGCGTCCATGGGGGCGAAGGTCACCTATTTCTTTTCCGGCTCCGCGCTGCATCTGCTGACCCTTGACCGTGCCGAAGCGACAGCGGGCGAGAAAGGCGGGGGCCAGGCCGCGCTGGCGGCCCGGCAGGCGGATGCGGGCGTGGCGGATACCAATGTGCTGCTGGATGCGCTCGCCGCCATGGATGTGGAAATGATCGCCTGCGAAACCAGCCTGAAAACCGAGGGTCTGACCCCTGATGACCTGATCACCCGCCCCCGTGTGGACATAGGCGGCCTGCCCGCGTTCATGGAACATGCCATGGGCGGTGACTGGCTGACCTTTTAGGTCTTCCCTCAATCCGTCAGGGTTCTGCGCCGTTCCTGGGCATAGGTACCCAGCACATTGATCCGCTTGGTGTGAAAGTTCAGCTCTTCCATGGCGCGGCGCACGGCGGAATCCCGTTCATCGCCTTCAATGTCGGCATAGAATTCGCTGGCCATGAAGCTGTCGCCTTCATAATAGCTTTCCAGCTTGGTCATGTTCACGCCATTGGTGGCGAAGCCGCCCAGCGCCTTGTAAAGCGCGGCGGGCACGTTGCGCACTTCGAAGGTGAAGCTGGTCATGGTGGGACCGGTGAGCGTTGCCGGGTCCAGCGGCGTGCGGGACAGCACCACGAAGCGCGTGGTGTTGTGCCCTTCATCCTGAATGTTTCGCCGCAGAATGGTCAGGCCGTATTCCTGCGCCGCCAGTTCACTGGCCACGGCGGCAAGCCCGGTATCGCCGCTTTCGGCCACCAGCCGGGCGGCACCGGCGGTATCGGCCACATTCTGCCGGTGCAGACCCAGCCCGCGCAGGGTCTTGCGGCACTGGTCCAGCGCCTGCACATGGCTGATGGCCGTGGTCAGCCCGGCTTCATCCGCACCGGGCAGCGCCATCAGATTGTGCCGGATGGGGGCGAAGTGCTCGCCCACGATGAACAGCCCGCTGCCGGGCAGCAGCAGGTGAATATCGGCCACCCGGCCCGCGGTGGAATTTTCGATGGGAATCATGGCAAGCCCGGCCTCGCCGTTCGCCACGGCTTCCAGCGCCGCCTCGAAACCGGGGCAGGGCAGCACGGGTCGATCCGGGTAGCAGCTTTCCGCCGCCATGTGGGAATAGGCGCCCCGTTCGCCCTGAAAGGCGATGATGCGGTCCTTGTCCGTGCCTGGCGCATTCATGCGGTCGATCCCCTTTTCCCGCTGCCTTTTCTGCCGCCGAGGATTTGCTAATGCCAAGGCGGGGGGTGGAAGTCAACGCGCGCGGCACCTCCTGTTCAGGCGAATTCGGCATAAAAGCGTGCCGCTGCGACAAATGCCCGCTTGAAGTAAGGGCGGAACTGCGGCTATTGTCGCGCGAATTTTCCAGAACCGATGGGCGGCCCGCGGCGGCCCGTCGGCACCCTGACAGGAGAACTCCCGTGGATTCTTTTGAGTGGAACAAGATTTTTGCCGCGATCATCTCCGGCGCCCTTCTGATCATGGTGATCTCCACCGTGTCGGAAACGCTGATGCATGATTCCGCCCCGGAAAAGCCCGCCTATACCATCGAGGTGGCCGAGGATGACGGCGACGGGGGCGAACAGGTGGAAGACAAGGGGCCGAGCCTGGCCGAATTGCTTCAGGACGCCAGCGCCGACGCCGGGGAGCGGCAGTTCGCCAAGTGCCAGAGCTGCCACACCATCGAAAAGGGCGGCCCCAACCGCACCGGCCCCAATCTGCACAACATTCTGGGCGCCGACGTGGCGGCGGCATCGGGCTTCGGGTATTCCGATGCGCTGTCGGGTATTGGCGGCCAGTGGACCTATCAGAAACTGAGCGACTGGCTCGCCAATCCGCGTGAATTCGCGCCGGGCAACAAGATGAGCTTCGCGGGTCTGCGCCGGGACGGCCAGCGCGCCGACCTGATCGCCTATCTGCGTGCCAACAGCGATAATCCGCCCCCGCTGCCCGAAGTGCAGCAGGCTGCCGAGGAAGCCCCCGCGGAAGCAGACGCGGAAGCCGGTGATGCCGCCGAAGACGGGGTGGAGGACGGCGCCAGCGGGCGCTAGGGCGATGTTCGATCAGTCCGCCTGATCGAAACCATCACCGGATAAGTGGATCTGAAAAAGGCGGCGTCATCGGGCGGCGCCTTTTTTCTTGGCAAGCCCGGCGGGGTCATCCAGCGGGCGGGCTTTATGGAAACGGGCGGCGAAAGCCGGAAAAGGCGGGCATGGCCAACCCCTTTTGGGCCACGTCCCGCTCGACGCGGGCGGTCACGTGCGCCAGCGGTTCGGTGCGCACGGTCATATAGGTGGCCGTGGCGTGCAGCATGGTGGTGTCGTCCAGCATGAAGCCCACATGGCCGGGGAAAAAGGCCAGATCACCCCGCCGGGGCGGCCCGTCCACCGGTTGACCGATGCTGTCCGCCTGAAGATCGCTGTCCCTGTGGACGGCCAGCCCCGCCGCCGCCAGCGTGATCTGCACCAGCCCGCTGCAATCGATCCCCGCCCCGCTGCGCCCGCCAAGCCGGTACGGGCAGCCCAGGAACATTTCCGCCAGGGCCACATGGTCCGGCGCGGTGTGGTGCGCGGGGCGCACGGCCTCGGCGAAAACCCATTGGCGGCCCGCGGTTTCCAGAAAGCCGTCCTGGCTGTTGCCGGTCAGGCTGAGCCGGGCGCCGAATGGCAGGGCCGACGCCACGGGCGCCCCATGATGGGGTCGGGCATAGAGATGCCCGGCGAGGGCGGTATGCTGATGCGTGACCGGGCCGGTGGGGGGCGCCACCGCCCTGTCGTTCAGATAGCCCGCATATCCATCGGCCAGATTGACCACGATCAGCCACAACCCGCCCGCATCGTCCGCCACGCGCCCGTCGATCTGCACCGCGTCGCCATAATGCAGGATGGTATCCACCGGGCTGGCCGCGTCCGGCGCGCGGTAAAGCGGGGCTTCGCCCCATATCACCCGGCCATCCAGCCTGATCGGCCTGGCGAGCCGGTCATCGCTATCCAGCCTGTTCAGCGGGTCGTGCAGGGGCGGCAGGCCGGTCAAAGGGTTGATGCCCGGCTGGCGCGCGGGATCAGGCGTCATTTTGGATGCCGGCATCCGGTTGGGACTGCTGGTTTTGGGCTTCCGCCTCACGGGCAAGGCGCTCTTCCTGGGCCGCCATGTCGCCATAGGCGCGCACTTCGTTCTTTTCCGCCCGGCTTACCCGATCCGACAGCTCCGACAGATAAACCGCGCCCTTCACCGTGCGCTGCACGATCACATTGCGGCGGTCAGACTCGTCCCGCTTGCGCTTGATCAGGCCGCGGCGGCTCAGCGTATCCAGCGCGCGGGTGATCACCGGCTTGGCCACGTTCAGTTCAAGGGCCAGCCCCCGCACGGTATGGGGCGGTTCCAGCAGGTAAACGGTGAGCAGCAGGGTCATTTGCCGCATGGTCAGGTCCGGGTCGTCCGAACGGACCCCTTCCAGCAGCGCGGCGCGCCACATATGCAATAATCGCTGGGAGAGCTTGTCGGACATGGATCTTCCCCATTTCGAGCCCCCCTTTCGGGGTGGCTCCCCTTCGGGCCGCCCGTGCATCCGGCTTCAGCGCACCTGACTTCAGCGCATCCGAATCGGGCACCACCGAATCGGGACAGGTGCGTAACAATGGCAGACTGACCCAAACATCCCTTCGGTTCAAGCCAAGGCTAGGGGGCAAAGGCTTAAAAAGGGTAAACAAAATTCACGAAATTGTGATCCGCCGCCCCCCGCCCACCCGCCAACGGGTACCCGGTGGGCGTTACTCGGCCCGCTCCCGCCAGGTGCGGATGGCCTCCCACACGGCCAGCAGGCCCTGCGCATGGCCGCCCACGGGCCGACCGGGCCGCTCCTTGGGGGACCAGGCGAAAATATCCAGATGCGCCCAGGGCACGGTTTCCGGCACGAAACGTTGCAGATACAGCGCCGCCGTGATGGACCCGGCGCCGCTGCCGCCTTCGCTGATATTGCACAGATCGGCGATCTGGCTATCCAGCCAACCGTCATAATCGGCCCAGAGCGGCATCCGCCAGAGCGGGTCGCCGTGGGCATCCGCCCCGTCGGCCAGCGCCTGCCACAGGGCATCCGACCGGCTGTAGGTGGCGGGAAGATCAGGCCCCAGCGCCGTCCGCGCCGCCCCGGTCAGGGTGGCGAAATCGATCAACAGGTCAGGTGTGCGATCATCCTCTCCGGCAAGGGTCAGGGCATCGCACAGAACAAGGCGCCCTTCCGCGTCCGTATTGCCCACTTCCACGCTCAGCCCCTTGCGGGTGGCGATCACGTCGCCGGGGCGATAGCTGTTGGCGGCCACGGCGTTTTCCACCGCCGGGATCAGCACGCGCAGATGCACCGGCGTTTCCAGCCCCATGATCAGCCGGGCCAGCCCCAGCACATGGGCCGCGCCGCCCATGTCCTTTTTCATGTTGCGCATACCGCTGGACGGTTTCAGGCTCAGCCCGCCCGTGTCATAGCACACACCCTTGCCCACCAGGGTCACGCGCGGCGCCCCGTCATCGGCCTTGGGGGCGGACCAGCGCATGTCGATCAGCCGGGGTTCCCGCCCCTCGGCGGCGGCGCGGCCCACCACATGGATGGCGGGCAGATTTTCTTCCAGCAGATCATCGCCGACCGTGGTGCCAAGCTCGGCGCCAAAGGTTTCCGCCAGTTCCTCGGCCACGTCCTGTAACTGGGCGGGGCCCATATGCTCGGTGGGGGTGTTCACCAGATCGCGCACCAGGGCAATGGCCGCCACCTGATGGGCGATCTGGTCCGGCTCGGCGCCGCGCGGCAGCATCAGCACGCGGGGGGCGTCGTCATCGGGCGCCGCCTTGTAGCGGGTGAAACGATACTGGCCCAGCGCCCAGCCAAGGGCGGCGGAAGCGGCGGCACGATGGCCGATGCTGTCATCAAGCCGGTACACCCCGCCCGGCAGGCTTTTCAGCGCCGCTGCCAGCCACCAGGGGTTGCCGGCTGCCGGGTCCGTATCCCCCACGCCCACAAGGATGCGGCCAACGCCGCCGTCTTCCCCCGGCAGGGTCAGCGCGCTGCCCGCCTTGCCGGTAAAGCCCGCCGCCCGTGCCCAGGCGGCCTTGCGCTCCGGCAGGTCCGCCAGCGCATCATCCAGCCGATCGGTGCGCACCGGGGTGATCGCGGTGGCCGCGCGGGTCTCGTCATGGGCGATCAGGGTTTCACTCAGGTCCGGCATGGGGGCCTCCTTGTGGTTGGCGGTGGCGGGCTGTGGCGGGTCGTTGGCGGATGGGGGTTTTCAGTCCTCCGGCGCGATGGTCACGGCCAGCCCGTCCAGATGGTCGTCCATTTCCACCTGGCAGGACAACCGGGAGCGGCCCTCCTCGAAGCAGGGGCTGTCTTCCAGCAGGAAGCGTTCATCGTCGGCCATGTCCTCAAGCTGATCGGCGGGGCCGCCGGTCACATAGACATGGCAGGTGCAGCAGGAACAGCAGCCGCCGCAAATGGCCTGAAGATCGTCGAAATCATTGTTGCGGATGTTTTCCATCAGGGACAGGCCGCTTTCCGCCTCGATGGTGCGGGTCTGCCCGGCCAGATTGGTCACGGAGATTTTCGCCATGCCGTCATACCTTTCCTTCAAACGCCTGGCCGCGAAACGGGGGCGCCGTTCGCGGCGGTGGATCGCCTTTTCACATAGACGCTTGCAGGGCCGAGGCCAACCCCGCCACGGCCCGGTGCCATAAAAAACGCCCGGCCCCGGTGTCGGGGTCGGGCGCGTGCAGGCCGGAAATGCCCGCTTTATTCGGCGGCGAACTGGGACGATTCGGTGGAGTCGCCCATGGCCGTGGTGCTGGAAGCGCCGCCGGAAATGGCCTGTGCCACCGCATCGAAATAGCCGGTGCCCACTTCGCGCTGGTGGCGGGTGGCGGTATAGCCGTTCACTTCCGCCGCGAATTCCGCCTGCTGCAATTCGCTATAGGCTTCCATGCCGCGATCGCGGTAGCCGCGGGCCAGTTCGAACATGCCATAGTTCAGGCTGTGGAAACCGGCCAGCGTGACGAACTGGAACTTATAGCCCATGGCCCCCAGCTCCCGCTGGAATTTGGCGATGGTGGTGGCATCCAGATTGCGCTGCCAGTTGAAGCTGGGCGAGCAGTTATAGGCCAGCATCTTGCCCGGATACTGTTCCTGGATCGCCTCGGCGAAGCGCTTTGCGTCGTCCAGGTCGGGGGTGGAGGTCTCCCACCACAGCAGGTCCGCATGGCGGGCGAAATTGAGCCCGCGGGCAATGCAATGGTCCACGCCCGCATCCAGATGGAAGAAGCCTTCCGCCGTGCGCTCAGACCGGTCCTTGATGAAGCGATGGTCGCGCTCGTCCACGTCCGAGGTGATGAGCTTGGCGGATTCGGCATCCGTGCGGGCCACCAGAAGCGTGGGCACGCCGCATACATCCGCCGCCAGCCGCGCCGCCGCCAGGTTTTTCTCATGCGCCTGGGTGGGGATCAGCACCTTGCCGCCCAGATGGCCGCACTTCTTTTCCGAAGCGAGCTGGTCTTCATAATGAACGCCCGCCGCGCCCGCCTCGATATAGGATTTCATCAGTTCATAGCTGTTCAGCGGGCCGCCGAAGCCCGCCTCCGCATCGGCCACGATGGGGGCGAACCAGTCCCGGCTGGCGCCACCCTCGGCGTGCTCGATCTGGTCGGCGCGGGCAAGGGTGCGGTTGATCTTGCGGCACAGTTCCGGCCCGGAATTGGCGGGATAGAGCGACTGATCCGGGTAGGTGGTGCCGGCGGTGTTGTTGTCCGCCGCCACCTGCCAGCCGGACAGATAGATCGCCTTCAGGCCCGCGCGCACCTGCTGCATGGCCTGATTGCCGGACAGCGCACCCAGCGCATTGATGTAATCCTCGGACTTCAGCAAGTCCCACAGGCGGTTGGCGCCGCGTTCCGCCAGCGTATGGCGAATCGGCAGTGATCCGCGCAGGCGCTTCACATCCGATACCGAATAGGTCCGCTCAATGCCGTCAAAGCGGCCTTCGGGGCAATCGGTGATCAGGTCTTCGAAACGCTCGGTCATGGTCTGTCTCCTTTATGGGGGCGCGATCAAATATCCGGCGATATGTTATAATCTGTCGCCTTGATGATCAGGAAACACAGAAAATGACCTATGTAAAAGTCAAAACCATACAAAAAGTGTTTGAATGAATGGTTTTGTAAATGTAAAAAAGATAAAATGTAAATTATGTAAAACACCGTGGCATCCGTGGCCCACTCCGCACGGGCGCCCTTTTTTCGGAGAGACCCATGGCCGACCCGGACACGCCGAAGAAACTGTTTGCCGGTCCCCGGCTGAAGCGTCTGCGCCGGGATCGGGGGCTGAGCCAGAGCCGCATGGCGGCGGAACTGGGCTTTTCCACCAGCTATCTCAATCTGGTGGAACGCAACCAGCGCCCGGTCAGCGCGCAATTCCTGCTGCGGCTGGCGGAAATCTATGATGTGGACCTGTCCGCCTTCGCTGGAACGGACGAGGCCCGCGCCTTTGCGGACCTGAGCGAAATTCTGGCGGACCCGCTGTTCGCCGGGCTGGGCCTTGGACGGGGCGATATGCAGGACCTGGCCGATGCCTCCCCCCGCGCGGTGGAGGCGATGGGGCTACTGTACGGCGCCTATCGCCAGGCGCGCCAGAATGCCAGCGATCTGACCAGCCGGGTGGCGCGCGACGCGGTTCACACCAGTGACGGCGGCCAGCCGGTGGATGCGGTGCGCGACTTCATCCATGACCAGCGCAATCATTTCCCCGATCTGGACGAGGCGGCGGAAGTGCGCCACAGCGAAATCGGCCTGGACCGGGAGGATGCCTTTCTGGCGCTGTCCGCCCGGCTGGATGAGGCGCATGGCGTGCGGGTGCGGATCATGCCCTATGAAGTGATGCCGGAAATGCTGCGCTATTTCGACCATCACCGCCGCCAGTTGCAGCTTTCCGAACTGCTGGACGGGCCCAGCCGCAATTTCCAGATCGCCGCCCTGCTGGCCCAGCTTGAACAGGGGGAGATGATCGATGGCCATGTGCGCCGCGCCCGATTGGCGGAGGACGAAGCCGGGCGGATGCTGCGTATTTCGCTGGCCAATTATTTCGCGGGCGCGCTGATCATGCCCTATGGCCGGTTTCTGGAAGATGCCCGTGCGCTTGGCTATGACGTGGCCCATCTGGGCCGCCGGTTCGGCGCCAGCTTCGAGCAGGTGTGCCACCGGCTCACCACATTGCAGCGCCCCGGCGCCAAGGGTATCCCGTTCTTCTTCATCCGGCTGGACAAGGCGGGCAATGTCTCCAAGCGGTTTTCCGCCGGGCGCTTTCATTTCTCCCGATTCGGCGGCACCTGCCCGCTGTGGCGGGTGCATGATGCCTTTGCCAATCCGGGCCGCATCATTCCGCAACTGGTGCAGATGCCGGACGAAACCACCTACTTCACCATCAGCCGCACGGTATCCCGCGCCTCCAACCGGTTCGACGCACCGGACCAGGAATTCGCCGTCTCGCTGGGCTGTGATCTGGCCCATGCGCGGGATCTCGTTTATGCCAGAGGCTTCAATCTGGAAGCGGCGGACGCCACCCCCATCGGTCCCACCTGCCGCCTGTGCGAGCGGCAGGCCTGCCCGCAACGGGCCGCGCCGCCCCTGTCCGCCCGGCTGATCGTGGACGAACGCTCTCGCGGGGTATCGCCCTATCGTTTCGTGCGCGAAAGCGGCTAGCGGTACACCGAAAAAGGCAGCGTGGGATAAAGGCTTGTCTGGCGGGTGCTTTCTGGCACTCTGAATCCGCTGTTGCATATGAAATCAACAAGGACTCCGTGCCACCATGACCACCAGCGTGCTCGATCTCTTTTCCGTCGGCATAGGGCCGAGCAGTTCCCACACCGTGGGGCCGATGCGGGCGGCGCTGGCTTTTGTGGAAGCGCTGGAGCGGCGCGCCGTTCTGGCGGAAACCCGCCGCGTGACCGTCACGCTATACGGTTCGCTGGGCGCCACCGCCTTCGGCCACGGGGCGGACAAGGCCATTCTGGCCGGGCTGATGGGGCAGCGGCCCGAAAGCGTCGATGCGGACGGCCTGCCCGCCCTGTCGGACAAGGTGCGGGCAGAGGGCACACTGGCCCTGCCGGGCGCGGAGCCGATTCCGTTCGACACCGCCAGCGACCTGATCCTGAAACCACGGGACCGCCTGCCCTTTCATCCCAATGGCATGGAATACCGCGCCTATGACGCGGCGGGCGAGACTCTGTATTATGATGTGAGCTATTCCGTGGGCGGCGGCTATGTGGTCCGCGACGGCGACAATGCCGCGCCGGAGCCGGAACCGGATGTGCCCTATCCGTTTCAGGATGCGGCGACCCTGCTGGATCACGCCCATACCGCCGATCTGCCCATCAGCGCCATCATGCACGCCAATGAAGCGGCGGTGCACGGGGCCGACCGGGTGGACCGGCACCTGACCCAGGTATGGCAGGCCATGCAGGACTGCGTGGCCAAGGGCGTCGCCAGTGATGGCACCATGCCGGGCCTGAACCTGAAGCGTCGGGCGGCCCGGCTGTATCAGGCGCTTTGTGCCCGCCCCGAAGCATCGCTGACCGATCCGCTGACCATCATGGATTGGGTCAATCTGTACGCGCTGGCGGTGAACGAGGAAAACGCCGCGGGCGGGCGTGTGGTGACCGCCCCCACCAATGGCGCGGCCGGTATCGTGCCCGCCGTGCTGCATTATTATACCCGTTTCTGTCCGGGCGCCGACGCGGCGGGGGTGAACCGCTTCCTGCTGACCGCCGGGGCGGTGGGCAAGCTGTTCAAGGACAATGCCTCCATCGCGGGGGCGGAAGTGGGGTGCCAGGGCGAGGTGGGCAGTGCCTGTTCCATGGCCGCCGCCGGATTGACCGAGGTGATGGGCGGCACCCCGCGACAGGTGGAAAACGCCGCCGAGATCGGCATGGAACATAATCTGGGGCTTACCTGCGATCCGGTGGGCGGGCTGGTGCAGGTGCCCTGTATCGAGCGCAACGCCATGGGCGCCATCAAGGCCATCAATGCGGCGCGGCTGGCCCTGAAAGGGGACGGGGACCATTTCGTGTCGCTGGACAAGGTGATCCGCACCATGCGGGACACCGGCAAGGACATGCGCGCCAAATACAAGGAAACCGCCCGTGGCGGGCTGGCCGCCACCATTCCCATTCCATCCACCGTGGTGGATTGCTGACAGGCCCCGCCTTGGCGAGGAAACACATGCCCTGCCCACCCCGTTGCTCCGCCATGCGGGCGGCGGGATGGTGTGGCGGCGCCCTGATCCAGCCGGATAACTTCTAGCCTGAGGCTTGGCGGATATCGCGGATCAGGCCGTCCACATGCTCGGATACGGTTTCCGCATTGCGGGTCAGGGTCCGGCTGTGGCTGTTCACCTGCTCCCCCGTGCTGGCAAGGGCGCCGGTGTCTTCCTTGACCCGCGCCACCGCATCGGAAATGGCCTGATTCGACTGGCTCGCTTCCGCCACGCTGCGGGCGATTTCCTGGCCCGCGGCGGCCTGCTGATCCATTGCGGCACTGGTGGAGACCGCCAGATCGTGCACCGTGCTGATCAGGCTGGTTACCCCTTCCATTTCCGAAACGGAGCCGCGAGTGGCTTCCTTCATGGCGTCCAGCTTGGCGGCGATTTCCTCCGCGGCCCTGGCGCTTTGCTGGGCGAGGCTTTTCACCTCCCGCGCTACCACGGCGAACCCCCGGCCCGCATCCCCGGCGCGGGCCGCTTCGATTGTGGCGTTCAGTGCCAGCAGATTGGTCTGGTCCGCGATCTGCTTCATCATTTCCAGCGTCTGGGCCACATCCTCTGCCGATCCGGCCATGCGGCTCACCCGTTCCCGCGCGGCCTTGGCGGCCCTGTCCGCTTCTTCCGTGCTGGTGCGGGTCTGATTGGCCTGATCCGCCACTTCCCGCACGGACGAGGACATTTCCTCCGTCGCAGAGGCGACGGTGCCCATATTGTCCAGGCTGCGGCGGGCCTGCTCGTCCGCCTCGTCGGCGCGCTGGCGCATGGAGTCCGCCATCCGGCGCAGATGCTCCGCCGACCCCGCCAGATCGCGGGCATCCGCAACGGTCTGATCGGTAACGCCTTTCAGGCTGGTCTGCACATGGTCCGCCGTTCTGGCCAGGCGGGCCTGTGCCTCCTTTTCGGCCTGAATGGAAATGATGGACCCGAACACCCGGTTGGGCACGCCATTGTCATCCCGCTCGGCCCGGCCTGTTTCCCGCAGCCAGATATAGTCCCCGGCCTTGTTCTTGATACGGTATTCCACGTCATAGGTGGAATGCCCGCTGGTATCTTCCAGATGTTCTTCGAAACTGTCGATCAGTTTCTGGATGTCATCCTCGTGCAGGCGATCCATCCAGCTTGACAGCTTATTGGGAAAATCCGCCTCCGACTCGAACCCCAGCAGGCGGCGATATTCGTTTGACCAGGTCCAGCGGCTGTCCGGGTGCTCGAAGTCCCCATCCACCAGCAGCCCCTCCCACAGGCCGATGCCGGCATAATTCTCATAGAGATGAAGCCGCTCCGCATCGGCGACGGCGCTGTCCCGCTGTGTGCGCAGGTCCGTTATCACATGGGCCAGCTCGTCCAGCGCCGAGGCCACGTCGGCGGGCAGGTCGCTGCTGTCCGGGCTTTCCCCGGCTGTCAGGCGGGCAAG
The DNA here is from genome assembly GCF_037658235.1 of Yunchengibacter salinarum. Classification (NCBI taxonomy): domain Bacteria; kingdom Pseudomonadati; phylum Pseudomonadota; class Alphaproteobacteria; order Kordiimonadales; family Kordiimonadaceae; genus Yunchengibacter; species Yunchengibacter salinarum. Next base: position 161,798 of record NZ_JBBJLN010000008.1, on the reverse strand, counting down.
GGCGGCCACCAAAGGGCCGGTGCCCATGGTTGGCCTGGTCGGGACATCGCCCGCCGGGGTTTGCATTGGGGCCGGTCTGGACCGGCTGAAAGACAGCACCGCCATAGGGTTTCTTCCTTGGGTTGCTCAGCTTGGCCACGGATGATCGGCGCCAGTTTAGACACAACTCCCCATCAATTTCCATAACTGATCTATATTTATGATTTACCATTTTAACGATGCCTCATGCGCGCGCCTTTCTGATGGACCGCCATGGCGCGATCCCGCCCGCTGCCTTTCCTGGTCTGGCCCGTAAAACCGCTATTGCGGGGTAGTCCGCCACATTTTCTGTAAGAATATGGTCAGATAAGGTGAGCCTGATCGCCATTATCCCGCATTCTGACAAAACCGACGATTTCTTTGAAAAAGCGTATCTTTTCTTTTTATAACTACTTTTTAGTGCATCACGGCGCTTTATACGGATAGGATACACTTGCTTGGGGGCGCCATGTCAGGCGTTGCATTGTATGTACGGGGTAAAGCATATGGGATTCCATCAGAAAGGTCGTGCAGGCAGCCGGGTCCGGTCTGGTCGTCAAGGGGGATATGGTCGCCAGACGGTCAGGATGGCCGTGGCCGTGGCCGGGGGCATCGGCGTGGCGACGGGCGCCAGCGCCCAGGTGCTGGATGAGATCATGGTCACCGCCCAGAAGGTGGAGCAGGGCGTGCAGGAAGTGGGGCTGTCCGTCACCGCCTTCAGCGGCGATGCCCTGCGCCAGTTCGGGTTTGACGACAGCACGGATATCGTGGCGCAGGTGCCGGGGTTGAACATCGGCACACCGGTGGGGGAGGGGAACAATCCATCCTTCACGCTGCGCGGGGTGGGGCTGAATGATTTCAACGACAATAACGAAGGCCCGATCGCGGTTTATCTGGATGACGTGTATCAGGCCGCCTTGCCGGGCCTGACCTTTCAGCTTTTCGACGTGGAGCGGGTGGAGGTTCTGCGCGGGCCGCAGGGGACCATTTTCGGGCGCAATGCCACCGGCGGGCTGGTGCATTTCATTTCCCGTAAGCCCAGTGAAGAGACCGAAGCCTATATGACCGTGGAAGCGGGCAAGTCAGGCACCCTCAATTTTGAAGGCGCCGTGGGCGGCGCCCTGGCGGACGGCGTGCGCAGCCGCCTTTCGGTGGCCTATGACCGGCGCGACGGCTATGTGGAAAACCGCATCGGCCCGGACGCCAATGAGGCGGACACGCTGGCCCTGCGCGGACAGGTGGAGTTCGACGTGGGCGCCACCGGGCTGCTGAATCTGAAGGGCTTTCTGTCCCGGTCGGATACCGTGGCACCGCAATATCAGCATCAGGCCACGCTGGGCGCCACCGGGGCGGACAATCTGCCCTTCTGCCCGAAGGACGTGCCGCGGGACATCTACTGCTTCGCCGATACGGACGGGGATAATTTCGCTGGCGAGTTCGACCGCACCGGCGTACTGGATATCGAGACCACAGGGGTCCACGCCACCTATGAAACGGGGCTGACCGACAGAATCGATCTGGTCAACATACTGGCCTGGCAGAAAACCGAAAAACTGCATGAGGAAGACACGGATGTGGGCCCGAATCCGGGCATCGAACCCACCTTCAATTCGGACATAGAGACCTTTTCGGAAGAACTGCGCCTGGTGGGCACCTATGACCGCGGCATGTGGCAGGCGGGGGTTTTCTTTCTGGATACGAAAGTGGTGGGCGCCAATGACCTGACCGTGCGCTGGCGCGGCGATTTTGCCGCCCTGCTGGATTCCGATCCGGCGGTGTTCGGCGGGGCGCTGGCCGCGTTCAACGATTTCGCCGCCACGCCGGATCTGCTGCCCGGCATCGTCTTTGATGTGGACTACCGGCAGGATACCCAGTCCATCGCCGGATTCGCCCAGGGTGAATATCTGCTGACCGACACCCTGAATTTGACGGCGGGCCTGCGCTATACAACGGAGGACCGGGACTTTGACTATGTGAATCGCGCCCCCGCGGGCGCCTTGTTGAACAATGTGGTCAATGGTGTGGGCGAGGCCAATTTCTTTTCGCTGCGCCCCGGCGCGGTGAACGGCTTTGCCGCCGCGCTGGGCGCCGGGCCGGTGGATGTGGTCAGCCCGGATGCCAGCCGGATCAATGACGAAAACCTGACCTGGAAACTGTCGCTGGACTGGCAGGCCACACCGGGCACGCTGCTGTATGCCACCTGGAGCCGGGGGTTCAAGGCGGGCGGTTTCAATGCCGGTTTCCTGGATCAGACCGATTTCATCACATCCGAACAGGTGGCGTTCGAATCGGAGCTGCTCACCTCGTATGAGGCAGGGGTCAAATGGTCTTCCGAAAGCGGCCTGGCCACTATCAATGCGTCCGCCTTTCTCTATGACTATGATGACTTTCAGGCGCTCACCTTTCAGGGCCTGTCCCAGTTCATCACCAATGCGGACGCCACCTTTTTTGGCGGTGAAGCGGAATTGGGCCTGCGCCCGATGGACGGGCTGGATGTTCAACTGGGGCTGAGCCTGCTGGATACGGATGTGGACGGGGTGACCGTGCAGGGAACCACGCTGGACAATCGGGAAGCGGTGCTGGCGCCCGAGGTGACGGCTAATGGCTTTGTCCGCTATACCCATGCCCCTGGTGATTCGGGCGAGTTGAGCCATATCCTGAGCTTCAATTATCAGGGCAGCCATTTCTTCGACATCACCAATTCCGATATTTCCCGACAGGGCGACTATGTGCTGTTCGACTTTCGCAGCACCTGGCGCAGCGACGATGGCCGCTATGAGCTATCCGCCTTTGTGGAGAACATCTTCGACAAGGAATATCTGGTCTACACGTTCGACTTCACCGGCATTGGTGGCTTCAACCAGCAATTCTTCGGGCCGCCCCGCTGGTGGGGTGTGACGCTGGGCGTGACCTATTGAGGGCTTCGCCCTTCTGACCCCATCCGGGCGCGGGTGGGGTCGTTTTTTAACCAGGGGCACAACCGGAAAGACATGTGCCTTTTTATCGCGCAACCAAAAAGGAGGATGATCATGCCCTTATCCGTTTTGCGCCGCCTGGGCGCCGCCGTCACCCTGAGCGCCGCCCTGATGCTTCCCGGCCCGAATGCCGGGGCCGCCCCCAGCCTGCCGGACGAAGATACGCTTCTGGCCAATCCGTGCGGGCCTTCGCTGGTTTATCTGATCGACCAGTATCAGACGGACCCGGCCACCCGTGCCGCGCTGGAAAAGGTGCTTTCCGGCCTGAAGGACATGCCCCAGGGTTATGCCTATCATGGCAGCCGGGCCAATCCGTGGCGGGTGCAGGATGCGGATGCGCTGCTGTCCATGATGGTGACCATGTTCAGCCAGTGGTGCGTGACATTGCCCGAAATCCACGGCACGAGCGACAATGCGCTGGACCCGATCCTCTATTTCGCCTGGTTCTTCTATCAGAATCAGTATGGGCAGGATTTCGTGCAGGGCCGGGACCCCAACGCACCGGACCAGCCACTGGAAACCGGCCAGCAGTTTCTGGCCAAATGGAACAGCGATTATCTTGCCTATATGAACAGCGCCGAATCCGATGCCAAGGTCCCCGAATGGGTGGCCGATCCACGCATCGAGATCGACGATTACAAAAAAACCAGCGCCGACCAGTATGATAGCTGGAACAGCTTTTTCACCCGCCAGCTCAAAACCAACCCCGACGGCACCATACCCAGCCGCCCGGTGACCATGCCGGATCGGGATTATGTGATCGTCTCGCCCACGGACTGCATCATGAACCCGCTGATTCAGATGCAGAAAATGGATGCCACCTATGACCGCACCTATGTGGAGGACCCCCTGCAATATGACACCATTCTGGATATCAAGGGCATTCCCCTGTCCATGTCCCAATTGCTGGCCAACACCCCGGAAGACCTTAAGGAGCAGTTCGTCGGCGGCACGGGGCTGTCCTGTGTGTTGATGCCCAACACCTATCACCATTTCCATTCGCCGGTGGATGGCAAGATCGTTCATGCGGAGATCGTCGAGACGGGCAGCCCCTTCGCCACCGGCACCTTCGGCTATATCGACTATCCCAACTGGGTGCCGCTGGATGGCAATGTGGGTCGGCTGGGCACCGATTACAGCCAGTTTCAGGTGTTTCAGCGCGGCGTTATCATCATCAAGGTGACCTATGAAAACCTGCCGGGCCGCACCCCCGAAACCCTGACCGGCTATGTGGCCAGCATCCCCGTGGGGCTGGACAGCGTGGGATCGGTGGAATTCGACCCGGATGTGGCACCGGGGCTCAGCGTGAAGAAAGGCGTGACCCGCTTTGGCAATTTCAATTTCGGCGGTTCGCTCAATATCCTGTTGTTTTCCAAGGGGCTGGTGGGTAACGAGGTGCAAACCCGCATGGGCAACCAGATCGCCATCATCAATGCGGGAACAGCGCCGAAATCTCCCTGGTCGCTGGACTGACCGACCCGATTTCCCCACACCACAAAGTCTGCCACCCTGCCGGGCCTTTCATGGCCCGGCTTTTTTTGCTCAAACTGTCGGGCCGGGCTGGCGGGCGAACCGGCGGTGCCATCGCGGCGTATCATGAAGGCGCGGGCAAGCGCTGCGCCAGAAGAGGAAGCAACATGACGGCAGAGGCGGTGATGATCACGGGCGCGGGGGCGCGCCTTGGCCGGGCGCTGGCGCTGGATCTGGCATCGGCGGGCCATGACATTGTGGCCCATTACAATCGCTCCCGCGGCCCGGCGGAAAGCCTGAAGGCGGACGTGACCGCCATGGGGCGGCGGTGCGATCTGGTTTCCGGCGATCTGGCGGACCCGGCAGCGGTGGATGCGCTCGTCGAGGCCGTTGAGCGGCTCGGCGAAGGCCGGTCGCTGCATCTGATCAACAATGCCGCCGCGTTTGGTTTTGACCTGTTCGGCGAAACCGACGGCGCCGCCCTCGCCCGCTTTCAGCAGGTGAACATGATTGCGCCCGTGCTGCTGGCCCAAAGGGTGCTGGCGGGCAGCACGCAGGGGGTGCCGCGCACGGTGATCAATATTCTGGATGCCAAGCTGAAAGCCCTGAACCCGGATTATTTCGCCTATAGCCTGGCCAAGGTATCACTGGCGGGCGCCACCACCATGATGGCCCGGCAGATGGGCGATCGGGGCCGGGTTTATGGCCTGTCGCCCAGCATGATTCTGGAAAGCGGGCCGGAAACGACGGGCCGGGTGGCGCGCCTGAAACGCATGAATGCCCTGAAGCGCCCGGTGGACCCGGACCATGTCTGCCAGGCGGCCCGGCTGTGCCTGTCCGGCGCGGTGGCGAGCGGCGAGATCATCACCCTGGACGCCGGCCAGTTCCTGCTCCGGCTTCCCCGCGAAGTGGGTTTTCTGGATGAACGGATTGAAGAGTCGGCCTCACCTATGCGGCAATAGGGTTGGTTCCTTCGTTCAAGGTCGCAAGATACGCTTCATATACAAAAACTTTATGCCGGTCTTTCCCGGTGATTTCTTTTACGATGCCCATTTCTTCCAGATTGTTCAGGGCTCGGAGAACGGTCGGCAGTGACAGATTGGATAATTCTGTCATCTTCGTCGTTTTGCTGATGGGGTGGCGCTGAAGCAGATTGAAGACCGTCAACGTACTCGCGGCGGTATTGCCGGACGTCTCAATTCGCATCTGATCAGATATAAATAAATTTCGTATGCTCTGGGCCGTTTGCGCCGCTTGTTCGGCGGTTTCGATAACACCCTTCAAGAAAAATATAACCCATGACTCCCAGTCACCGGTTTCCCGAATTTTTTGCAAGTGATCATAATATTCTTTTCTGTTGGATTTAAGATAAAGGCTAAGGTATAGTAAAGGTTCTCTCAAAACACCTTCACTGCATAATATGAAAGTAATTAAAAGCCTTCCGAGGCGACCATTTCCATCAAGAAACGGGTGGATCGTTTCGAACTGCGCGTGCGCCAATGCCGCCTTAATCAAAACAGGCATTTTTATTTTTTCGTCATGTAGAAATTTTTCGAAATTATCCAGGCAGTCCATCATCTTTTCAGGGGGCGGAGGCACGAAAAGGGCGTTTCCTGGTCGGGTGCCGCCAATCCAGTTCTGGGATGTTCTGAACTCTCCCGGCATCTTATTTCCGCCACGAGAATTGCTCATCAAGCGATCGTGAATTTCCCGGAGAAGGCGGAGCGAAAGCGGAAATTTCCGTAACCTTTCAAGGCCGTAATTCATGGCCGCCACATAACAGGATACTTCTGTCACATCATCGATCGGGGCGCCCGGCGCTTCATCCGATTCAAATAACAACAGGTCGGAAAGGGAGGATTGTGTTCCTTCGATCTGCGACGATAAAACGGCTTCTTTCCTGATATACATGTACAGAAATAATGACGGGTCGGGCAATATCATGCTTATGCCCTCAAGTTTACCAAGGGCGATATTGGCCTTGTCCAGAAAGGGGTAAAATGCCGCCATTTCCAATGGCGGGTCTGGTGGCAGGTTTTTTGGAATATAGGTCTTATAGGCTTCCCCGCCCACGCTGCTACCCTTCAAATATCGTCCGACACGGGTTTTGATTTCCCCCTCCTTAAGTAACATTTATGCTGATTTCTGTTAGCTAAAAAGCCTAACTAACATCCCTGTTAGCTGCAAGAAGATAACTAACATAAATGGGCATATATGTTAGTTGTTCAGGCCAAAGGGTGCCCAGGGCGGGGATGGCAAGGCATTGCGCTTATTGCGGAAACGCGCCCTTCTAATGCGCTTCCTGCCAGGTGCGGCCTGTGCCCACGTCCACATCCAGCGGGACGGCCATGGTCAGGGCGGGGCGGGCGGCGTTTTCCATCACCGACCGGATCACAGGCGTGGCATCATTCACCATGTGGTCGGGTGCCTCGAAGACCAGTTCGTCATGCACCTGCAACAGCATGGTCACGTCGCTGAGCCCGGCATTCGCCAGCGCGTCGGGCATATGGATCATGGCGCGGCGGATGATGTCCGCGGCGGTGCCCTGAATGGGGGCGTTGATGGCGGCGCGCTCCCCGAAATGGCGGCGATTGGGGTTCTTGTCCCTGATGGTGGCCACATGGGTCTTGCGCCCGAACAGGGTGGTCACATGGCCGTGTTCCCGCGCCTTGGCGATGGTTTTGTCCATATAGGCCCGAATGCCGGGGAAGCGCTCGAAATAGGCATCGATAATGGCCTGGGCTTCCTTGCGCCCCACGCCAAGCTGGCGCGCCAGCCCAAAGGCGGAAATGCCGTAGATAATGCCGAAATTCACCGCCTTGGCCTGGCGCCGGATGATCGGGTCCATGCCGTCAATGGGGGTGTTGAACACCTTCGATGCGGTCAGGGCGTGAATGTCCACCCCGTCATGGAAGGCCTGTTTCAGGGCATCGATATCCGCCATGTGGGCCAGCACGCGCAATTCGATCTGGCTATAGTCGGCGGCGATCAGGGTTTTGCCCTTTTCCGCCACGAAGGCTTCCCGAATTTTCCGCCCTTCCTCGGTGCGAATCGGGATATTCTGTAGATTCGGATCATTGCTGGACAGGCGCCCCGTGGTGGTGGCCGCCATGTGGAAACTGGTGTGCACCCGGCCCGTATCGGGGTTGATGTCCTCCACCAGCGCATCCGTATAGGTGCTCTTCAGCTTGGCGAACTGGCGATAGTCCAGCACGCGGGCGGGCAGGTCGTGTTCCGAAGCCAGGTCTTCCAGCACTTCGGCATTGGTGCTGTAGGCACCGGTCTTGCTGGACCGCCTGCCGCCCTTCAGCCCCAGATCGTCGAACAGGATTTCGCCAAGCTGCTTGGGGGAATTGATGTTGAACGCCCGCCCCGCCAACTCGAAAATCTGCTTCGACAGGCCGTCCATGGCTTCGGCGAACTCGCCCGACAGGGTGGTCAGCCGCGCCCGGTCCACTTTCACCCCGGCCCGCTCCATGGCCGACAGCACCGGCGCCAGGGGCCGGTCGAGGCGCTGATAGACCGTCATCACGCCCTCGTTCGCCAGCCGGGGCGCCAGCACATGATACAGCCTGAGCGTGATGTCCGCGTCTTCGGCGGCATAGGCGGTGGCCTTTTCAATCTCCACCCGATCGAAGGTCACCTGATTGCGCCCGCTGCCCGCCACGTCCTTGAAGGGGGTGGTTTTCACGCCCAGATGGGTTTCGGCCAGCTCGTCCATGCCGTGGCCGTGGCGGCCCGCATCCAGCGCATAGGACATCAGCATGGTATCGGCGATGGGCGACAGGGTGAGCCCTTCCGCCGCCAGAATGGACATGTCGTATTTCAGGTTCTGCCCCACCTTCAATATGGCGGGATCGGCCAGAACATCCCCTAGCGCCGCCAGCACCCGCGCCTTGTCGAGCTGCTTCGGGCGCTCGGCGAACAGGGCGCCGTCGCTGTCATCGGCCACATGGCCCACCGGCACATAACAGGCTTCCCCCGGCTCCACCGCCAGCGACAGGCCCACCAGCTCCGCGCGGGCGGCATTCAGGCTGGTGGTCTCGGTGTCGAACGCCACCAGCCCGGCTTCGCGGATGCGGGCGATCCACCGGTCCAGCTCCGCCATGTCCGTGATCGTGCTGTAGCGGGCCTCGCCCACTTCCAGCGCGCGATTGGCGGGGTCTTCCGCATTGGCGCCGTCATGGCCGTAATGCTGCACCACCCGCGCCCTGAGAGAGCGGAACTGCATGGCATCGATGAAGTCCAGCAGGCTGCCCCCGTCCGGTTCCCGCACCGGGAAGCCATCCAGGCCGTGGGTTACGTCCACGTCCTGGCGCAGGCGCACCAGATCGCGGGAAATGCGCGCCTGATTGGCATTTTCCAGCAGCTTCTTGCGCCGGGCGGGCTGCTTGATCTCGTCCGCCCGGTCCAGCAATGTGTCCAGATCGCCATAGGTTTCGATAAGCTGGGCGGCGGTCTTGATGCCGATGCCGGGCACGCCGGGCACATTGTCGCTGCTGTCCCCGGCCAGGGCCTGTATATCCACCACCTTGTCGGGGCCGAGCCCGAATTTCTCCCGCACCGCGTCTTCATCCATCCGCCGGTTCTTCATACTGTCGAACAGGGTGACGGTTCCGTCGTCCACCAGTTGCATCAGATCCTTGTCGGAGGACACGATGGTCACCTGCCAGCCCTTTTCCCGCGCCTGCCGGGTATAGGTGGCGATCAGGTCGTCCGCCTCAAAGCTCTCCTGCTCGATGGACGGTACGCCGAACGCCTTCACCGCGTCTCGAATCAGCGGAAACTGGGGCACCAGATCCTCCGGCGGCGGCGGGCGGTTGGCCTTGTAGTCCGGGTAGATATCGTTGCGGAAGCTTTGCCGGGCGGTGTCGAAGATCACGGCCAGATGGGTGGGCCGTTCGCCGTCCGCCAGATCCTGCAACAGCTTGAACAGCATGTTGGAAAAGCCATAGACCGCATTGACGGGCGTGCCGTCTTCGCGGGTCATGGGTGGCAGGGCGTGATAAGCGCGAAAGATATAGCCGGAGCCATCCACCAGATAGAGATGCTCGCGCCCATTGGCGCCGCCGTCCGGGCGGTCCTCTTGCGTCTCGCTCATGGTGTGCTCCGGGAAAAAGGGGCTTGTGGGAAAAGGGGGATCAGGCAGCGCCCTGGCTGGCGCCGTCGCCCCCGTTCGTGTTTTCAGCCGTATCCGCCGGGCCGCCTTTCAGGATGAACAGGCGGTCACAATATCCGCATTCCACCTTGCCTTCTTTCGACAGGTCATAATACACGCGCGGGTGGCCCAGCGCGCCCCCACCGTCGCAATGAACGCGGGTTTTGTCGGTGCGGATGATTTCGGGCGGTTGGGTGGTCATGGGGTGCGATCCTTCCTGTTTTCCCGCCGCGCCGCCCGCCAAGAGGCCGCCTGCGCGCCGGGCAACCCCCGCAGCCCTTGGATCGGGCCAAGTCAGGGGTCGCTTTCAGCCTGTTCCCGTCCTATATAGCGGGTGAGGTTTCGTGCGACAAGAACCGCCCGGTTTTCCTTTCAGGGCGGCGCCACCAGAGAGGATCAAGCGTGAGCAGCGACAGCAATATGGCAATCGACATTCGCGGCCTGACCAAGGTGTACAAGGGGGAACACGGCGCCCCGGACAAGACCGCCCTCAACGCCATCGACCTTCAGATTCCACAGGGGTCCATTTTCGGCCTGCTGGGGCCGAACGGGGCGGGCAAATCCACCTGCATCAATATTCTGGCGGGCCTGGTGAACAAGACCGGCGGCACGGCCAGCATCTGGGGTTTTGACATCACCAGCAACCCCCGCAATGCGCGCGCCCATATCGGCATCGTGCCGCAGGAACTGTGCTTTGATGCCTTTTTCACCCCCCGCGAGATGCTGGAGGTGCAGGCGGGCATGTACGGCGTGCCCGCGTCGGAACGGCGCACCGATGAACTGCTGCGCGCCGTGCGGCTGGAGGACAAGGCGGATGCCTATTCCCGCACGCTTTCCGGCGGCATGAAGCGGCGCCTGCTGGTGGCCAAGGCGATGGTGCACAACCCGCCCATTCTGGTGCTGGATGAACCCACCGCCGGGGTGGATCTGGAACTGAGGCAACAGCTTTGGGACTATGTGCGCGAACTGCACGCGCGCGGCACCACCATCGTGCTGACCACCCACTATCTTGAGGAGGCGGAGGAACTGTGCGACAGCATCGCCATCATCAATCATGGCGAAGTGGTGTGCAGCGAGCCCACCCGGCAACTGCTCAGCCGCATTGATGAAAAGGAAGTGCTGATCCAGGTGGTGGAACCGCTGAGCGAAGTGCCCGCGCCGCTTCGGGGATTCACCGCGGAAGTGCGGGATGGGATGCTGGCGGTGCGGATTTCCCAGGCTACCGCCAATGTGGGCGAAATTCTGAACGCGGTTCAGGCGTCCGGTCTGACCATTCAGGACATTTCGACCAGCGAGACCGACCTTGAAGACATCTTCCTGCAACTGACCCGCTCCCCCCTGGCGGCCTGAAAGCTGGATCGATCATGCGGCGCACCTATGACATCGTGATCGTGGGCTCCGGCGCGGCGGGGCTGACGGCTGCGCTGCATCTGGCCCGGCACATGCGGGTGGCGGTGATTTCCAAGGGGCCGCTGTCCGCCGGGTCCACCAATTGGGCGCAGGGCGGTATCGCGGCGGTGCTCGAATCATCCGATTCGGTGGACAGCCACATTGCCGACACGCTCACCGCCGGGGCGGGCCTGTGCCACAAGGACTCCGTGCGCTTCGTGGTGGAGCGCAGCCGCGCCGCCATTGATGATCTGATCGCGCTGGGCGTGGCCTTTGACCGGGACGAAACAGCGCGGGAGGACGGCTTCGGCTATCATCTGACCCGCGAGGGCGGCCACAGCCACAGGCGGATCATCCACGCGGCGGACGCCACCGGCAAGGCGGTGCAAAGCACGCTCAATGACCGCGTGAAGGCCGAACCCAATGTGGATCTTTACACCCATCATGTGGCGGTGGACATCATCACCAACCGCCACCTGTCCAAGGCGGCCCCCTATCAGGATCAGGCCCACGGCGTTTATGTATTGGACACGCGGTCGGATCGGGTGGAAACCTTTTCGGCCCGCGCCACGGTGCTGGCCACCGGCGGGGCCAGCCGGGTCTATCTCTATTCCAGCAACCCGGACAGCAGCACCGGGGACGGCATCGCCATGGCGTGGCGGGCCGGGTGCTGCGTGGCCAATATGGAATTCAACCAGTTCCACCCCACCTGCCTTTTTCACAGGGAGGCCAAGACCTTTCTGATCACGGAAGCCATGCGCGGCGAGGGCGCCCGCCTGATCGATGCGGATGGCCGCCGCTTCATGCCGGATTACGACCCCCGCGCCGAACTGGCCCCGCGGGACGTGGTGGCCCGCGCCATAGACAGCGAAATGAAACGGCGCGGCGCGGACAGCATGTGGCTGGACATTTCCCACCGGGAGGCGGACTTCATCCTGTCCCACTTCCCCACCATTTATCGGCGGCTGGCGAGGGTGGGCATCGACATCACCCAGCAGCCCATTCCGGTGGTGCCCGCCGCGCATTATACCTGTGGCGGGATTCAGGTGGATCAGGCCGGACGCACGGACCTTGAGCGGCTCTATGCCATCGGGGAATGCGCCCATACCGGGCTGCACGGGGCCAATCGCATGGCATCCAACAGCCTGCTGGAATGCCTGGTTTATGGTCGCGCCGCCGCGCAGGACATTCTGGAGCGGATCGACGATCTGCCACCGCCACACATGGCCCGCGACTGGGACGAGAGCAAGGTGCGCGATTCGGACGAGGAAGTGGTGGTGGTCCATAACTGGAATGAACTGCGCCGCTTCATGTGGGATTATGTGGGCATCGTCCGCACCGACAAGCGGCTTGCGCGCGCCAAACGGCGGGTGGACCTGCTGATGGGGGAAATCCTGGAATATTATGGCAATTTCCGGGTCACACCCGATCTGCTGGAGCTGCGGAATCTGGTGACTGTGGCGGACCTGATCGTGCGATCGGCGCAAAGTCGGCGCGAATCCCGCGGTCTGCATTACACGGCAGATTATCCCGAACAGGCGGCACAGGCCCACGACACCATTCTAACGCCCTTCGCCCGCGCCGTGGCAAAACATATCTCCTGATGGCCTGACCCGGCCTTTCCGGCTCCTTGCCTTATCCAAACAAAAACCCCGGCCACTTGCGTGGCCGGGGCTGATGCCGAAGTGCCGGTTGAGGGAGGGGAGGGAGGGGAGGACCGGCACCCCGATGGTCAAGCTTTTTATTGTCTACCAAACGATCGGTTTGGCATCAAGAACTTTTTTGTGCGTTGCACCAAATCAGCGGCTCACAATGCTGTTATTGCCTTTGATGGTGAAGGTAACCGGCACCAGGATGGAAACCTGATCACGGGCACCCGGCAGCGCCGGCAGCGGGTTCAGGCTGCTGATGGTCTTGAGAACGGCGGTGTCCAGTGCGCGGCTGCCGGACCCCTGAACCAGCTTGTGGCCTACAATGCTGCCGTCGGCTGCCACATCCAGGCGCAGCTTGGCGCGGCCTTCGTCCGCCGTTGCCAGCGCGCTGCTGGGATAGCTTGCTTTCAGGTTGAACTGCTTGGTAACGGCCTGGCGCCAGCCCACCATGTCGTCAGCGGCTTTGGCGGGGGTTCCAGCGCCCAGGATCACATTGGCAGCGAGGATAGCGGTCAGGAATGCATATTTGAACATGTCTCGGTCTCCGTTTTTGAGGGCCTGACGGGCACAGCATCATGACGACCGCCCGTCTCGTCTGGCACTGACGATGTGGCAGAAAGGACGACCGAACAATTGTTCTTTTCAGGATGGAGATATGCGTCAAACGCATGGCAGCAACCGGCCACGCCCTATTAATCGCGCATGAAAAAGCCCCGCCACCGGATGACCCGGCGCGGGGCTTTCTCAATACCGACCGATTGTTCTGCTATTGCAGGGACCAGGCCAGCGGCATGGTGAAGGTCAGGCTGTCCCGGCCATCGGGCAACGGCTTCAGCGGGGAAATCCGCTCGACCAGCCGGGGAATTTCCCGGTCCAGCACGGCCTCGCCCGTGGGTGTCGTCACTTCATGGCTGACAATGGTACCATCCGCCGACACCGTGACCTTGACCTCGGCGCGGCCTTCAATCTCCCGCATCAGGGCGGAGCGCGGATAGCGCTGCTCGCTTGCAACTTTCTGCATTACGCCCTTGGCCCAATCCTGCACGGCATTGGCGTGTACCGCCCCGCTCGTGGCCATCATGATCAGGCCGGTGGCCACCAGGCCCCGCTTAACTGCCAGTATGAATTGTTTCATGTCCCTCTCCCAAGGTGTGCCCCGTTCTGAGGCGATCGCTGCCTAATCGGACCATGTCCGACACCTTTGCTACCAATTTCCGCAGGCGGGTTTTTGCCCGCAGACCACTTACCGGAACCAGACCGCAACCACCCCATACGCGGAGCAGCCATGTTCCCTGACAACAAGGTCTCATCGGACGCAAGGATGAAGCAAGTTTTAGAAAAAATTTTAGTTAATTAATTTTAACTGCCAGCGCGTATTTTTGCGATACGGGTTGTGCCGGTTCTGCCCCCGGTCCACCTTTCCCTCTGCCGTCAGCCGCGGCGCTTCGTGGCAGCGCCAAGGCCCCAGGCCCAAAACAGTGCGATTACAGAACGCCTGTGTTCAGACGACGATGATCAGGTGGCCCGGCATGTGGTGGGGCAGACCGCGGCGCGGGCGGTTGGCCCGCTTATCGACCCCGACGCTCTTTTTTTTCTCACCCTATTGCATCACGCCCCGGCGATCAGTATTGTCCGCTCGCTCACAGAGACGCACCCGTAGCTCAGCTGGATAGAGCGCTGCCCTCCGAAGGCAGAGGCCATAGGTTCGAATCCTATCGGGTGCACCATCTTCATTTCAGGCATGTTGTTTTTTCGTTTTTTGGTCTGCTCCGGGTTTATGGGGCGGGCTGTTTTGTGATTCCTCTTTTGTGGATGGTGAGCGCGGCCAATGCAGGCGCTTTGCTTGGCTTTGCGATATGGTGGGTTGGTTCCGGGGGGTTGGGGCGGGTTGAGGGTAAAATAGCGGGTTTATGCCCTTGCCAACTGTAAGATTTTAGGCAAAATCTATCTCAGGTTAGGCGACTCTCTCTAAAAGGGTATGCAATGAGACCCGATGAGGCGACCATTCTGCTTGTGGAGGACGATCCCGTGACCCGCCGTGTCCTGGTGGACATGCTGCGGCCGCTTGGTCGGGTTCTTCTGGCCAAAAGTGGTCGTCAGGCATTGGACCGGGTGGGCAGTACGGCGGTGGATGTGGTGCTGACCGATTTCAGTATGGCTGATCTGGATGGCCCCGGCCTTGCCCGCGCCATTCGGGCGGAAAAGGCGCTTGCCCGCCTTCCCATTATCGGCATGAGCGGGCGGGATACCGCCGCCGAGCGTGCCACCTGCCGAAGCGCTGGAATGGATGCCTTTCTCCCCAAGCCGGTGACGGCGGACAGCCTGGTGGAAACCTTGACCCGGCTGTTCCCCGGCGGTTTTGCGGAAAGGCGCAAGAATGCCATCAAGATGGCCGAAGGGGGCACCGGTCAGGCCGCCCTTGTGCGGGAGGGTGAGGCGATCGGTGTTCGGATCGGCCCGCTGATCGATCTGTTCGATGGCCTTGAAGGCCCCTTGCAGGAGGTATTGGCCGAGTTTCTGGAAACCCATGGTGCCGGGGCCGCCCGAATCGCCGCTTTTGCGCCCGATACGGCACCGATGGACGGGGAGGGCGGATGGGCCGCGCTGGTTCATGACGCGCATCAGGTGCGCGGCGCTTGCCGGTCCCTGAATGCGGATCGTGTGCGGGACCTTGCCGCGGAGCTGGAAAAAGCGGGCGATGCCGCCATGCAGGGGCGCCCTGTGGACCACGCCGCCTTTGCCCGGCTGCAATCCGCCTATGCGCGGGAATTCGCGCGGATGGCCGATTTCTTTCAAAGGCTGATTGATTACTGAGCCAGGGGGCCGGGCTGTCAGTCTCCGTCCTTCAGGGTGCGCTCCGTTTCCTGATAAAAGGGCACAACCGGGTCGCTATTGGTGACGAAGCCGAGCCCGGCCCAGGCTGTGACCATGGCGAGATCGTCGGACACGCCGCGCGACCAGGGCTTGATCGCCGTGCCCCCTTCAGCGGTGGTTACATTCACTCGGTAAGGCCGCTGTGCCGGCCACCACAGGACCTGCGCCTTTCTAAGATCGCCCGCATTGTCCAGCGCGATTTCCTGCACCGAGCATTCGTTGAAATCCGCCTGCCAGGGCAGCGCCATGCGCTTGGTCAGGTCGCCGGGCTGGCTGCCGTCCTGCGGTTCGCCGCCAAGAGAGAGCGGGGCGGTCACCGGGGCGCGCCTGATGTGGTAGGGGGCGTCATACATGCCGGCATTGAAGCTGATCCAGGTCATTTCGATGCCGGGGCAGAACGGCCCGCCCACACAGTTGCGCAATACGCCTTCCGTCACGGCGGCGGCGCCGCCGGCCTTTGGGCCGGTGGCGGTGAATTTGCCCGCCGCCCATTGTCCGAGCATGGAATACTGCGTTGGCGTCAGCACGGCAAAAGGCTCGGTGGCGTCCTTGCCGTCATTCTGGAACGGATCATTTCCGGCCAGCATGGGCATGGCATAATGCCGCTCGGCCAGGAACTGCTGCGGCTGGTCCGCCGCGCGAAGAATATTGAAGATACGCTGGCGATCCGCATTATAGGCCGGGTCCGGGTCGCCCAGCCGGTCCATCACCATGAGATGGGCGCTGTCGGGGATGCCGCTCAGGTCCACATAGCCATCCTTGATCGGGGGCACGGTGCCGGTGGGTGCCTTGGC
The DNA here is from genome assembly GCF_037658235.1 of Yunchengibacter salinarum. Taxonomy (NCBI): domain Bacteria; kingdom Pseudomonadati; phylum Pseudomonadota; class Alphaproteobacteria; order Kordiimonadales; family Kordiimonadaceae; genus Yunchengibacter; species Yunchengibacter salinarum. The sequence continues at coordinate 145,468 of NZ_JBBJLN010000008.1, read as the reverse complement.
GACCCAATCCTGCATCCCGGCGGCGGCGAGAATAGGTTGAATGTCCCGGTCAAAGGCGGGCATGAAGGCCGGGTTGAACCCGCCATCGTCAAACAGACCGGGCCAGGCGCCGAGGGCCCGCGCGGCCACATCCGTCATCACATCGTAAAGTGTGATTACATTGGGTATTTCCGGGGCATATTTGGGCGGTGCCGCAATGACCCATGCCCCGCGTGCCTGAAGGGTCTCCCCGCTTTCAAGGATGATTTCGGCATCCACCGTGCCGTCGGATGTGTCGTCGAACCAATAGTCATTATTGGCGTAACTGCTGATCTTCGGCGTCTTTTCGGAACCGGAACAACCATGGCCCCCCAGCACCAGAAGCTCGTCCGCGCCTTTTGTCAGGGCGTTGCCAAGGGTGGTGACGGATTTCGGATGAAGCGCCGGCGGGAAGGTCGCTGCGTAGCCGCCGGGCGCGCTCGCGGCATCGAACGAGACCTTCTGGCCCGCCCCGGTCAGCGTGCGTGGCCCCGGATCAATGATCGCCCTGATGCGCCGGGCGTCGGTTTTCCATTGCGGATTGCGTTTTTTGGCATCCGCGGGATAGTGTCCGCCGCGACCCACAATATTGTCGAACTGGTACCAGATGGCCTTTTTATTGGCCACATGGACGGACCAGCGGATTTCCTTGATGGCGTCTGCGCCAAGGTCCACGGGGCGCCCGTCCGGGTTTGCGTCGTCGAACACGAAAACGCGGAAGCGTGCGGCCTGGCGGCGCATTCGGCCATTGTCGTCCCGGAAGGTGCGCACGGGTGTGGTGCCATCCGGCTCCAGGGGAAGGGCGTTCGCCTTTTCCGGGCCGATCATATAGCTGTCCGGGCTGTCACCCAGTCGGGAAATGCCGATGGAAGGAACGATCTCGAAACGGCGGGTCATGGTGCATCTCCTGGACTTTGGAAAAGAAGATCCGGGCCGGGCGGATCACGGGGAAGGATCATGGGGACATGCCGTGGGTGGCGGCGAGTTAACGGGGAACGGTCTTGCCCAGCAGCCAGTCCCGGAAAAGGCCGCTTTGCGCCACCGGGTTCAGATATTCGTCCATCAGGCATTGGGCCACGGCCTGCCGTTCATTGGCGGTCAGGTCTGCCGAGGGCGGCATCAGGCCCTTGGTGACATAAGAGGCGACGAAATTGGTGCCGCTTTGAAAGGCGGTGCTGTCCCGGTTGCTGGGCACCGCCGCCAGATAGTTCAGATTGCCCAGGCCGCCATCGGCATTGTTGTGGCACATGGCGCAATCCATGGCATCGCGTATTGCGGGGTATGAAGCGCTGCTGATGCCGCTTTCCGCGCTGCACCGGTCAAGAAAGGCATCGCTGCGGCTGGCCCCCACCGGGCCGAGTGGCGGGCCATAGGCGTGGGTGTCCATCTTCGTGCCGTGGCCGGAGGGAAAATGCGGCGGCCCATAGCTGGGAATCCGCCCGTTGATGCGCTGCAAAATGGCGGATGCCTTGTCTTCCGGCAGGGGTTGCAGGCTTCCCGCCGAATCGAAATCGAACACCGTTTCGGGGTGGATGGCCAGCACCGGCGCCTTGTGGCAATCATAGCAATTGGCGCTGGCATCGCTGTAATTCATCATGTTGGGGATGATCTGGATGCTGCCGTCATCGGCTTCCATGCGCATGAAATCCACGATATGGGTCTTTGTTTCCGTGGCATCCGCCGATGCCCGCCACACACTGACCATGGACAGGCTGTAGGATACCAGGCGGCTGTCGTCCTCCGGCAGCAACATGCCGAACAGCACCCACTGGTCCATGATTCCCGATCCGTTTGGCCCCGGCACATTGGGCACCACGATCAGGAAACGGCCATAGGTGACCCCGTCGGGCGATTTGACGAACTGGCCGCGATAGGGCAGCGCAATCCATTTCCGCGATTCCGGCAGGGTCTTGTTATGGTCCGCGACCATTTCCATGGCCTTGTAATAGGTTTCGGGGTCGCTCATCGCTTCCAGCATGGGCTGGCTGGTCACCAGATCGGGGAATTGCACATAAGGCTGGGCGGCATAGAAATAGTCCCGATCGTTCACGGGATAGCCCAGTGCGTGGGTGTCCTTGTCCAGCGGGCCGGTCAGGGCCATCCAGTGCAGGGCCCTGGTAAAGTCGAACAGCGGGGCCAGCGGCGCCGCCCCGGTTTGCCCCGGGCAGGCGCGCAAGGCTTCATAAAGCCCGTAGCCCCGCGCGATCACCGTTTCCCGATCAAGCACGGGCGGCGTCACCTTGGTATAGGTGGGCTCCAACAGGTAATCGACCGCCCTGGTTTGCCAGTCGGACCAGGTGGCAGCCCCGGCATTGCAGGCCGGAATGGGCGGCTGGCTGGTCACATCCGTCTGTTGGGACAGGGGTTCGGCAGGCCCGGTCGGGCCGTCCGTGGCGCCGTTATCGCCGCACGCGGCGAGCAACAGGGCCGTTATGATAAAAAAGGGCTTGATGGCGGGCATGGCGCGTGTCCTTAATAATGCAGGTCGCACAAGCGGCACAACTTTACAATCAAAAGAAGAAAACGGCAACTTGCAAATGCAAGGGCAGGAAAATGGCACGCTTGGCTGATGCGGTGGTCACAGGTCTTGGCCCGGCGGGGGCGACAGCAGCCCTTCTGCTGGCGCGGGCGGGATGGCATGTTCTTGGTGTGGATAATGCAACCGCGGATGACCAGCGCTGTGAAATCCTCACCCCGTGGGCGGTGGAGCAACTGGACCAACTGCTCGGCCCCGGCGCGCTGACGGATGCCCCCGCCTGCCTTGGCACGCGCACCCAGTGGGGCAGCGGGCAGATGGCGGCGCAGGATTACTGGGCCGCCGCTTTCGGTCATGGCCGCATGATCTGGCGACAGGCGCTGGACCGGGCGTTGAAGGCGGCCCTGTCAGCCGCCGGGGTCACGCTGCTGCGCGATCGTGTCCGGGCGCTGGTGACGGATGACAGCGGGGTCGGCCTGCGTGTTCTTCTGACGGCTGACGCACCCCCGCTCAGAGCCCGCCATGCCCTGCTTGCCACTGGCCGCGCTCCGCTGCCGGTGGCGCCGGGGCCACGCCGCCCTGTTCGTCAATACGGTGACCGTCTGATCGCCGACCGTGCCCTGCTGTCGGCGGCGGCGCCGGGAAGCGCGCCCATGGCCTATTTGCATATGGCGGCCACGCCCGATGGCTGGATCTATGCCCATGCCACACCCGATGGCGGGCGCATGATCGGCCGCCTTGGGGACAGCCGCCACGCGCTGCCCCCGCCGCCGGGGGATGCCGCCTGGGCGGCTCGTACGCCGCTGGGCCTCGCCCCGGCGCAAACCTATTGGACGGACGGCGCCCGCGGGCCCGGCTGGTGTGCCATTGGCGACGCTTTATGGGCTGGCGATCCCCTGGCGGGTGACGGTATTGGCCGCGCCCTTGCCATGGGCGCGGATGCCGCCACCGCCATGCTGACCCCGGTGGACAAGGGCGCGCGGGATGCCGCCTGTGCCTGTTTTATCCGGCGACAGCAGAGCGCTCACCGGGCGTTCGAGCAGGCCCGTTTTGGTGCCTATGCGGTGGAGGGGCGCTGGCCACAGCGGCCTTTCTGGCGGGCCCGGATCAGGCCGCGACGCTTTGCATGATCTCGTCCAGCGTGGCGAGGGCCTCTTCGATTTCCAGATCCATGGTGGCCGTCACCAGATGCCTGATCCGCGCTTCGGGCACCTGCCCGTCAAGCCGGCGGGCCAGTGCGCGCACCACCGTCTCGGCGTCGGCATCGCCGTGACGCAGCAGGCCGCGCGCGCGCTCCGCCATGCTGTGCAGGTCCGCGTCGTCGTTTTCGTTTTCCAGGCCCTCTGGCGATGATGCGGCCGCTTCGGCTTCTTCATGGCACCAGTCCCCGACGCTGGTAACAAGATCTTCCATGGCCGCTGAAAAATGGTCAATGTCCGCTTCAAGGTCCGCAAGGGATACGCCCGTCCGCAGCCCGTTTTCGATCCGCCCGGCGAGACTGGCCAGTTGATTGGCGCCCAGATATGGCAGAACCGAGCGCAGGGAGTGTGTCTCGGCGCGGATTGTCTCCCGGTCGCCTGACGCGGCCCAGGCCCGCAAACGGCTGGCGAAACCTTCATACTGGCCGAGAAAGGATTGACTCAGACCGGCGAGTCGACGCCGACTGTCGCCGGTGGCCGAAAGTGCCCCGGCAAGATCGAAGGCGCCGCCCGGTGTGGCCGGGGCGGCATCGTCCGCCGTGTTTCGCTCTGGCCGTCGGACTTCATGGTCAGAGAGCCAGCGCGACAGCAGCGCGGCCAGATCCGCCGGTTCGAACGGCTTGGAGAGGTGATCGTCCATCCCCGCATCGCGCTGATCCTGCCGGTGGGACAGAACGCTGTGCGCGGTGAGCGCCACAATGGGGACCGGCGCCAGTTCGGTATCGGCGCGGATGGCGCGTGTGGCGCTCAGGCCGTCCATGCCGGGCATTTCCACATCCATCAGCACCAGGTCGAACCGGTCTGCCTTCAGGGCCGCGATCGCCTCCCGGCCATCGCAGGCCGTGGTCACGCGCACCTCAAGTGCTTCCAGGAAGGATTGGGCGATTTCCCGGTTGACCGCATTGTCCTCCACCAGAAGAACGTGCGCACCGGGGAAGGCGGACATGACGCCCGCTTCCGTCTCCGTGCCCGTGCCGGGGTCGGGGCCACGGCGTATCGTGCCCGTGTCGGTGTCGGCCCGGTCCATCACCAGGGTGAAACGGAAGGTGCTGCCTTCGCCCGGCGTGCTTTCGGCGCTGACATCCCCATCCATCAGGCGGGCAAGCTGACGGCTGATGGCCAGGCCGAGACCGGTGCCGCCGAAGCGGCGACCGATGGAGCCGTCCGCCTGCTGGAAAGACTGGAACAGACGATCCATCTGGTCTTTGGTCATGCCGATGCCGGTATCATGAATGGCGCCGATAATCTCCACCCGGCCATCGGGCAGGGGGCGGCTGTCCAGCGCCACGATCACCGTGCCCTGCTCGGTGAATTTCACGGCATTATTGGCCAGATTGATCAGCAATTGCCCCATGCGCGCGGCATCCCCCACCAGCCGCGGGGGGAAATCGGGGGCCACGTCCAGCACGAATTCCAGCCCCTTTTCACTGGCCGCATAGCTGACCACATTGGCCAGATGGTCGATCACAGTATCGGTGTGGAAGGGGGCGTGATCCACGGTCATCTTGCCCGCCTCGATCTTGGAAAAATCGAGTATGTCATTGATGATGCCGAGTAATGCCCTGGCCGAGACCTGAATCTTGTTCACATAATCCCGCTGCTGGCTGTCCAGCCGGGTTTTCAGGGTCAGATGGCTCATGCCGATGATGGCGTTCATCGGCGTGCGGATTTCATGGCTCATGGAGGCCAGGAAAAGGGATTTGGCGCGATCCGCCTCCTCCGCCTTGTCGCGGGCTTCGACCAGGGCTTCTTCCCGGTCATGAATGGCATGGAGAAAATAGCGGAAATCCTGTGCCATTTCCGCGAGTTCGTCATGGCCGTCGGTGTCAACCGGCACATCGTGCCCCTGGGCCTGGGCCTTCACCGACCGGTGCAGCCGTGCCAGCCGCGCCAAAATCCGGCGGCGCACCAGTGTGAAGACAAGCAGGATCAGCAACCCGGCCACACCCCCCATGGCGACAACGAAAATGGTCATGCGCTGGGCATCGCTGGCGGTGCTGTTGGCATCGCTGCGAATGCGATCACTGGTGCGGGCGGCCATGTCGGCGGTGGCGGCGGCAATGGCACGGCTGTCCCGCAAGCGTCGGTCAATGGCGCGCTTCAGGGTCAGTTCGGTGCGCAACCGGTCGAGCTTTTCCGGGTAGAACCCGCCCGGCGCCACAAGCAGCGACCGGAATTCGTCGATTGGCCCGGCAAGTGCCGCCACGGTGTCGCCGTCCAGCGAGTCGAGCAGGGCGCGGGCCGCCCGGAAATGCGTGCCGATAACGCCCGCGCGGGCCACATTCGCATCCGCCAGCGCCGTGTCATAAGCTGCCACGATCCGACCAATGGCGGCTGTGTGCGGGCCGGGCGTGCCGTTTTCGCGGTCGCGCAGATCGGCACGGGCGGCGGCCATCCGGCGAAGGGTCTTGCTCAATTGCAGCTTCCGCGCCGTCAGTGCCCGCATTTGCAGCAGGTTTTCTTCGAATGCGGCGGCGCTATTCTCAAGCTGGGTGCGCAGGGAGTCGATGGTTTCCGCTTCGGGCGCCACGGCGCTGTCCATCGTTTTTTCCAGTTCGCCGATGGACTTTTTCAGGGTGGCATAAAGGCGCGTGGCTTCCATCTGAAGCGCCTGCATTTCATAAATGGTTTCCGTCGCGGACAGGCGCAATGCAAGCGTTTCCAGCCGAACACTGTCGCTGGCGATGCTGGCGGCCACTTCAAGCGTTGGCAGGGCGCGGTGCTCCACGCGGTCCAGAACGGTTGCGGTGCGCAATGTGCTCATCACCGCCGCGTACACCGCGATCACCGTCAACAGACCCAGCGCGCTGAGCGCAAGCAAAAGGGATCGCCGAACCGACCAGTGGCCCGGAAGATTGAAGGCCGGGAGGCGCTTTTTTGTCATCCGGTGCGTAGACACGGTATGCGTGTATCCCTTTGTATCAATTACCGCACTTTGACAAACGGTGGCAGAGTTCGCAACATGATCGAAATTGTGGAGAGGCTGGTAACCGGCTCATGGCGGGGACTCATATTGCAGCAGGGGTGCATGAAAAGGCCAAACGGCAAGGCGGGGCGCCCCGGCGGTGTCGGGCGCGGGTGGTGAGCCTGCGCGGCGGGGCGTGGACCATGCTGGCGGGTCTGATCGGTGCCCTCCTGTTGCTGTGGGCGCCCCCCGGCTCTGGCCGGGAGCCGCAGACATCGCAGGAATCCCGGAGCGCCAATGGCCGCATTGTCATGCTGACCAATTCACAGCGCAGGGACGATGGTGGTTTCGAAAGTATTTTCCGCAACATGGCAGCGGAATATGAGGCGCTTTACGGTCTCAAGATCGTCAACCGGTCCCCGAAGGCGAGCACGCCGGCAGCGCTGAAGGCCCTGTTGCAGGATGTGTTGAAGGCGGGATATGGGCATATCATCTTTCTCGGATCGGGTTACCCGCTGGACCCGGCCCTGTATGCCGCCCACCCTGATCGGCGTTTTTATTTCATCTCCATGCAGGCGCCCGACCTGCCCAATGCGGCGGGATATCACATCTCCCTCGCGGAACCTGCTTTTCTGGCGGGGGCGCTGGCGGCCCGCAAGAGCGAGACAGGGCATGTGGCCTTTCTCGGCGGGCGACGGTTGCCCGTGATCCACACGCTGTTTTGCGCCTTTGCGTCTGGCGCCCGGTATGTGGCGCCGGATATCCAGGTGGATGTTTCGGTTCTGGGAACCTTCAATGACCGCGCCCTGGCCTATCGCGGGGCGCAGGCGCTATTGGCGCGGGGTGCGGACGTGATCCTGCACGGCACCGGCGCGGGCGGCCCGGCTGTTTTCCGGGCGGCGCGGGAACAGGGGGGGTATGCGATCGGCGTGGACGAAAACCAGAACGGCGAAGCGCCGGGCACCGTCCTTGCATCCGTGGTGAAGAAAACCGAAGTGCTGCTGTTTTCCCTGCTCGATGACATTCGCAATGATCGTTTTTCTGGCGGTATGCATGTTTTCACCATACGCGATGGCAGCGCCGCGCTGGTGTTCGACCAGCATTCCAGCATAAGCGTTCCCGAAGACATGGAAGCCGCCATTGTGGATCTGGAGTTCGAGGTGCGCGCCGGTTTGATTCCCCGCCACGCCCTGCGCCCGCCGAACTGCGCCCTGCCAGCCGAAGACGGCCCGGTCGCGCTTGGGTCAGGGGTGCTTGATGCAAGATGAGCCAATGACCTGCCCCTCGTGGGGCCTGTCCTTGGGAAGGGAAAACGCATGACACTTCAGCCCGAACAGCCGGAACCGTCCGGCCTGAACGACCGTGAGGGCAACGGCCCGGTTGTGGACCTGGCGGTGATTGGCGGCGGCATCAATGGCGTGGGCATTGCGCGGGATGCGGCGGGGCGCGGGCTGTCGGTCATGCTGCTGGAAAAGGGCGATCTGGGCGGCGCCACGTCCAGCGCCAGCACCAAGCTGATCCATGGTGGTTTGCGCTATCTCGAACATTATGAATTTTCGCTCGTGCGCCATGCCTTGCGGGAACGGGACGTGCTGCTGGCGGCGGCGCCGCATATTGTCTGGCCGCTCAGATTCGTGCTGCCCCGGCTGAAGGGCGGCCGCCCCGGCTGGATGATCCGGCTGGGCCTGTTCCTTTATGATCATCTGGGCGGGCGCACGGGCATTCCCGGCTCCGGTCGCCTGTCCATGAAAATCGACCCGGCGGCCGCGCCGCTCGATCCCGCCATCCGCCAGGCTTTCGCTTATTGGGACTGCTGGGTGCAGGACAATCGCCTGGTGGTGGCCAATGCCCGCGCGGCACAGCGCCTTGGCGCTGATATTCGGGTCAATACTGCGGTTACCGCCGCCCGCCGCCATGAAGGCGGCTGGCTTCTGGAAACATCCGGGCCATCCGGCCCCGGCACGGTTCGGGCGCGCGCGGTGGTCAATGCCGCCGGGCCGTGGGCGGGCCGGGTGCTGGGGCAGGTGGTGCACACCAACAGAACCGCCAGCCTGAAGCTGGTGAAGGGAACCCATATCGTCACCCGGCGCCTGTTCGATCATGACAGCGCCTATCTGTTCCAGAACCCGGATGGCCGGGTGATTTTCGCCATTCCCTATGAGCGGGATTATACGCTGATCGGCACCACCGAATCCGAATATGACGGCGCGCTGGAAACCCCTGAGGCGACGGAGGGCGAGATTGCTTATCTGCTGGCCGCCGCCAACCGCTATTTCCGCGCGCCCATCCAGCGCGCGGATGTGGTCTGGACCTATGCCGGGGTGCGCCCGCTGTTCGACGAAGGCGATGGCGACGAGGATGTTTCCGCCGTCACCCGCGACTATGTGCTGGATCTGGATGCGCCCGATGGGGCGGCCCCCCTGCTGAATGTGTTTGGTGGCAAGCTCACTACGTTTCGCAGGCTGTCGGAGCAGGCGGTGGACAAGCTGGCCGATGCCTTTGACGGCATGGGGCCAGCCTGGACGCAAAAGGCCCCGCCCCTGCCGGGCGGCGAGGCCGCGCCCGACACTCTGCTGGACGAGATCGGCACCCGCTGGCCCTTCGTGCCCCCGGCGATGGCGCGGCGGCTTGTCTATCACTATGGCACGGATGTGCGCGCCCTGCTGAGCGACGCCACCACGCTTGAAGATCTGGGCCAGCACTTCGGCGCCGATGTGTATGCGGCGGAACTGGCCCATGGCGTGGCCCATGAATGGGTCACCAGTGGCGATGCCTTTCTCTGGCATCGCACCAAAACGGGGCTGCGGCTCGACGAGGCGCAGCGTCAGGCCGTGTCGCACTGGGTCGCGGCCCGGACGGCAGAGGCAGCGAACGGTAGCGCGCCTTTGCGGGGAAAGGGCTGATGCAGGCGGCCTGTGCCCTTTTATCCGGGTTCGAGTCATGGCGTGATCACAAACAGTCCGAAATCGCAGGGAGGCCCGATTCATGACCGACACCGGCTATCTTTTGTCCATCGACCAGGGCACCACCAGCACGCGGGCTTTGGCGTTTGATCATGAACACCGCATCCTTGCCAGTGCCCAGCGCCCGCTTGGCCAGCATTATCCGGCCAATGGCTGGGTGGAGCACGAGCCGGAAGAGATATGGCAGGCCACACAGGCCGTCATGGCGGAGGTGGTGGCCCGCATGGCCGAAGCCGGGCGCCAGCCGATGGCCCTTGGCATCACCAATCAGCGGGAGACCACCCTGGTCTGGGACCGGGAGACGGGCACCCCCTGCCACCGGGCCATTGTCTGGCAGGACCGGCGCACCGCCGCCGCGTGCGAGGATCTGGCCGCGTCGGACGGTGTGGCCGCCACGGTGAACCGCCGCACCGGTCTGCTGCTGGACCCTTATTTTTCCGCCACCAAGCTGAAATGGCTGCTGGACGACCCGGATGGTCCCCGCCTGCGCGCCGGGGCGGAGGCGGGCAGGCTTCTGTTCGGCACGGTGGAAAGCTTTCTGGTGTACCGGCTTACCGGCGGGCACGCCCATGTGACTGATGCCACCAATGCCTCCCGCACCATGCTGGCGGATATCAAGACTGTTCAGTGGTCCGATGAAATGCTGGACCTGTTCGCCATACCCCGGCCCCTGCTGCCGCGCATCGTGGATTGCACCGAAACGGTTGGCCATGTGGCCGAGGGGCTGCCCGCCGCGGGCGTGCCCATTGCCGGGTTGGTGGGCGATCAGCAGGCGGCCAGCATCGGCCAGGCCTGTATTCGGCCCGGCATGGTCAAATCCACCTATGGCACCGGTTGTTTCGTGGTGCAGAACACCGGCGCCGAGCTGGTCTATTCCCGCAACCGGCTGCTGTCCACCGTGGCCTACAAGACCGCGGCGGGCGTGTCCTATGCGATGGAAGGCAGCATTTTCAATGCGGGCACGGTGGTTCAATGGTGCCGGGATGAAATGGGCTTTGTGGCCGATGCCGCCGAAACGGAAGCGGTGGCCGCCTCCATCCCCGATACGGGCGGTGTTTATCTGGTACCCGCCTTTACCGGGCTGGGCGCGCCGCACTGGGCGCCGGAGGCGCGCGGCCTGATCACCGGCATCACCCGCGATACGGGCCGGGCCCAGATGGTGCGCGCCGGGCTGGAATCGGTGGCCTATCAGACGGCGGACCTTTTGGGCACTTTGCGCCGGGACGGCGCCCGCCCGCCCGCCGTGGTGCGGATCGATGGCGGCATGGCGGCCAATGGCTGGTTCGCCCGCTTTCTGGCCGATGTGTGCAATGTGCCGGTGGAGCGCCCGGCCAGTTTGGAGACCACTGCGCTTGGGGCCGCGCTTGCGGCGGGCGTGGGGGTCGGGCTCTGGGCCGATCTGGATGCGGCGGCGGAAGGCTGGGTGCGGGACAGTGCCTTCACCCCGGACATGGACCCGGATCGCCGCGCCGCATTGCTGGCAGGCTGGCAACAGGCGATGGACCAGACCCTGGCGCCCATCAGGAACGGGTGAGCGCACGCCATGTGACCGGGGCCGTTGAACGGGCCCAAATGACCGGGCCGCGTTAAGGGGTCTTTAAAGGTTTGGTGCCATCCTCACGAAATATCACGCTTTTGTGATCATTTCGGGAGGGTGCTGTGATCTCACGTTTTCTTGCCGGTTTTCTGCTGTTTATGGGCCTGCTGATGCCATCGGCCCTGGCCGAGACCACCTCGGTCGAAATCAAGATCGCCGTGCGCACGGTGAGCTTTCTGCAATCCCCGCCCGCCGGGGAACAGCCTGTCCATATTGTCTTTGACCCGGCCACGCCCGCATCGCAGGCGGATGCGGATGCCATTGCCGCCGCCATGGCGGGCGGGATGGACGCCGGCAATACAACGCTGGTCCCGAAACTGACCCCCCTTGAACAGGCCGGTGATGTGCCGGATGGCGGCATCGTTCTGATCCCGCAGGGCACACAGGCCCACCACGGCGCCATTGCCGCCGCGACGGAAGGCCGGATGATCCTGTCCATGTCCACCGATCTGGCCTGCGTGCGGGCCGGGCACTGTGCCGTGGGGATCGAATCCACGCCCAAGGTGAAAATTCTGGTCAATCGGGCGGTGGTGCTGACGGAAGGCATCAAGTTCTCGTCCGGCTTCCTGCTGCTGGTCGAACAAATCTGACGCGTGATGACAAAGGAGACCCGCCATGACTCGTGAAACCGGAAGGATTGTTTCGGGATGTGTTGCCGCGCTCATGGTCAGCGCACCTTCTTTCGGCCAGGCGGTGGATTACGAGGCCATGCGGTCGCTGTTCGGGGAGCCGGTTACCGTATCCGCCAATGGCAAGCCCCAGCGCCAGAGCGACGTGCCCCTGAGCATGGAGATCATCACGCGGGAGGATATCGCCCGAAGCGGCGCACAGGACATTCCCCAGATTCTGCGCCGATATGCCGGCATGTCGGTGCGCGAATATGCCAAGCAGGGCAGCGAGGTGGCGATCCGTGGCTTCAACCAGCCCTTGTCGGAGCGTCTGCTGGTGCTGCTGAACGGGCGGCAGGTCTATCTGGACCTGTTCGGCCAGGTGATCTGGGAACTGATCCCGGTGGAAATCGGCGAAATCCAGCAGATCGAGGTGGTGCGCGGCCCCAACACGGCGCTGTTTGGCTTCAACGCGGTTTCCGGGGTGATCAATATCGTCACCAACAATCCGCTGTATAACGAACGCACCGATGTGAACGTGACGGCGGGCACACAGGATCAGCTTTCCGCGTCCCTTTCTAGCAGCTTCAAGCTGGGGGACCGGCTCGGCGTGCGCCTTTCCGCCGGGGCGTTCGGCGCGGATGAGTTCGATCAGGGGCGCCTGTTGCCCTTCAATCAGGATGTGTTGCAGACCAAGCCGCGCCGGTCACAGGTCAGTGGCGAGCTGTTCTATCAACTGAGCGACAATGTGCAGTTGGGCTTTGACGGCTCCTATTCCAGCATCAACCGCAACGGCTTTTCGCCGATCCGGGTGGATGCCCGGATCGAAGCGGACTTCTACACCCTTCGCGGGCGCCTGATTGCCGACACGGATTGGGGCCTGATCAATCTGAATGCCTATCATAACGGCCTTGATCCGGTGTTCGGCCAGCCCAACCCGGCCACCGGGGGGCTGAACCGGTTCAGCCCGCAGTCCAACACCAATGTGCTGCAACTGAGCAATATCTTTCAGCCCGCCATGGGCCACACCATCCGCCTGTTCGGCGAATACCGGGACAATGACCTGCAAATCCTCAGCGGCGACAAGACCTTTGCGCTGGATGGCGGCGGCGACGTGAAATACGAGATCGCCTCCGTTTCCGCGCTTTGGGACTGGAAGATATCGCAGGCGCTCAGCCTGTCCACCACGGTGCGGTATGACGATCTGTCCCTGTCCCGCAGTGGTGGCCTGCCCGCCGGTTTTCCGCTGACCAATGCGGACTTCGATACCGGCTTTGACGCGCTGGCCTTCAATGCCGGCCTGGTCTGGAAGCCGAGCGAGGCGGACACCATCCGCCTGACCGCGGCACGGGGCATCGACATTCCCAGCCTGACCGAGTTCGGCTTTGTCCTGCCAGCGGGGCAAAGCCCGTTCGGCGGGGCGGTTTTCATCGGCGGTGACCCGAACACGGACTTTTCCCGTGTGATGAATTACGAGGTCAATTATGATCGGCGGATTGCCCCGTTGTCCTCCACGCTGAAGCTGGCGGCGTTCTTTCAGGACATCAATAATATGCAGTCCTTCAATGCCCGCACCGTGGTGGCGCCGCCCCATATCGTGCTGTTTCAGGGCAATGTGGGCGACAGCGAAGCCTATGGCCTGGAAGCCACGCTGGAAGGCAGCAGCGGGGCGTTCCGCTGGAACATCAATTACACCCTGATGGATATCAGCAGCGATATTCCGCTGAATGACGGCGGCGTTTTCCGAACGCCCGTCCTGCCGGCGGAAGAGGTGTCCAACCACACGGTCAATGTGGATCTGGGCGCCGATTTTGGCCGCTTCAGCGCCGATACGCTGGTGCAGTACACATCCGGCTATACCACCACCCGCAATTTCTTCACCACGCCGCCCGGCACCTTCACCACCTTTGACGTGCCCGATAATCTGCGTGTGGACCTGCGCCTTGCCTATCGAGCGAACGACGCCGTGACCGTGGAACTTGTGGGACAGGCGCTGGACGAGCAAGCCTTTCTGGAAACGCCGCTGGCCCCGGTGGGGCGGCAGGTGTTCCTGCGCGTGGGCGCGGCCTTTTAAGGGCGGGGGCTTTATTTACCGCTCACGCCCTAGCGCTACGCGCCCGGCTCCGCGAGGGCGCCGCATGGGCGGCGGGCCACGGTCGTGGCCTCCGGCGCTGCCGTGGGCAGCGCCGGTAGAGGCAAGGCCGGTGCGGGTGGAGCGATTTGTTTACCGCTCACACCTGGCGCTGCGCGCTCGTCGGATAGGTTTGTGTTTGCGCGGGTGCGTGTAGGGTCGCTTTGGATGCGCGCTTAGGGGTTGTTCCCGTTCAGTGCCGGAACCTGGCGGTGCTGGCCGTCCGCGACGCCCAGGAAAACCGTGCTCCATAGCTGGACCGGGTTGGATTCGGTCAGATGGTCGGCGCCCTGGCCGAAGGGGCTTGGGACATAACGGCCATCCTGTACCGACCCATCCTGTACCGACCCACCCTGTACCGACCATGTCCACAGTTCGGAATTGAGCAGCGCCCGGCTGCGGCGAACGGTGGCCATGATCTGGTCGCGCGCGTCAGCCATGCGGGATTTCAGGCCCTCCGGCACGTCCGAGCGGGCAAGCTGGCGGTCAAGACCTGCAATGATCATCGCCTGTTGCCAGGACCAGATGGTGGTGCCGTGATAATGGTTTCTGGTGACCAGCGCCCGCACCTTTTCGTTCGCAAAGGCCGGATTGGCGGACAGAACCCCCACATCCGTGGCAAGCCCCAGCGGGAAGGGCTGCACGATCACGTTCAGCAGGTGCCCAAGGCGCCGGGTATCGGGCTCGGAAAACAGCAGGTCATAGCCCACGTCGGAATGCATGACGGGGATCGGGGTGCCATCCCCCGCCAGCGCCACGGCGGGAAAGCGAACGGGGTCATCGATCCGCTTGCTGATCGCGGGCAGGTCGCGCGCCGTGGTCAGGCTTTCCACCGCCTGCCGGGTTTGCGCGGGCGTCCGCTCTATGGTGAAGAAGGATGGCGCCCGCCGTTGCCAGATAGTGGCCATGGCCGCCACCCGCTCGGCGGCAGGCAGGTGTACCGACGGGGATACCAGCCCCGCCCGCATCAGCGTGGCCGTGGCCCTGAGGGCGGCGGGCATCAGCACCGCGTTCACATCATAGGGGATGCGGCCACCGGCCAGCCCCTCTTCGCTGTCCCGCCAGTTGCCGTCTTGCAGTCCGTCCCTTATGGATACCAGATTGGCGGCGCCGGGGTGATCGGCAAAGGCGGCGGCCTGCCCTGTCACCAGGGCCAGATTGTCCATCAGCGCCGCGCCGGCACTGCGGCCATCCGGCAGGGTTTTTGCCAACATGCCCTCGATCCGCGCCGGGCCGAAGCGGTCCAGATAGGCCGCCACCAGCGGCGCCAGCATCAGATTGTCGTCCACCATGTCATAGTCATAGACCGGCGCCGCGCTGGCTTCGCCCGTTTCGGCCATGTTGCGATAGACGGCCAGCTCACCGATTTCCTCCTCATGGGCAACGCCGCCCGCGGGGCTCAGCCGGGCCAGCACCGAATGCAGCGCCACGCTGGCGGCGCGGGGCGTGAGAACCGGCGTCAGAAGCCGGGCGGACAGCAGGGTATCGCGCCCGAAATAGGTCAGAAAACGCCAGGACCCGGCCAGCATCTTTTCCTGATAGGTGAGAAAGGCGAGCGCGTTGCGCTGGTCCGTGTCCGGCCCGGCGCCGTCGCTCAAAAGAGCCGCCCGGTCCAGCCCGGACAAGGGCGTGTCGCCGGTCAGGGCGGTGATGTCCATGTCCAGCGTGCCGCTTGCATCGGCTTCGAACGTGATGGCGTTTTCTCCGGCCTTGATGGTGCCCTGCTTCAAGGTGACCTTCAGGCTGTAGCGGCTTTCCCCGTCGGGCCGGGTGCGGGTGAAGGTCAGGCTCTGGCCGTCCATGACCGGCTCAAGGTCCGGGCGAGCGGGCAGGCGGTCGGGGTCCACCGCGCCGCGCAGGAAGCGGATGCTGCCCGCGTCGCCGCGTGTGAGCGCCAGCCGGGGCGTGTCGGCGCGCAGGTGAAAGCGTACGCCGCTCATTTCGGTGCCGTTTCGGGTGGTCCGCACGGGGGTGACATCCCGTGGGGCCTCAAAATCGGGGGCGGATGGCTGCGCCTGAAAGAACAGGGCCGCGCCGCTGTTGCCCGCGGGAAATGCCACCACAAGGCGCGGGCTTGGTACCGGGCGCACGGATATGTGCGCCGCCACGCCATCGGCGCGAATGAACCGGTTCAGCGTGCGGCCCTCGGCCTGGGAAAAATCAAGCACGTTCGTGGGGGAGCCCGCCTGGCCTGGCGGCGTTTCATCGGCGGTCACGCCGGTGGCGGCGCCAAGGGCCGCGAGCGCGATCAGGCCGGTTCGCCACAGGGTGGAAGCCGGTCGCGTGGTCGAATGGGCGATGCTTTGCATGATGGCGTCCCTACCTTGCTGGAGCCTTGCCGGTCGGCTGGCCGCGCTTAAAGCAGAGAGGTGACCGGGGTGTTCCGATGACCGAGTACGGATGTCATTGGGCAACCCCGGTCTCTCTCCTTGGGGGAGAAGCTGTGCGGCCATCTGTCGGGGCCGGCGGAACCGGCCCCGATGGTGTTGATGTCCGGTACGGCTATTAGAAGTCGTAGCCTACGGAGAACCGGAAGTTCTGGCCGAAGATCGGACGACCATTGGGTGCCAGCGGATTGCGGGGGTCACCCTCGGTCAGGCCCTGCGAGTCGTTCAGGTTGTCCGCGTGAATGCGGAAGAACAGGCCGGAGCCGGTGTTCAGCGAAACGCCCGCATCGATCTTGGTGTAGCTTTCCAGTTTCACCTGGTTGGCGTTGCTGGAGAAGCGGTCGCCCACAAAATGCGCTGCGGCATAGATGGTGGCGATGGAATCACCGATCTCGAACTCATAGCTGGGCGACAGGCGGAACTGCCAGTCGGGCTGGCGCAGAACCGTGTTGCCCACCTCTGCCGGATTGTCGGATTCGTCGATCTCGGCATCCTGGATGGTGCCGATACCGCGCAGATTGAAGCCTTCATAATTGATGGAGGCATCGATCTCCACACCCAGCGATTCGGTCTTGAAAGCGGTGTTCGGACGTTCGCCACCCACCGTGCTCTCAAAGGAATCCTGCTGCGTGTAATAGGCCGTGGCAAAGATGCTGTAATAGGTTGCGGAGTGCTTCACCCCGGCTTCCCACTGCTCAATGCCATTGGTGTTCAGATTGCCTTCGCGGATATCGTCGAAGTGCGGGAACAGGAAGCCGTCGGAGAAGCGGGCGAACACACCCGTGTCCTCGTTGAAGTCATAATTGACGGCTGCGGTGAAGGCCCATTCGCTGTCATTGAGGGACACATCCATGTCGCGGGTGCCGTCCGGGAAGCCTGGGCCGCTGTCCAGCACATATTCCAGATCGATCCACTCACGGCGCACACCCACGTCGAAGCGCAGATCGGGTGTGACCTGCCAGCTATCGGCGGCATAGAAGGCATCCACGGTGGCATCACCGGCGGATTCGATGCCGAACGCCCAGCACCCGGAATTGGACCCGGCAGCCTGCGTGGCGGCACAGTCCAGATTGGCGATCTGGTCGCCGTTCTGCACATTGTGAACCGGGATGAAGTTGCCGATGGTCCAGAAGTCGTCGGAAGACCAGGTGGCCTGATAATAACCGAAGGTGACATCGTGATCGCCGATCACCTTGTTCAGGCTCAGGTCATTGGTGAAGGATTCGAGATCCTTTTGAACCACCCAGTGGCCATAGTTCTGGATATAGTCATCACCGCTCAGGCTGGTGCCGCCCACGGTCTGAACATCGCTTTGGCCGAGCGCGCTGACACGAATGGGGTTGCCATCCGGTACGAAGCCGAAGGTGTCCGCATCGCCCTTGGTGAAGGACATGTTGTCCCGCACGGTCCAGCCGTCACCCAGGTCAAATTCAGCCTTCAGGCCGCTGACGCTGCCATCCCAGCCACGACCATCGGCGAAGTCGAAGGTTTCGGTGTCGCCATTGGCGTTGACCTGAAGCTCGCGGAAGCGCGTGGCATTGCCAAGCTGGGCAAAGGTGCCCAGATCATTGCCGGTGTTCAGCGCCATCGGCAGAACCCATTGGCCGTGATCGTCGGTGATCCGCGTGAAGGCGCTGATTTCACCATTGTCGAACACCTTGGTCAGTTGCGCCGTGAACTGGTTGCCTTCCTCGGCATTGAATTCCGTGTCCCGAACACCGGGCGAGGACTTCACATAGCCGCCGACCATGTAATACAGGCCTTCATCGAGCTTGCCGCTCAGCACGGCATCCACCCTTTGCAGGTCATAGTCCGACGTGGTGTATTTCACCCGGCCTTCGGTTTCCTCGCCACCCTTTTTCAGGTTGAAGTTCATGGTCACGCCCGGCTCCCCGTTGGAGAACACGGCGTTCGGGCCGCCCCGCAGACCTTCGGAGGATGCGATCGTCTCATCGATACGGAAGATCGAGCTCTGCTCGAAGAAGGACAGCATTTCCGTGCCGTAGATCGGCGCCCCATTGATGGACATGGTTACAAAGGGCGCGTCCCCGCCACCGGGCAGGCCGCGCACGTCGATGTTGGCACCCGCCACACCGCCGGAGCTTTCCGCCCATACGCCGGGAATGCCCTTCATCAGATCGGCCGTGGATTTGGGCGCGAACTGCTGAATGTCAGCGGCGTTCATGGTGGTGATGGCGAAGCTGGCTTCCTGCTTGCGCATACCGGCACCGCCGGGCGTGCCCAGTACCACCACTTCTTCAAGCGCGATGGAATCACTGCTGTCGTCGGCAGTGTTCTGCCCATCCTGTGCCATGGCGGGCACAGTCAGAAGCGCCGTTACCGCGGTTGCCGAAAGCAACCGGGATTTCAGGTCAAGATGCGTTTTCATGGCTTTTCTTCCTCCCCAAAAAACAAAATGAGGGAGGGCGGGCCGATCACGTGCAGCTCTGATACCGTGCCGTTTCAAGGGCATCAGTGGCTGGTTGACCATTAAATATGATCGGCTGGAACCCCTCCCTGACTGGCGACCCCAGAAAATCGCCAGCAGGTCTTGCATATGCATATCTGCAATCGATTGCAAGTAAATTGGTGCAATCGATTGCATATTTCCGTAAAATAATCATTTATGCGTGCAAAATAACACGCATTGGGTGGTTTTCAGCCCAATGTCATCACTTCGAGGTGGAATCCGGGCCGGCGCGCTCTCGCAACCGGCCCGAATCCGGTTTCCCTGTTCCGGGCTGTCCTTGGGTGCGCCATGGGGGAGGGGTATTGGCGGCACCCCCTGGATCAGAAGCTGAAGCGCAGCCCGGTCTGGGTTTGCCAGGTGCTGAATTCGCTGTTGAAGCGGCCACCGCCCGCCAGGTCGAAATCGACCCCCGGTGCGTCATAGAAGCGGCCTTCCACGAACCATTCGAAACGGTCGCTGACCGGCACGCTGACCCCGCCAATAGCCTGCCAGAGGAACTCGGTTTTCGTGGTACCGCCAAAGGGGGTGGTGGCGGTGCCGTCTTGCAGGATGGCATCGGATTCCACGCCGCCGAGCCCCGCGCCGAGCCCCACATAAGGCGTGAAGGAATCCGAAACATGCTCGAAGTCATAAATGGCGTTCACGAGGACGCCGAGCGAGCTGTTGTCACCGGAAACGCCGGTCACGGGCAGCTCCACGGCGCGCACATCGTCCAGGCTGTTTTCCCGGTAGCTCACTTCCAGTTCCAGCCGCAACCCGTCAAACCGTTCCGGCATCCGATAGCCCACGGCGCCGCCAACTACGAAGCCGGTCTTGAAATCCGCATCCAGCCGCTGCCCGATGGTAACATCCCCGGCCAGGGTGCTGGTCTGGTCCGACTGGAAGGACAGGCCGCCAAAGCCGGACAGATACAGCCCTTCATCCCGATCTTCCGCCATGGCGGCGGTTCCGGCACCGAAGAGCGCGACGAGTCCGGCCAAAGTGCGAGTCACCAGCGTTGGTGTCAGGCGTTGCATGAATATGCCTCCCTTTATAATCGTTAAAAATTCCATAACAAATCTTGGGGCGAATAGCCGGTCATACAACCCCGCAACATGCCGGTATTGGCGGAATCTCGCGCTTCTCACCGCTTTGTGATGGCGGCGGCGGGGGGAGGTCCGGCGTCTCCGCCCCTGATCCCGCGCCCGTCTGTTTCGCTCAGAACGGCAACAGGCGGCGGTCCTGCAACAGGGCATGGGCGGCATTGTGACCCGGCAGACCGCTGACCCCGCCGCCCGGATGCGCCCCGGAAGCGCCCAGATACAACCCGGCGACCGGCATACGATAGCGCGCCGCCCCCAGCGCCGGGCGGGCGGCGAACAACTGGTTCAGGGTCAGGGCGCCGTGGAAGATGTCCCCACCGGCCAGGCCCAGCGTGCGTTCCAGATCCAGCGGCGACAGCACCTGCCGGGCCAATATGCTGTCCCGCAGTTCCGGCGCATGGGCCGCCACCGTATCAATGGCGTGATCCGCCGCCTGATCGCGGAAGTCGTCCCAGTGGCCTTCCGGCAGGTCATAGCGGAAATGCTGGCAGAACAGGCTGGCCACATGCTTGCCTTCAGGGGCCAGCGACGGGTCCAGCGTGGAGGGAATCAGCATTTCCACCACCGGCGCCTTTGACCAGCCATGCCGCCGCGCGCTTTCATGGGCATTGTGCAGATAGTCCATGCCGCCACCCACAATGATGCCGCCGGTCAGATGCGGTCCAGGCCCCTTTGCGGCGGTGAAATCGGGCAGACGGTCAAGGGCCAGATTGATCCGAAGCGAGGCGGACTCGGTCTTGAAACGCCGCATGGCCGCCAGAAAGTCGCCCGGTACGTCTTTTTCATCCATCAACCGGGTGAACAGGGGCTTGGGGCCAAGGGCGGCGAGCACATGGCGGGCCTGAATGGTGCGCCCGTCCGTCAGTTCCAGCCCGTCCGCGCGGCCTTTCTGCACCCGTATCCGGGCCACGGGCGCCCCGGTTTCCAGCACGGCGCCCGCTTCCCCGGCGGCGCGGGCCATGGCCTGTGTGATGGCGCCCATGCCCCCCATGGCGTGGCCCCATGCGCCGCGCTTGCCGTTCACTTCGCCGAAGCAGTGATGCAGCAGCACATAGGCGGACCCCGGCGCTTCCGGTGTGGTGAAGCTGCCCACCACGCTGTCAAAGGCAAACAGCGCCTTGACCCGGTCATGGCGGAACCACTGGTCCAGCACCTCCGCCGCGCTGGCGGTGAAAAGCTGCAACAGGGCGGATTGTGTTCGGGGCGGCAGGGTCCACAACTGCCGGGCCAGGCGCCCGGCGCGCAGCATGGCGAGCAGGTCGCCGCCGGTATCGGGCGGCGGTGCCAGGGCCAGCGCGCGCAGCACGTCCGCCGCCTCGGTCAGCCATGCGTCATAAGCGGGAAGGGTTGCCGCGTCGTCCGGGCAGATTTTTGCCACTTCCCGCTGGAATGCCGCCCTGTCGGAAGGCACATGAAGCACACCGCCATCGGGTGACAGCAGCATATTATCCTGCGGGCGCTCCCTGATGGTCAGGCCATGACGGGGCAGGTCCATGTCCCGGATGACGCGCGGATGCAGCAGGCTGACCGTATAGCTGGCCAGCGAGTTGCGGAAACCGGGGTGAAATTCCTGTGTGACCGCCGCGCCGCCCAGCACCGGGCGCGCTTCCACCAGATGGACGGACAGCCCGGCGCGGGCCAGATAAAAGGCGGCGACCAGGCCGTTATGGCCGCCGCCCGCAATGGCCACATCCACACGCTTGTCGGGCCGCGTCGAGGTCATTCGGCTGTCTGGCTCTGCATCATCAGCGGCGTGTTGACCCGGATCATGGCGCGGATTTCGGATACATAGGCCGCGCCCCGCTCGCTATAGCGGGTCAGCCCGGCGGCCAGGGCTTCGGCCTTCGGTTTCCGCGCCTGCTGGCGCGCGGTGTAGCGGATGTCTCGCAGCCCGCCATAGGCGCCGGAGGTGTTGATATTGTGCAGATAGGCGCGCACCGCCGCGTTCACGGTGTCAAAGCTCGCCACTTCATGATTCTTGCCGGCACTGCGGCGCTTGGGAACGATCCCGCAGCCCTTGGAAAAGCACCACTGGCCGAAGAAATTGTTGCCCTTTCGGGCGAAACGGGACCGGCCCCAGCTCGATTCGTTGGCCGCCTGGGCCAGCACGAGGGGCAGCGGTACCGTGTCCACCCGGCGCAGCAGGGCGCGCCATTCGCTCTCCCGGCCCTCGCCGGACCAGTCCACACCGTAGTTTTCGGCCACATCGGCCACCCAGGCGGGGGGAGTCTTGTCCTGCCGGGCTGCCTGCAACCGGTCCCGCAGTGCGCTGATGCGCCGGTTTTCAGCCTTCACGATGGGGCGCATGAAGTCGAAGAACGCCTGCTTGCGCTCCTCCACGGTCATGTCCTCCGTGATGGTCAGATCCTCGGCATGGCGGTATCCGACGCCCAGCGTGTCCACGCTTTCCTGCCATTTGTACAGGCCGTAGATCAGCGTCAGAACCGCCGCCACAATGATGACGGCGCCCCCGCCCAGCAGCAGGCGGCTGTATCGCCCTTTCAGTATTTGCACGGATATCTCTCCTGATTGGGTTTGGCATCATGATAGGCTGTTTGGCCCCGCTTGGCAAAAGCCGTTCGGGGGCTGGCGTGTGCCCTCAATCGTGGCTTGCCCCCCTGCGGTCAAGTCGCTAAGTTGCGCGCCGATGCGGGCTGTGCCCTTTTTTCATGGAAGGGGCAATGGCCGTCTTTTCATACCGGCGCGGCGGGTCGGCGCCGGACTTTCGAAGCGATTTGCCAAGGGTAGCACTATGTCGGATATCGACAGGGATACGGTCAGGAAGATCGCCCAATTGGCGCGGATTCGCGTGCCGGAAGACCGGCTGGACGGGCTGGCCGGGGAATTGAACAACATTCTCGACTGGGTGGAGCAACTGGGCGAAGTGAACACCGATGAGGTGGAGCCCATGACCAGCCCGGTCAATGCCGAGCTTGTCTGGCGGGACGATATCGTGACCGATGGTGGCAAGGCGGCAGACGTTCTGAAGAACGCGCCCGCCAGCGATTACGGCTTCTTCGCCGTTCCTAAAGTAATCGAATAGGACCGCACCCATGGACAGTGATCTGACACGGCTGACCATTGCCGAAGCCCGTGATGGTCTGAAAAAGGGCCGCTTTACCGCCGTGGAACTGGCGGATGCCCATATCGCGGCGGTGGAAAAGGCCGCGCCCCTGAATGCCTATATCGTCGCCACGCCGGACAAGGCCCGCGCCCAGGCCGAGGCGGCGGACAAGGCGATCAAGGCGGGTGATGCGGGCGCCATGGCGGGCATTCCCATCGGGGTGAAGGACTTGTTCGCCACCGAGGGCGTGCACACCACCGCGTGCAGCCATATTCTGGACGGGTTCGAGCCGCCCTATGAATCCACCGTGACACAGAAGTTGTGGGATGCGGGCGCGGTGATGCTGGGCAAGCTGAACATGGATGAATTCGCCATGGGCTCATCCAACGAGACCAGCTATTACGGCCCGGTGAAAAACCCCTGGCGCCGGGGCACGGTGGATACGGTGCCCGGCGGGTCCAGCGGCGGGTCCGTGGCCAGCGTGTCCGGCTTTGCCGCCATGGGGGCCACGGCGTCCGACACCGGCGGGTCAATCCGTCAGCCCGCCAGCTTCACCGGCACCTTCGGCATCAAGCCCACCTATGGCCGGTGCAGCCGCTATGGCATGGTGGCGTTTGCCAGCTCGCTGGATCAGGCGGGCACCATCACCCGCTCGGTGCGGGACGGGGCGATCATGCTGGGCGCCATGGCGGGCTATGACCCGAAGGACAGCACCTCCGTACAAAAGGACGTGCCCGATTTCGAAGCGGCGCTGACCGGTGACATTCGCGGCAAGACCATCGGCATTCCCCAGGAATATCACCTGGCGGACATGCCCGCCGAGATCGAAACGCTGTGGCATCAGGGGATCGACTGGCTGAAGCAGGCGGGCGCCAAAGTGGTGGATATCAATCTGCCCCACACCAAATATGCCCTGCCCGCCTATTATATCATCGCGCCCGCGGAGGCATCGTCCAATCTGGCGCGCTATGACGGCGTGCGCTATGGCCTGCGCGAAGTGCCGGAAGGCGGCAGCCTGGTGGACATGTATGAAGCCACCCGCGCCGCCGGTTTCGGCGAAGAGGTGCAGCGCCGCCTGATGATCGGCACCTATGTGCTTTCGGCGGGCTATTATGATGCCTATTATCTGAAAGCTCAGAAGGTGCGCCAGCTCATCGCCGGGGATTTCCACCGGGCGTTCGAGGAGGTGGATGCGATCCTGACCCCCACCGCGCCCAGCGCCGCCTTTGCCCCCGGCGAGAAGAGCGACGACCCGGTGGCCATGTATCTCAATGACGTGTTCACCGTGCCCGCCTCGCTTGCGGGGATTCCGGGCGCCAGCGTGGCCGCGGGGCTGGACAAGAACGGCCTGCCGCTGGGCCTTCAGGTGCTTGGCCCCACATGGGGGGAAGACGCCGTGTTCACGGTTTCCGGTGTGCTGGAGGAGGCCGCCGCCTTCAAGGCAGAGCCGACCATCTGGTGGGAGGATGCCCAATGACCTATCTGATTCAGGGCGCCACCGGCGATTTCGAAGTGGTGATCGGCATGGAGGTGCACGCTCAGGTGATCTCCAACGCCAAGCTGTTTTCCGGCGCGTCCACCCAGTTCGGCGCCGAGCCCAATGACAATGTGAGCCTGGTGGATGCCGCCATGCCCGGCATGTTGCCCACCGTGAACCGGGAATGCATCCGGCAGGCGGTGCGCACGGGGCTGGCCCTGAAGGCGCGGATCAACCGCTATTCCAAGTTCGACCGCAAGAATTATTTTTATGCGGACCTGCCGCAGGGCTACCAGATCAGCCAGTTTTCCCACCCCGTTGTGGGGGAGGGCGTGGTCGCGCTGGACATGGGTGAAGGCTTGGTCCGACAGGTGGGGATCGAACGCATCCATCTGGAGCAGGACGCGGGCAAATCCATGCATGATCAGCACCCGCAATACACTTATGTGGACCTGAACCGCTCCGGCGTGGCGCTGATGGAGATCGTGTCCAAGCCGGACATGACCTCGCCGGAGGAAGCGGGCGCCTATCTCACCAAGCTGCGCACCATTCTGCGCTATATCGGCACCTGCGACGGCAATATGGAGCAGGGCTCCATGCGGGCGGACGTGAACGTGTCCGTGCGCCGCCCCGGCGAAGGGCTGGGCACCCGCTGCGAGATCAAGAACGTGAATTCCGTGCGATTCGTGCGTCAGGCGATCGAGGTGGAGGCCCAGCGCCAGGTGGACATTATCGAGGCGGGCGGCAGCGTGGATCAGGAAACCCGGCTGTTCGATCCGGTCAAGGGGGAAACCCGATCCATGCGGTCCAAGGAAGAAGCGCACGACTATCGCTATTTCCCCGACCCGGACCTGCTGCCCGTCACCTTTGACGACGCCTTCATCCGGGACGCGGAAGACAGCCTGCCGGAACTGCCGGATGCCAAGAAAGCCCGCTTCGTCAAGGATCTGGGGCTGAGCGACTATAATGCCGGCGTGCTGGTGGCGGAAAAGGAACACAGCCATTTCTTTGAAGACCTGCTGGCGGCACTGGTGCAGGCCACGGGCAGCAGCCCCGCCAAGCTGGCGGGCAAGGCGGCCAACTGGGTCACGTCGGACTTTTTCGGCGCCCTGAACAAATCGGGCAAGGGGATCGGCGAATCGCCCGTGACCCCCACCCAGGGCGCGGCCCTTCTGGCACTGGTGGAAGACGGCACCATTTCAGGCCGCATCGCCAAGGACGTGTTCGAGATCATGTTCGAGACCGGCCAGGACCCCAATGCCATTGTGGAGGAAAAGGGCCTGAAACAGATGTCCGACACGGGCGAGCTTGAAGGCATCATTGATCAGGTGCTGGCGGATAACCCGGATCAATTGGCCCAGTACCGGGACGGCAAGACCAAGCTGATGGGCTTTTTCGTCGGTCAGGTGATGAAGGCCACCGGCGGCAAGGCCAACCCCAAACTGGTGAATCAGTTGCTGGCGCCCAAGCTGAACGGCTGAACCGCCCAGCGTGATATCGCCAATCAAAAGGCCCCGCCCCGGTGATCCGGTGGCGGGGTTTTTCATGGCGGGTACCCCGTGACAGGGCTGCCAATACGGGCTGCCGGGCTGTACCCATTCCCCGTCTTTGGGCCGGAAACGTCTTTGCTATGCATTATTTGCATGGCTCCTTTGACGAAAAAACCCCTTCATGGATCGGGTCGGGAAGCGTATCTCCGGTGTCAACAGAGCGGAACAGGCCGTCAGCCGCTCATGCCAAAACAAGCGATCGGCGGCAGTAAACACGCACAAGGAGATGTGCCATGACCAACGTAACCAACTTCTTCAAGGACCGCGCCACCGTATTGAAAGAAGGCGCCCTGAACGGCGTTAGCGTTATTGCCGCCGTTGCGCTGGCCAGCGGCATCAATGCGCTGGTGCAGTAAGCGGATCATCAGATCATATGAAAAGGGGCCGTCGGGTGATCCGGCGGCCTTTTTTGTGCCCGGTGGCTTTCACGCCTGCTTTATTGCAGGTTCCAGCTCAGCGGCAGAACGAAGGTGAGATTGTTGTCCGACAGGCTGTCCGGCGGTGCGGGCAGCGGCGAGAAGCTGTCCATCAGGCGGGGAATCAGCTTGTCGAACACCGGTTCGCCCGTGGGCTTGACGATCTCATAGCCCGTGATGGTGCCGCTGCGATCAATGGTGACCCGCACCCGTGCCGAGCCTTCCAGTTCCCGGCGCAGGGCGCTGCGCGGATAAACATGCTTCTCGGTGATCGTCTTGACCAGCGCTTTCTGCCAGTCCTGAATGGGTGACGCGCCGGCCCCCGTCAATGGCAGCACCAGCAGAACCAAAGCGGCCATCAGCGCCACCACGGCAAGCACGGCCCGACGGCGGGTGCGGTTTTCAACTGGTTGATCAGGCATGGCTAATTCCTTTCATCCAGGGGGTTCGAACCGTGCCGAACGGGCATCCACCCCGGCTGAAACCCCTTTGCCGCGGACCCATGGGATCAGGCGCATCTTTGCGCCGACTTGCCCCTTGCGTCCGCGAATACAATCACTATAGTGCGCCCCAGTTCACACGGGCAGCGCCCGTGCGTGACTTGCGGAGCGGTGGCCGAGCGGTTTAAGGCGCACGCCTGGAAAGCGTGTTGGGGCGCAAGCCCCTCGAGGGTTCGAATCCCTCCCGCTCCGCCAGAGTCACCGCGAAATGGGTCACCGCGAAACGGGCCACCGGAAAACGGCCCATCGGGCGAAATCGTCCGCCTGTTTCCGCGAAGGCGCTCATATCCCCCTCCCCCAGGGCGATTACGCCAGTTTATCGTTGCACCGGGCCGCAGATGGTCCCAATCAGGAACTAATAGCGCCTGATCACTTTCGCGTGAAAATATCAGAATTTTGTCCGATGCTGTCCTGACACGCCAGGGAGAAGGCGGTCGATCAATCCGCCTGAAAAAGCGCCAGCAGGAAGGGTGTGTCAGCGTCCGTCCAGCGCCGGGCCAGATGCCAGCCAGCGGCATCAGCGCGGCGGGACAGGTCGGTTTCGGTGAATTTCCGGGAATTTTCCGTGTGGATGCTTTCGCCCTGTTCAAAGCGGATCGGGTGGTCCGCCACATGGGCGGTGTGCGCCTTGCGACTGACCAAATGCATTTCCACGCAGGATGTTTCGGGGTTCCAGCGGGCTTCGTGGCTGAAGGCGCCCGGGTCCAGGTCGCTGCCAAGGCGCCGGTTGATATGGTGCAGTATGTTGCGGTTGAACCGGGCGGTCAGGCCGTCCGGGTCGTCATAGGCGGCGCGCATACGCGCCACATCCTTCACCAGATCGGCGCCCAGCAGGAAAAAGGCACCTCTGCCCAGTTTGCCGCGAATGGCGGTGAGAAAGGCATGGATCGCCGCATCGTCCAGATTGCCGATGGTGGAGCCGGGGAAAAAGCCCAGCCGCGGCGCCGGGGCGTGGCCGGTGCCGTCCGGTCCACCATCCATGAAATCTCCCACATGGGGGCGAATGGCCAGATGGGGATAATCCGCCCGCAGCGAATCGGCGGCCACAGTCAGGAAATCGGCGGCGA
The DNA here is from genome assembly GCF_037658235.1 of Yunchengibacter salinarum. Taxonomy (NCBI): domain Bacteria; kingdom Pseudomonadati; phylum Pseudomonadota; class Alphaproteobacteria; order Kordiimonadales; family Kordiimonadaceae; genus Yunchengibacter; species Yunchengibacter salinarum. The sequence goes on along the minus strand of NZ_JBBJLN010000008.1, from coordinate 117,558 downwards.
TGTCGGTGGGGCAATACAGGGCGGGCTGGTGCAGCGCATCCAGAAGCAGCCGTGTCTTGCGGCTGGCCCCGGCGCCATATTCCACCACCATGGCGCCCGGCCCCACCCTGTCCGCCACCGCATCCACCGCGCCGGACAGCAAGCGCCGCTCGGTGCGGGTGAGATAATAGGCGTCCAGCCGGGTGATCTTTTCGAACAACTCGGACCCGCGGGTGTCATACAGCCATTTGGCGGGAAGGCTCTTGCTGTCGCCGGTCAGTCCGGCCAGCACATCGCGCCGGAATGCCGTCTTGTCCGAGTGGGTCTCGGCGCCGCTGTCCTGATCGTTCATGGGTGCGTCCTTGTGGGGCGCCCCCGGTCGGTGCCCTTTTGCTGGTGGCAAGGATTCGGGCCGCCTTTGATATCAAATGGGCTGGCCGGTGCGGTTCGACAAGGGGGCGCCGTGGCGGGGCCGTGCCCCTTACGCTGTTGATGCCGGGGCCGCGCCCCGCACCGCCAGCAGTTCGCCAGCCACGCCGACCGCGATGGCTTCCGGGGCCTTGCCGGGCACGGCTTGCAGCCCGATGGGGCAGGTAAGGCGGTCCAGCGCCGTGGCATCCAGCCCGTCTTCATCCACCAATCGCTTCACAAAGCGCGCCCGCTTGGTGGCGGAGCCGATCAGCCCGCAATAGCCGCTGTCCCCACGGGCCAGTATGGCGCGGGTCAGCGTGTAATCCAGGGTGTGGCTGTGGGTGAACACCAGGTAGAAAGCGCCTTCCGGTGCGGTTTCCACCAGTGTTTCCGGGGCGTCCGTCACCACCGGGCGCAGGCCGGGCGGCGGCGGGTTCGGGAATTCGTCGGCACGGCTGTCCGCCCAGCGGGTGGCAAAGGGCAGGTCCGCCACCAGTTTCGCCACGGCCCGGCCCACATGGCCCGCGCCGAAAATGAACAGCGGCGTGCGACCCGCCGACAGCGGCATCAGGAAGCGGCTGGCCGTGCGGGCGCGGGCAGGGGGTGTCAGGGGGGCGCCGGTGTCGTCCAGCAGCAGGGGGGCGACGGGGGTATCCGTGGTCAGGCTGCGCTTGCCGGTGGCGAGATCCAGCGCCACGCCGCCCGCGCGGCCATCCCCGTGCGCTGCCAGCCAGTCCCGGTCGGCTGGTCCCAGCCGTTCCAGCGCCAGCGTCACATGGCCGCCGCAACACTGCGCCAGCAACGGGCCAAGGGCGTAATCCTGCACCGCGAACCGGCTGTCGCCGGTCAGCAGCTTGCGTGCCTGGGCGATGGCCTGATGTTCCAGATTGCCGCCGCCAATGGTGCCACTGACCCCGCCCTGCGTGACCAGCATGGCCGTGCCCGCTTCCCGCGGGGCGGAGCCGCGCGCGTCCAGCACGGTCACCAACACGGCATCGGTGCCTGATTCAAGGGCGCCCAGCGCGGCGGGCAGGGGCGGTGTCATGGCCGAATCATCCCTTTGATCCAAGCGCCTCGATGGCGGTCAGGATCGCTTCCGGCGTGGCCGGGGCGTCCAGATCGGGCAGGTGGGTATTGTCCGCGGTGGCGGCCACGGCGTCCGTCAGGGCGTTGAACACGGAAATCGCCAGCATGAAGGGCGGCTCTCCCACGGCTTTGGATCGGTAAATGGTTTCCTCGCGATTTTCGCCATCGTGCAGACGCATGTTGAACACCGGGGGCCGGTCGCTGCAAGCGGGGATCTTGTAGGTGCTGGGGGCGTGGGTTTTCAGGGTGCCCTTTGCGTCCCACACCAGTTCTTCGGTGGTCAGCCAGCCCATGCCCTGAATGAAGCCGCCCTCGATCTGGCCAAGATCAATGGCCGGATTCAGCGATTTGCCCACATCATGGATCAGGTCCACCCGTAGCACGCGGTTTTCACCGGTCAGCGTGTCGATCACCACTTCCGAAAGCGCCGCGCCGTAACAGAAATAATAGAAGGGGTGGCCCTTGTGGGTCTCCCGGTCATAATGAATTTTGGGCGTGGCGTAAAAGCCGGTGGACGATAGCGACATGCGGTTCAGATAAGCCTGCTTCACAAGGTCCGGGAAGGGGATTTCCCGGTTGTCCACCACCACCAGATTATCCCGGAACGTGATGCGGTCCTGTGGTGTGTCATACATTTCGGATGCGAAATCGGTCAGCCGGTCCCTAATGGTCAGCGCGGCCGCTTCCGCCGCCTTGCCGTTCAGATCCGACCCGCTGGATGCCGCCGTGGCGCTGGTATTGGGTACTTTTTCCGTGGTGGTGGCGGTGATCTTCACCCGGTCAATGTCGATCTGGAAGGTTTCGGCCACCACCTGCGCCACTTTCACGAACAGGCCCTGGCCCATTTCCGTGCCGCCATGGTTCAGGTGCACGCTGCCGTCCTGATACACATGCACCAGCGCGCCCGCCTGATTCAGATGCTTGGTGGTGAAGCTGATGCCGAACTTCACCGGCGTCAGCGCCAGCCCCTTTTTCAGCCAGCGATTTTCCCGGTTGAAGGCGTCCACCGCCTTGCGCCGCGCGTCATAGGCGGCGCTTTTCGCCAGATCGGGCATGATCTCGTGGCTGATGCTGTCTGCCACCGTCATGCCATAGGGCGTGGTCTGGCTGCCGTCCGGGCTGTAGAGATTGGCCAGTCGCACGTTCAGCGGGTCCATGCCCAGATCGTGGGCGATGGCATCCATCACCCGCTCGATCCCCACCATGCCCTGCGGGCCACCAAAGCCGCGAAAGGCGGTGTTGGACACGGTGTGGGTTTTCAGCCGACGGCTGGTGATGGTGGCATGGGGCAGGTGATAGGCATTGTCCGAATGGAACATGGCCCGGTCATTGATGGCGTTGGACAGGTCCATGGATCGGCCACAGCGGCTGGCCAGTTTCAGGTCGATGGCCTGAATCCGGCCCGTATCATCGAACCCCACATCATAATCGATGCGGAAATCATGGCGCTTGCCGGTGATGATCATGTCGTCGTCCCGGTCCACGCGCAGTTTGGCGGGGCGCCCGGTCTTGCGGGCCGCCAGTGCCGCGATGGCGGCGAACAGGGCCGGGTGGGTTTCCTTGCCGCCGAAGCCGCCGCCCATCCGGCGCACCTGAACATTGACACTGTGTGCCGGTATGGCCAGCGCATGGGCCACGATATGCTGTACTTCGGTGGGGTTCTGGGTGGATGAGACAATGTCCATGTCGCCATCTTCCCCCGGCGTGGCCAGCGCGATCTGGCCTTCCAGATAGAAATGGTCCTGCCCGCCCATGCGCACCGTGCCCGAAAGCCGCCGGTCGGCGGTTTCCAGCGCTTTGGCGCTGTCGCCCTTTGCCATGATCTGTGGCGGTTCCAGATCGGTGTTCGCCGCCAGGGCGTCGTCAATGGTGAGCACCGCATCCATCGGCGTGATGGCCAGATCGGCGCGTGCCGCCGCCTTCACCGCCGCCGCCCGGCTGGTGGCCGCCACGGCGAACAGGGGCTGGCCCGCATATTCCACCACGCCGTCGGCGAAAATGGGATCGTCCATGGCAAAGGGGCTGGCGTCATTGGTGCCGGGGATATCGTCCAGCGTGATCACATCCACCACGCTGGGGGCGGCGCGTACCGCCGATACGTCCAGCCGGTCGATCCGGCCATGGGCGTGCGGGCTCATGGCCACATAAAGATGGATCATGCGCCGGGGTTCGGCGATATCGTCCGTGTAAAGCGCTTCGCCGCTCACATGCTTGTGGCCGCTGTCATGCTGGCGGGGTGTGTGCACACCGCCGCTGATGCCCCGGCTGACCGTTTTGCTTGTGTCAGGCATGTGCCACCTCCGCGCCGTGGCCCACCAGCCGCGTGGCTTTCGGCCCGTCTTCCCGTTCCGCCCATGCGCGCCGGATCAGATTGCCCGCCACCCGCATCCGATAGGTGCTGGAGGCGCGCATGTCGCTAAGCGGGGTGAAATCCGCTGCCAGCGCCGCCACGGCATCGGCCACCGCCGCTTCATCAAAGGCGCGGCCCGTCAACGCCGTTTCGGCGGTTCGGGCGCGCTTCGGCGTGGCCGCCATGCCGCCATAGCAGAGCCGGGCATCGCGCACCGTGTCGCCGTCCAGATCAAGCCACAACCCCAGCATCACGGCGGAAATGTCCTGATCGAAGCGCTTGGAAATCTTGTGGCAATAGAACCAGGCCCCGTCCGCCAGCCGGGGCACGCTGACCGCCTCGACGAATTCGCCTTCTCTCAGGTCCTGTTTGCCATAATCGATGAAATAGTCTTCAAGCGGCAGGCTGCGACAGTCCGCGCCCTTGCGCAGATGAAGGGTGGCGCCCAGCGCGATCAGCGCGGGCATACTGTCCCCGATGGGGGAGCCATTGGCGATATTGCCGCCAATGGTGCCGGAATTGCGGATCTGGGTGGACCCCAGGCGCCGGAACAGCTCGCCCAGGTCCGGGAATGCCGCGCCCAGCCGGTCCATGGCCGCCGTATAGGTGACCGCCGCGCCGATGGTGAAGCCGTCCGCGTTCTCGTGCATGTGATTGAGGGCGGTTACATTGCCGGTATGGATCACCGTGTCCAGCGTGCGGTGCTGCTTGGTGACCCACAGCCCCACATCGGTACCGCCCGCCAGCAGCGTGGCATCGGGGTGCGCGTCCACCAGTTCGGCCAGGGATTCTATTGTTACGGGGGCGAAATACTGGCGCTCCCGCCCGGCGACGGGATCATGCCAGGTCAGGTGCAGCGTATCATCGCGCCTTATCTGTTTCAGCCTGGCGATGCGCGCCTGTTCCGCCCGGTCCAGATGGTCCGGCCCGCCACCGAGCCGCCCTGCCGCTTCGATGATGGGGCCATAGCCGGTGCAGCGGCACAGATTGCCGGCAAGGCAGTCATTCACCGTGTTCAGGCTGGTATCTCCGGTGCCGGCCTTCACCTGCCGGTCCAGCGCATAAAGCGACATGACAAAGCCCGGCGTGCAGAAGCCGCACTGGGAGCCGTGGGTTTCCACCATGGCCTGCTGTGCCGGGTGCAGGGCGCCGCTTTCCCGGTCTTTCAGGCTTTCCACGGTGATCAGTTCCTTGCCGTCCAGCACCGGCAGGAACAGGATGCAGGCATTGACGGCGCGGGTTTCGATCGTCTCGCCGTTCGCGCTCAGGGTGCCCAGCACCACGGTGCAGGCGCCGCAGTCCCCTTCGGCACAGCCTTCCTTGGTGCCAGTGCGGGCCGCCTCATAGCGCAGCCAGTCCAGCACGGTCATGGTGGGGTCCACATCCCGCAGGGTATGGATTTCGCCGTCCATCAGGAAGCGGATTGCCTCGCTCATGCCTGTTCTCCCTAACTGCCGCGATAGGTGCTGTAGCCATAGGGCGACACCAGAAGCGGCACATGATAATGGCTGTCTTCCGCCATGCCGAACAGCACCGGCACCACATCCAGAAAGGCGGGTTCCGGCAGGGGTTCCTTTTTCCGGCGGTAATAGTCCCCCACATGAAAATCCAGGCGGTAGGTGCCGGGGGCGAAGCCGGACTCCGGCAGGATGGGGCCGTCGGCCCGGCCATCCTGATTGGTCTCGATGCGTTTGATTTCCCGCGTGGCGCTGTCGGCCTCAAGCCGGTACAGCACGACCGTCATGCCCGCGGCGGGGCAGCCATGGGCGGTGTCCAGAACATGCGTGGTCAGAAATCCCATGATGTCTCCTCAACTCTTGACGGGGCGGGGCGCAGGCTGGAACCCGGCGTTTTCGCCGCTTGTGTCCCGCCTGATTTCGGCTACCCTAACCAAACGGTCAGGATTTGACAATTGCCCGCGATCCGGTGTCATTGTGGCCGACCGCATCATGGACCATTACCACAGGACAGAACCATATCATGACCAGAGATGTTCCGCCCCTTGCCTCTTATCCCCGCGATCTCAAGGGATATGCGGGCCGCCCGCCACAGGTGCCCTGGCCCGGCGGCGCGCGGATCGCCGTGCAGTTCGTGATGAATTACGAGGAAGGCGGCGAAAACTGCATCCTGCACGGCGATGCGGGGGCGGAAACCTTCCTGTCCGAGATCGTGCAGGCCCCGGTGGTCGAGGGCGCGCGCCACATGTCCATGGAATCGCTGTATGAATATGGCGCGCGGGTGGGTGTGTGGCGGCTGCTGGACCTGTTCCGCCGTGAAGAGGTGCCCATCACCTGCTTCGCCGTGGCACAGGCGCTGGCCCGCAACCCGGCGGTGGCCGCCGCGCTCAGGGCCGACGGGCATGAAATCTGCTCGCACGGGCTGAAATGGATCAACTATCAGAACGTGCCGGAAGCGGTGGAGCGCGCCCATATCGCCAGGGCCATGGAAATCCTGACCGAGCTGGCGGGGGAACGCCCCCTTGGCTGGTACACCGGGCGCACAAGCCCCAACACCCATCGTCTGGTGGCGGACTATGGCGGGTTTTTGTACAATGCCGATGATTACAGCGACGACCTGCCTTTCTGGAGCACGCTTTACGGCGAGACGCCGCAACTGATGGTGCCCTATACGCTGGATGCCAATGACATGCGCTTCTGCGCCGTGCAGGGCTTCAACAGCGGGGAGCAGTTCTATCAGTATCTCAAGGATGCCTTTGACACGCTGTATGAAGAGGGTGAGACCGCGCCCAAAATGCTGTCCATCGGCCTGCATTGTCGGATCATCGCCCGGCCTGGCCGCTTTCAGGCGCTGAAGCGGTTTATTCGCCATGTGAAGGCCCATGAGGCCGTCTGGCTGACGCGGCGGGTGGATATTGCCCGCTTCTGGCGCGAGACCCACCCCTTCGCCCACACGGGAGAGAGTGCATGACCCTGACCCTGCCCGATCTGAGCCGCCCGCTGGCGGCCAAGCCGTCCACCATGACCAGTGAGACCTTCCTCGCCACCTATGGCGGCATATATGAGCACAGCCCATGGGTGGCGGAAGCGGCCTGGGCGGCGCGCAAGGGTACCGAGCTGGATAGGGCGGAAGGGTTGTTCGCCGCCATGCGCTCGGCGGTGGACCTGGCGGATCGCGCCGCGCAGATGACCCTGATCTGCGCCCACCCGGACCTGGCCGGGAAAGTGGGCCTGGCCGCGGACCTGACCGACCATTCCCGCCGCGAGCAGCAGGGCGCCGGTCTGGACCGGTGCACCGCCGAGGAATATGAGGCTTTTCAGAGCCTGAACACCGCCTATAAGGAACGCTTCGGCTTTCCCTTCATCATCGCCGTCAAGGGCCATGACCGGGCCAGCATTCTGGATGCCTTCCGCAGCCGCGTGACCCATGACGCCGAGACCGAATTCAAGACGGCGATCGAGCAGATTCACCGCATCGCCGCCTTCCGGCTGGAAGCCCTTACGGAATAGATCCGCTCTTTGCACAAAAGGACCGCCCATGTTGCCCGACTGTCTTCGTCACTGTGTCAATCTGGCCGAACCGCGCCTCGGCGCCAAAGCCACGCACGCCACGGATGACTTCTTCGCCCCCAGGGAACGGATGCTCAAAACGTCCGCGCCCGTGTTCCTGCCGGATGAATATGACGATCACGGCAAATGGATGGATGGCTGGGAAAGCCGCCGCAAGCGCGAACCGGGCCACGATCACGCCACCGTGCGGCTCGGCGGGCGGGCTGTCATTCGCGGCGTGAATCTGGATACCACTCATTTCACCGGCAATTATGCCCCCGCCGCCAGCATAGAGGCCTGCATCAGCGACCGGGACGTGCCCGGCGACGAGGCGGATTGGACGGAAATCCTGCCCGCTGTGGACCTGTCGGGGGACAGCCACAACATTCATCTGATCCACAGCGATCAGGCATGGACCCATGTGCGCCTGCACATCTATCCCGATGGCGGCGTGGCGCGGTTGCGCATTTATGGCCATTTCGCGGTGGATTGGGACCGCCTCGGCGCGGACGGGCCGGTGGATCTGGCGGCGCTGGAAAACGGGGGCCGGGCCGTGGCCGCCATTGACGAGCACTTCGGTGTGCTCAGCAATATTCTGTTACCGGGCCGGGGGATGAATATGGGCGATGGCTGGGAAACCCGCCGCCGCCGGGAGCCGGGCAATGACTGGGGCCTGATCGCGCTGGGCCATGCCGGGCGGATCGGGCAGGTGATCGTGGATACCGCCCATTTCAAGGGCAATTTCCCCCACCGCATTTCCTTGCAGGCGGGCTTTTTGGAAGGGGGAACGGATGCCAGCGCCCCGGTGCAGAGCCAGTTCTGGCCCTATCTGCTGCCGGAACAGCCGCTCAGTGCCGATGCCGTGCATGATTTTATCGATCAGGTGGCGGATGTGGGGCCGGTGAGCCATGTGCGCATCAATCTGGTGCCGGATGGCGGCATTTCTCGGCTGCGTCTGATCGGCACGCCTGATCGGTAAGGCCGAACGCTGACGGCGGGCGGCGCTCAGCGCCCGGCCCCCTATGACCCGGCCCCTATGATCCGGTCACGTCCGACAAAGGCTGGCCCAAAAAGGGCGTGTATTCGCAGAATCCGGTCTTGTCCTCGATCAGGGCGCAGAGCGCGTCCTGATCGTCCTCTGCTTGCAGGGGGCCGATGATCAGGCGATAAAAGGTTTTCCCGGTGCCCAGGGTCAGTTCCTCCACCCGCGCGGTATAGGGCCCGTTCTGGATGCGCGGAATTTCCTGCACCATGGCCCATCCGGTGGCGAGATTGGACTTGCTTTGATAACTGGCCACGTGCAGCCCCCGGTCCAGCCCGCCGGCCGACGATCCGCCCGCTGCCGACCCGCTGTCTTTCGTCTTGTCGGCGGAACGTTTTTTCGGCGGCAGGCCCGCATCCTCCATGGCGGCGAGGGCGGCCAGTTGCTCCACCAGTATGTTGATGTCCCCCTCGATCCGGGTGAGCCGGTCAAGCGCGGGCTTGCGGTTCTGCCATTCCTGCTGATGGGCGATGACAGTCTGTTCCAGTGCGTCCAGCCGGGCTTCCAGCCGGTCCAGCCGGTCGGGCACGGCATTGCCGCCCCCCATGCCCATGCCGGAACAGGCGGTGGTCATCAGGGCAAGCAACACTGCCATGACAGGCTTCATGACGGGCCTGGCCGGATTGAAGCGGCGATTGGCCATGATGATCAGCCCCCCTCTTGCGCAGCCTGGCCGAACGTGTCGCCATGGCATGGAAACGCCGGTGCAAGCGCGCGGTCACACAGTATGGAAAGCCGATCCGGCTGGTCCAAGTCAACCAAAAACAATGCCAATTCCCCGTTCCGGCTTACCGGCACGCCCGGCGGCCAGCGCCACGGATTGCCATGGCGGTCGCCCATGACAAGGGGGCGCACGCCCTGGCGACCCCTGATCACCGGGGTGGCTGCGGCCACGCCGCCGCCCAGCCGGTGCCGGACGGCCAGCCAGATCAGGTGCGCGCTGGTTTCGTGCCCATAGCGCCCCAGCAGCAGGCCCGGCACACCCTTTTCAGGTGGCATGGGCCGTGCGGACGGGACAGCCGGGGCGGGCGGTGTATTGGGTGTGGGCGCCTTGTGGGCGCTGGCGCTGGCCCTGGCCTTGGCGGGGATGGCCTGATCCGCTGACTTGTGCGGCGTCAGATATGCCGGGCCCAGCCGGTCCAGCGCGGCGCGGGCCAGCGCCTGCAAATAGGGCTTTGCCATATGCCCGCCGCCCGGCTCCGCCTGTTGGCGCTGGGCCGCAAACACGCCGGTCCAGCCGCCGGAAAGGGTTACGGCGAGCGCCAGCATCATGGCCGGAAGAGCAGAAAAAAAATGCTTCATGGCCATGACCTTAGCAGGCCCGGTTCCCGGCGGCAATCAGCTGTGTCAGAGCCGTGCGGTCATGCACGCTTCAGCGATTGGCACCGGGCACCCAGAGCACATCGGCCTCGCCGCCTTCATTGAGCAGTCGGCCAAGCTGAAACAGGTGATCCGACAGCCGGTTGAGATAGGTGATGGCCAGCGGATTGATGGCACTGTCCCGCCCCGTGGCCACGGCCAGCCGCTCCGCCCGGCGCACCACCGTGCGGGCCGTGTGCAGGGCGGCGCTGGCCGGGCTGCCGCCGGGCAGAATGAAGCTGGTAAGCGGTTTGAGTCGCTCGTTCATGGCGTCGATTTCGCGCTCCAGCCGGTCGATCTGGGGCTGGGTGATGCGCAGGGTCATTTCGTCCGGCTCGAAACTTTCCCCCGGCGTGGCCAGATCCGCGCCCAGATCGAACAGATCGTTCTGGATGCGGGCCAGAAGGGCGTCTTCTTTGCCGCTGGTGTGCAGCCGCGCCTGGCCGATGACCGCATTGGCTTCATCCACCGTGCCATACGCCTCGATCCGCAGGCTGTCCTTGGGCAGGCGTGTGCCGTCCGCCAGCGAGGTTTCGCCGCCATCGCCGCCACGGGTGTAGATTTTGGTCAGTTTCACCATGGAAGGTCTCTCCACCTGAAGGGCTGGTCACATTGCGGGAAAGCGGGCGGACAAGGTGAAAGCGCGGATCAGGCCGCCGCGGCCAGGGCCAGCAGAAACAGCAGTACCAGCGTGATCGCCTGGGATGCCACCCGCATCTGCATCAGCTTGTTGCCCCATTTGCGGTTGAATTCGCCGCCACGGGCCATGCCCACCACCCCGGTGATCAGGATGCCCAGCGTGGTCAGTGCGGCGATGGCCGCCAGTATCAGTAATGCTTTCATTGTCGCTCTCCCGTGGCCGCGCCCTGTGAAACGGCCCGTGCCAGCATGTAATGCGCGGCGGTCTCAGGAAAAGCTTTCTTTACAGGACCCGCGCTCGCTGGCCAAATGAATGACGCTCAAAACAATGCGAGTCCATGCCCATGCGTCGATTTATCCCGTTTTTTCTGGCTTTTCTGGTGCTGGTGCCGGGCGGGAAGGCGCCGAAGGCCGCGCCGGGTCTGGCGCCGGGCCAGATATGGGTTCATGGCCGGGTCGTGGATACTTTGGCTCAGGCGTTCGATATTGTCACCCATGGCGGCATCATCCGCATGGGGCCCGGTGTCTATCCCATGGCGGGCACCATCACCCGCAACCGCGTGCGGCTGGAAGGCAGCGGCCCCGAAACCATCCTTCAGGGCCGCGCGGTGGGCGGCAAGGCGGCGCTGGTGGTGAAGGGCAATGGCGTGACCATTGCCCGGCTGGCCTGCCGGGGCATATCCGTGCCGGATGGCAATGGCGCCTGCGTGCGGCTGGAAGGCCGGGATCTGACCCTGGATCATGTGGTTTTCGCCGATAGCGAAAGCGGCCTGCTGACGGCGGGCAACCCCGGCCATGTGCGTGTTCTGGACAGTCTGTTCATCCGGCTGGGCAAGGCGGGCCGCGCCCACGCCATCTATCAGGGGGGCGGCGAACTGACCGTGCGCGGCACCCGCGTGATCGCCAGCCGGGATCAGGGCCATGGCATCAAGTCCCGCGCCAGCCGCACCACCATCGAAAACAGCGTGATCGCCTCGGCGGGCGGCGATGACAGCCGCCTGGTGGACCTGCCGAATGGCGGGCTGGTGACCATCAGCGGCTCCGTTCTGGCGGAAGGGGCGGCCAGCGTGAACCATCAGCTTCTGTCGTTCGGTGTGGAAAAGGGCCGGGCCGGGGTCAGCGCGCTCAGACTGGACGGCAATCTGATCCTGACCGATCGGGCGCGCGGCTCCACCCTGCTGCTGAGCGGGCGGGACATGCCGTCGCCGGTGGTGGTGAACAACCATGTGGTGGGGCCGGTGCGCTTCAACTGGGCCGCCGACGAGGCTGGCAACAACCGCTTCTTCCCCGACCGCGAAGCCGCCCATCTGCCGCCCGCGCCGGTGGTGCCGGGCCTGGACTGGCTGGACCCGGACGGGCTAGGCGCGCCCGACGCCCCCTGACGGGGCACCTTCTGATGGGACATCCCCCGACGGAACATCCCCCGACGGGACACCTTCTGGCGGAACATTTCCCGATTGGCGCGCGACAGGGCTGGCGGCCAGGTCCGCCAGCAGGGCGGCGGGGTCGGTGCCCGCCTCTCTCAGGGCTTTCAGCGTCGCTGATCTGTCTCTTTTGGCAAAGCGGCGGCCCGCCGCGTCCGTCATCAGGCCATGATGGTGATAAACCGGCTGTGGCAGGCCAAGCAGGGCCTGCAACAGCACATGCACATGGGTGGCGTGCCACAGATCCTCACCCCGCACCACATGGGTCACATTCTGGGCGGCATCATCCACCACCACCGCCAGATGATAGCTGGTGGCGATATCCTTTCGTGCCACCACCACGTCGCCCAACAGGTCAGGCCGGGCGGGCTGGGAGCCGTGCAGTTCGTCATGCCAGGGGGGCAGCGGCGCATTCAGGCTGTTCAGCGCCCGGCGCACATCCAGCCGCCACGCGTGGGGGTGCCCCTCGGCCAGGCAGGCGGCGCGGCTGGCAGGGTCCAGAGCCCGGCAGGTGCCGGGATAGAGCGGCCCTTCCGGCCCGTGGGGCGCGCGCACGCTGCGTTCCACTTCCTGCTGAATGGTCTTGCGGGTGCAGAAACAGGGATAGACCACATCGCGTTCCCGCAGGCGGGCCAAAGCGTGTGCGAAACGATCCGGGTGGTCGCTTTGCCGTTCCACCGGGCCGTCCCAGATCAGGCCCAGCCATGTCAGATCCTCGATGATCGCATCCCCGTAGGCGGGGCGGCAGCGGGTGCTGTCTATGTCTTCGATACGCAACCGAAACAGGCCGTTCGCCTGCCGTGCCCGCCGGTGGGCAAGCATGGCGGACAGGGCGTGGCCCTTGTGCAGAAAGCCGGTGGGGCTGGGCGCAAAGCGGGTAACGAGGGACTGGGACATGCGGTTTTTGTTCCATGCCTTGGCGGCGCGTGCAAGCATGGTTGCCGCGCGCTCAACATTAAGGGTTTGTCACGACCCTGTAACACTGTATGTTGATCCTACATCCGTCGGACAGGCTTGTCTTGCCAAGCGGCCGATGATGGGCGTCGGCCCCCCTGTCCGCGAGGAGGTAAGACGGATCATGGGTGTTGATTTCGCACCCTCCGCGGCCCTTGTGTCGCCAGAGGCCTGCCCCGCGTTGGTCCTCAATGCGGACTATCGACCTCTGAGCTATTATCCTTTGAGCATCTGGAACTGGCAAACCGCGCTGAAGGCGGTGTTTCTGGACCGGGTGGCCATAGTTTCGGAATATGACCGGGCCGTGCACTCGCCCACCACCACCGTGCGCCTGCCCAGCGTGATCGCGTTGAAAACCTATGTGCGGCAGCCCGATTTTCCCGCCTTCACCCGGTTCAACCTGTTTCTGCGCGACATGTTCACCTGTCAGTATTGCGGCGACACACGGGATCTGACCTTCGACCATGTGATTCCCCGGCGGCTTGGCGGGCGCACCAGTTGGCGCAATATCACCACCGCCTGCGCACCGTGCAATCTGGCCAAGGGGGGTCGAACGCCGGACGAGGCCGGGATGCACCCACGGGTCTGGCCGCACAGGCCCACGGCCCATGTGCTGAATGAGAACGGGCGCGCCTTCCCGCCAAACTATCTGCACGAAAGCTGGCGGGATTTTCTGTACTGGGATGTGGAACTGGAAAAGGATTAGGGCGCCCGCGCGGTTCTTTTGCCTTCTTCCGGCACGCTCTTGTGGCGCATTCTTGTGGCGGGTTGGCGGCCCCTATAGCCGCCTGGCCACGGCGATGGCGGCCCTGCATCCCGCCTTGATCAGGCCGCTGAGCACCGGATGGCCGGGGGCCTCATTGGCGCCGTGGGCTTCGGCGATCTTCTTGTGTTCCACTTCCTCGGCCTGAAAATCCTCGATGATCTCTTCAAGCTCGGCGTCCGACCCGGCAAGCTGGTCCCGCTGTTCCTGATAATGATCGTCGATCACGGTTTCCACCGCCTGCGTGCAGGCCATGGCGGCCTTTTCCCCCATCAGGGCCGTGCCCGCCCCCAGCGCGAAGCCCGCCACATGCCAAAAGGGCTGCAACAGGGTGGGCCGCACGCCGCGCTCACCGATCAGACGGTTGAACCGGGCAAGATGCGCGTCTTCCTGCGCTTTCATGTGCCTTATCAGGCCGGATTTCCGGTGCTTGTCGCCGAAGATGGCCATTTGGCCCGCATAGATTCGCACGGCGCCATATTCCCCGGCGTGATCCACCCGGATCATGGCATCCCTGTCCGGCTGGCGATCACCGGGCAGGGGGCGCGGCGGCGCGGTGGTTTCGGTGATGGCGGTGCGGCGGGTTTCGTGGGTCATGGGTCATCTCGCAGTTTGCAAACGGGCGGCCAGCACAGTCAGCGCCGTGAGGATCAGGGCCGCGATCATGTTCCAGTTTGCCATACTCAGCCCCAGAAGGGAGGTGTTGATGGCGTCGCACCGGATCACGGCGGCATTTTGAAGGGCATTCAACGCCGCGTCCAGATCTCCGGTCAGGTCCGGTGCACCGGTGCAGGTATCCGGGCCTTTCCAGAAGCCGCGCTCAACCCCGCCATGATAGGCGGCGATGCCGGCATCCAGCGCGAACAGTCCGGCCATCAGAAACAGCGCCATCCTGTTCCGGTTGCCGCCTTGCAGCAGGGCCAGCAGCGCCACGACCACCACTGCCATATAGGGGTAGCGCTGCCAGAAGCACAGCTTGCAGGGGGCATAACCCATGGCTTCAAACCCCCATGCGGCCATCAGCAGGGCGAGCGCGGCGGCGCCGAGCAGCGCGACGGGCTGTCGGATCAGGGCGGATCGAATCAGGGCGTGGACCATTGCTTTCACATCCCTAGAGATAGGCGAGCAGGGCGAAGCCGGCAAGCCCGGCCAGCGTGAACAGGGTGAGCGCCAGGGCGAAGCGCCGCTCCAGAAAATCCCGAATGGGGGGGCCGAACCACCACAGCAGCGCCGCTTCGGCGAAAAAGCGGGGCGCGCGGGCGGGCACGCAGGCGGCCAGGAAGAACAGCGGGTTCAGCCCCGCCATGCCGCTGGCAATGGTGATCACCTTGAAGGGCAGGGGTGTGAGCCCCCCCGCCACCACGATCAGCAGGCCATAATCGCTGTAGAGCGCTTCGAATCGGGCATAGGCATCTTCCTGTCCGTAAAAGCGAATCAGGGGCTCGGCCACCGCCTCGCGGGCAAGGGCCCCGATGGCATAGCCCAGCACGGCGCCGGCAATGCTGGAAAGCGTGGTGATGGTGGCCAGGTGCCAGGCCCGTGCGCGATCCGCCAGCACCATGGGCAGCAGTAGCACATCCGGCGGGATGGGGAAGAAACTGGCCTCGGCAAAGGACAGGCCCGCCAGCCAGCGGCGGCCATTGGGGCCTGCAATGCGGGCCATGGACCAGTGATACAGGCGTTTCAGCACGGGCGCTCTCCTGTTGCCCAGGGAAATCGGGGCCGCCATGGTCCATGCTTGACCATGATTTGTCACCCGCTATGATGCGCCGATCCAAAGGCCCCCGTGGCGGAATTGGTAGACGCGCTTGACTCAAAATCAAGTGTCCTTTGGACGTGCCAGTTCGACTCTGGCCGGGGGCACCATTTCCATACAGCTTCAAGTGGCTCTGCGATCAGTGCTGGTCGCGGCCTTTCCTTTATGCTCGGCCCTGTGACGGCGGGTTCCCTGAAGGCGGTGCCGTGATCCGGTTCCGTGCCGAAATGGCGGTTTCCGGGTCGTTTCCGGTGCGTATCACGGCGCGCATGGATGCGAATGGCGGCACGAAAAAAGGCGGCGCCGGATGGGCACCGCCTTGATGGTCTGGCAGAAAGCCGGTTGCGGGGATTAACCCGTCAGCATTTCTTCCCGCTTCACTTCTTTTTCCAGATAGCCCATCCACTGGCGGGCACGGCGGCGTTCGCTGCTCGTGTCTGCCAGATTGCGGGCTTTCTGGAAGGCGCGGCGGGCATCATCGAACCGCTTCAGTTCCAGCAGGGCGGATCCCCGCTGCATGTGGGCGGTCAGGATGTCGTTCTCGCTCGCGTCATTGTCATCATAAGCCTGAACGGCTTCGTCGAAGGCGGCCGCGGCCTCGCTGTAATTGCCCAACTGCATCTGCACCTGGCCAACCTGAAGCCACATCTGGCCGTCGTTTTCCATTTCGGCATTCTTGGACAGCGGGTCCACGGCTTTTTCCAGTTCCTGCGCCATCAGATAGCTCTGGCCCAGAACCTTGTAGTTTTTCGCCGTGGGTTCGATCAGCTTTTCCTTGAACGCTTTTTCCATCACCCACGCGGCCTTGATCGGGGCTTCACGGGAAATCAGGATTTGCGCCAGATTGACAAGCTGAGTGGGCTTCTCGTCCAGGAAGCCCTGTTTGTAGGCGGCTTCGGTGATGGAGAAGGACTTCTCGTTCTTGCCGAGTTCGCCGTAAACACCCGCCAGTTGGGTCCAGTAAACCGGCTTGGGCCAGTTGACGATCATGATTTCCAGAACGTCCCGAACCTTTTCGAACTGGTTCTGCTCCCAGTGGGAGGACAGGGCCAGTTGATACCAGCTTTCCTTCACTTCCAGCGTGTCGTCGGTTTCGGCCTCATTGATGGCGGAATAGATATATTCCAAGGCCTTGTCGTAATTTTCCACCGAGTAATAAAGCTGGGAAATAAAGGTTTTCTGGCTGGCGGAAATGGTTTCCTTGCGCGGTATCCACTGCTTCACCATTTCGAGGGACTTGTCATAGTCTTCCTCGGAGAAGTAAAGCTGCGCCAGGCCGAACATGATCTGGAGCTCAAGGGCAACAGGGATGCTCTTGCGGTATTTCAGGATATTCTCATAGGCATCGATGGTGCCCTTGGGGTTATCCTGCTCGTAAGAGATCATGGCCTCAAGCTGCCATGTGACCGCCATCTCATATTCGTTGATGTCATCCTCGCGCAGCTCGGCCAGGATCTGTCGTGCCTCCGCAAGGTTGGGGGGCTCGTCCTCGGTTCCGTCCATGGCTTCCTGGGCTTTTTGCACCTTCTTGTGCACGCCAAGGCTCATGGCCGGCACCTTGCGGGTTTCCCGCTCGGGTTTCTTCTCCCCGTCTTCCTGAAGGGCCACTGCCGCCGAAGACAATCCGGTCCCCGCAGGGGCCGGAACAAAGGCCAGAAGGGCCGCGGCCGCGGCCGCCATCGGCAGTGCTCGGATCGTATGCTTCATTGTCATCCTCCTACTGACCCCCGATTACCGGCGCCCGCCATCGGCAAGCTGGAAGGTGAAGCGATATTGCACGCCTGTCACTTCCTGCGGCTGGCCGTTGACCACTTTGGGCTTGTATTTGAACTTGGCGGCTGCCCGGCGGGACGCCCGCTCGAAATAGCCCTTGGGATCGGCTTCCACAATGCGGATGCTGTCTTCGGGCACCGTGCCGTCCTTGGCGACGGTCAGCTCCACGATGGTGTAGCCTTCGATGCCGCGTTCCCGCGCACGGCGGGGATATTGCGGCTGCACCCGCACCAGCGGCAGATAGTCACCGTCCTGGCTCTGGCCAAGGTCAAGCCCGCTGCTGGAAAAGTCCGAGTCCACCTGAGCCCGGCCAATGCCGGCGGTCATGCTGCTCGGCCCGTCCATCTCCACTTGCGGGGTTTCCATTTCCGGCGGAGGCGTTTCCACTTCCGGCGGCTTTTCGATTTGGCGTTCCTTGCGTTTCGGCGGCTGCTCGTCGATATCCTCGACGACATCCAGGAAGCGCACGGATGCTTCCTCATCCAGGACCACTTCGTCCTTATAGGCGACGAGGGCCTGCATGAGGAAGAACAGGGCGAACGTCACGCCAACAGCGCCCGCACCAGCGATTAAAAAGCGCACTAACATCAGTTCTGCTCCGAGGCTATGGCGATCTTGGGAACCCCGGCGTCGCGGATGGCATCATACACTTTCATCATGACCCCTGCCGGGCTTTCCAGATCCGCCTGAATGACGACAGAGCCCCTCGGGTTCTCAGAGTGCAGTTTCTCGACCGTGGTTCTGACGGAATCGATTTCCGTTTCCTCACGGTTCAGCCAGATGCTGCCGTCCGACTCGATGGCAATCAGAATGCTGGCGTTTCGCTGCATTTCCGCCATGGTCAGGGTCGGCTTTTCTACCGTTATACCGGACTCTTTCACAAAGACCGCCGTGACGATGAAGAAGATCAGCATGATGAACACGATGTCGAGCATCGGTGTCATGTTGATTTCAGCATCTTCTTCTTCTTTTTGCGCGTGGTCTCGCATCAAACATCTCCACTTGCCCGTGCTGGGCCTTTTGTGGGTGGGCGGGGCCAGACACCCCGCCCGTGGTCAGTTTACCATCTTATTTGCGCGGCATCACCACGATCTTGCTCGGATCCACGCCCACCGCCAGGGCGGCATCATAGATCTGGAGCGCGATCCCGGTGTGAGCCGCTTCCGACGCCTGAATGACAATCGGCGCCTTGGGCCGCTCAACGCTTTCCCGTTTGATGATCGACTCCACGGCGCTCACATTCACACGACGGAAATTGTGCTGAATGACGTTCGCGTCGTCGATCAGGAAGGCGATGGCCCGCTCATCTTCAGGAGGCGGCGGCTGGTTTTCGTCCTGAGGCGTGTCTTCGGGCTTGTTGATCCCAATCCCTGCCTCTTTGACGAAGGAAGCCGTGACGATGAAGAAGATCAGCATGATGAACACGATGTCGAGCATCGGCGTCATGTTGACTTCTGCTTCTTCCTCCTGCTTGGAGAATTTACGCATGGACTTTCCTCCGGCCTAGTGATCCGTGGTCAGGCTGTCTTCCAGCCCTTCCTTTTCACGCTTGGCCTTGCGTTCAATATAGGTGCTCAGGAACACACCGGAAAGGGCGGCCACCATGCCCGACATGGTCGGGATCGTGGCCTTGGATACCCCGGCGGCCATTGCACGCGCATTGGACGAGCCTTGCGAAGCCATCACGTCAAACACCTCGATCATACCGGTTACAGTGCCCAGCAGGCCGATGAGCGGGCAGAGCGCGACGAGCGTTTTGATCATGGACACACCCCGCATCAGGCTGTCCGACGCTTCGGACAGCATGGCTTTGCGGATTTTGTGTGCGTACCAGGATTTACGCTCCTCCCGTGCTTCCCACGCCCCCACGATCTGGTTGCGCTGCTTGCGGTATTCCACCCAGTAGAACCACAGGCGTTCGACGATCAGCGCCCACATGATCAACAGGACCAGGAGGATCAGGAACAGGACGTCGCCGCCCCGCTCCATGAATGTCCGGATCGCGTCGATCGCGTTGCTAAGCGCCAGCATTCTTCTGCTCCTTCTCTGCATGAGCCGCGATGATGCCCGCGGACTGCTCTTCCAGAACGTGGATCACGGACTTGGAGGAGCCGGCCACGAAGGCGTGCAGCAGCAGAGTCGGAATGGCGACGGTCAGACCTTCCACGGTGGTGATCAGGGCCATGGAGATACCGGAAGCCATCATGGTCGGATCGCCGGTACCGAACAGGGTGATCGCCTGGAAGGTTTCGATCATGCCGGTAACCGTACCCAGCAGACCGAAGAGCGGCGCCACTGCGGAGATCAGCTTGATCAGCGTCAGGAAGCGTTCCAGCGCCGGCGTTTCCTTCAGGATGGCCTCGTCAAGCTTCAGTTCCAGCGTTTCCACGTCCACCGACTTGTTGTCGCTGTACACGGACAGAACACGACCCAGCGGGTTGTTCATGTTCGGCTCGCTGGACTTGATCTGCTTGCGGACCTTGCCGCTGACCACCAGCAGGTACAGCCACTGTGTCACGGCCATCAGTACGCCGATCGCACCCAGTGTCAGGATCAGATAGCCAACGGTGCCACCGGCCTCGATGCGTTCTTCGAGAGTCGGCTTCTCCACCTCCAGGCTCAGGATCTGACCGCGGGACGGGTCAATGCCGACCGGAGCAATGTCGCTGGAAGCGCTGCGGAAGTCGTTGATGGTGCCGGTAAAGCGGCTGGAGGGCTGACGAACCAGCTCTTCCACCTTACCGTCCTGCTTGAGGACATAGAAGATACCGTCACCCACAACGCCCATGTCGCCGATCCGCGTCAGGTCGGTGGTGATGGCGTTGCCTTCCTTGGTGCGCACTTCCTGCGGGAAGGTGACAACCTTGCCGGATTCGATCATTTCCATCATCATCTGGGTGGGCCAGGCGCGGATTTCGTCCAGCGTCGGCAGTTCCGAGCTGTCCGATGCCTTGGCAACCAGATTGTCGATGGCGCTCAGGCGGTCATCGTGGTCGATGGTGACATGGGATGTCTTGATGATGGATCGGGCGTCACCGGCGGACTGCTGGAGAACCCCGAACAGTTCCTGCAACTGGCCCATCCGCTCGCGGCGGCGATCCAGCGCATCGGTGATCTTCTGGTCATTGTCCCGGCGCACACCTTCGAGCCGGGCGGATTCCTTTTCCAGCCGGGCCTGGGTTTCCTCGGCCTGGCGCAGCATTTCTTCCTGCTCGCCCTTGCGACGCTGGAATTCGGCTTCCCGTTCCTTGTGTTCCTGCGTCTCGGTTACGCGGCCTTCGCGCACCTTGTTCAGCAGGCTGTCAAGATCGGCGTCCTGCGCAGTGACTGCGGAGGAGGCGCCAAAGACGAAAAGCGCAGCAGATGTCAGCAGTTTTTTCATGATTATTTCTCCTCCGGGGTCGGGAGGGGCAGGGTCACCACATCAAGCGGCAGCCGGTTCTGAGCCATTTTCATCAGATCCTTGACATTGTCGGCCATGGCGGCCTCCACGGTCTCCCAGGAGCCGGTGTTCTTGTTCCACACCTTGGTCTCCTTGCCGTCCTTGGTCTGATAGTAGTAGCCCACGCGACCTAGCCGGATCATGTTGACCACGCGACCATCGTCCAGCTCGCCTTCATAGGCATTGATGGTCCGCCCGTACTGCACTTCCGCCTTGTAGGCTTCCAGCACCACGCGGAACCGCTCGGGGTCGCTGACATTGGGGTCGTCCATGGCGTCACGCAGATTGTCGATCCGCTCCATGCGCTCTCTGGTCTGGAAGGGAATGTCGGCTTCGACGAACTCTTCCAGATTGTCGATCATCTCCAGCATCAAGGGGGTGATCTGACGTTTCACCTCGTCGATCTGGCTGATGGATTTCTCGATCTTGGCGAGCTCCTTTTCCTGTTCGCTGATCACGCGCCGCTGCTGAGCGTTATAGGCCCGCAGCCCGGCGTTCGTTTTCAGAACCGCCTTGTAGCGCTGGAACAGGGAAGAAGTCTCATCAGCAATATCATCGATTTTCTGCTGAGACGCCTGAGCGATTTCGTTGCTGCGATCAACCTCGTCAATGATCTGGTCGAGCTTGGATTCCTGCGCGTGTGCGAAGGATGCCCCCAGAAGAATCGAGGCTACCGCAGCCGTCGAGACAGCTTTCCGTTTCACTTTAGCCTTATCCATTTTCTGCCCACATGGGTTTCCACTTTCGTTACCGCCAAGCGTGGCGATAACGGTTCCAAACCATGCAAGAACCCGACGCGACACGCCTGCGCCAGAAGCGCCAGCGGCCTGTGGGTCCTTACCCTCTGATCAGATTGGGAAAGCGGAAGGCACACTAAAAACCGCGCCGGGCCGCGCATCGCGTGACCCCAACGCCTGGAACAGTGAGACCGGTCCGATCGTTATCGTCTCTCCCAACCTTGCCGATCACCCGCCATTATACCTTGGCCAGGCTGCCCCCGTGTCACCGCTTGGCGCCGGGAGCGTTGTGATGGTCCCACCCGAACGGTGAGGATCGCGCAGGCCGAAAAGCCTGCAAGACCCGGTCAACCGATCATGTGATCCTTTCGGTGATCCGGCTCGCGCCCTATAATCCAACAATATTTCACGATTCCAAGGAAAAATTTTACTTTACGGCCATTGGCGCACCGGGGCGGGAACATTTGCCAAAAGCGGCGGGAGAGTCGCGGACTTTGGCCTAACCATCTGGCATGGCGCCCGAACTGGCGTTCTTTCACGGGCCGGACAAGCGCCGCGAATCGTGTAAAATCGGCCCTGTTGAGCCGCTTGAAGGGTGATTTCGAAAGCGGGGAAAGACCCGCTGGTGCGGCGTATTCGCTGGGACTTTTGGTGCGTGGCGCCGTGAAACGCCGTCGGCACCTGTTCGCCTTGTTCTGTCAGGCGTGCCGGTCGATGGCGGTCAGTACACCATCCCAGCCGTTTTCGCGGCAGATCTGGCGCGCTTCCTCCCGCCCCATATGGGCGATCAGGCGGCGGGCCAGATCACGGGTGGCATCCGTCAGGCCGGTGCCGGTTACGTGGCTGGCGTCATCAAGGCGGCTTTGGGCTGTGGGTCGGGTCATCACCGTTTGCTTTCGTCGTGCCGGCATCGGGTCGCGCGGGCGACGGGCCGGGTGGTGTGCGCCAGTATTCTGGCGAATGGCCGCATTGGCGGCGGGTTATCCGGTTCAGCGGCAGGTTGTCTGGGGATGCCCCGCTGGACTGACCTGTACGCCGGGTGGGTGTGTCAGTGCCTCACACCCTGCCCGAACCGCCAAACACGGTCCTTGAACGGCAAGATCCAGCTTAGGGGCTGCCCTTGAAGATAGGGTTAATAAATCTGTCAAATCCGGCTTAAAAAAGGCGCAAACCCGGCTAAAACGGGGCCGGGCAAGGTTTTTTCAGCCGATTCCGCCCGGTGTGTCGGATGCCACGGGCGCGGGGTTTGCCGTGGGGGCGGGGCGGGATTACAGGATCGGGGTTTTCACCGCTGAAACCAGGCAGGACAGGCGCGGCAGACCTTCGATTTCCACATCCAGCCGGTCCCCGTCGCCCAGAAAGTGCGGCGGCGTGCGCCCGGCGCCCACGCCCTTGGGTGTGCCGGTCAGAATGATGTCGCCGGGCAGCAGCGCGGTGACGGCACTCAGGACCGCGATCAGGCGCTCCACCGGGAAGCTCATCTGGCTGGTGCGCCCGTCTTGCATGATGCGCCCGTTCACCCGGCTGCGCACGCCCAGGTCCGACGGGTCCAGCCCGGCATCCAGCAGATATTGACGGGGCGCGATCACCGGCCCCAGCGCCCCGGAACGGTCGAAATTCTTGCCCAGCGTGAACTGGCTGGTGCGCTTTTGCAGCCGCCGCAAAGAGCCGTCATTGGCGGGCGCATAGCCGAAAATGTGTCGCGGCGCCTGGTCCGCCGTGATGCGGCTGCCGCCCCGGCCAATCACCACGGCCAGTTCGGCTTCGAAATCGAAGCTGGATTCGCCGCTGGGAAAGCGCAGGGCCGTGCCATGGCCGGTGAAGGACTGGGGCAGGCGCAGAAAGATATCCGGCGCCTCGGTGGAGTGGGGCGAGCCCACATCGGCCAGTTCCTCGGCGTGTTCCTTGTAGTTCTTGCCCACGCAGAACACCCGGCTGGAAAGCCCCAGGGGCGGCAGGAAGCGGGTCTGGCGCATCGGTGCCCAGCCGCCCGTGCGCCGGGCCCTGGCCACCAGCCTGTCCCAGTCGGCCCGTGCCAGAAAGCCGGGCAGATCGTCCCCCAGCATCAGATCCAGCGTGGCGGCGGGCAGATAGCGGCCCGCGCCCGGCTCATCGGTCGGGTCCACCAGGCACAGGCGATCTCCACTGGCGGTTTTCAGTCGGGCGAGAAACATGGGCAACAGGTCCTTCCAGAATTTTGCGATCCACCATGGCCGGTATCCCGCACGGGCGCGTTTGCGGCGGGCGGGGCTGCCGGGTTGCCGGAACGGCGGGGGCGGTCGGGGCGGCGCTGTGGCGCTCAGATTCGCACGTCGTGCAGCCGCGCCCGCCTCAGGCCGCGCAGCGCATTGCCCA
This sequence comes from Yunchengibacter salinarum, assembly GCF_037658235.1. Classification (NCBI taxonomy): domain Bacteria; kingdom Pseudomonadati; phylum Pseudomonadota; class Alphaproteobacteria; order Kordiimonadales; family Kordiimonadaceae; genus Yunchengibacter; species Yunchengibacter salinarum. The sequence continues at coordinate 93,982 of NZ_JBBJLN010000008.1, read as the reverse complement.
CGGCCAGACACTCGGCACGGGCTATCATGTCCGGGGTCAGGGGTGCGGTGTCAAGCGCGGCGGTGTTTTCCAGCAGCGTGCGGCGCAGGATACCGTTCAGCAGGCCGTCCGTCAGCGGCGGCGTGCACCAGCGCCCGTCCAGTCTCACGAACAGGTTTGAAATGGCCCCTTCGGTCACCCGGCCTGCATGGTTGGTGAACAGCACCTCGCCATAACCGGCCTGCCCGGCGTGCTGGAAGGGGATGTCGTAAAAGGCCCGGTCGGTGGTCTTGTGATGCACGGGCAGCGTGGTCGTATCCAGCGGTTTTGATGCCCAGGCCACAGCCACATCCGCCGCCTGGTCGATCCGGTCCAGCGACCAGACCGGGGGCGCCGCATCATGAAAGGCGGCGGATGTGGCGGCGGGGCGGCCCGCGGCGTCCAGAGTCAGGCGGACACGCCACGGGCCGTCATGGTCCGGGGCGTGGCGGCGTGCATCCGCCAGCGCGGCGCGCACCGCCTTTTCCGCCGCCGCCGGGTCCAGCGGGCGATCGAAATGCCGGGCGCTGTCCGCCAGCCGGGCCAGATGGCGCGACCAGAGCGGCCAGGAGCCGTCCGCCGCCACCCGCAGGGTCTCGATCAGGTCGGGCGCTGATGCATCCGTGCGCGTCAGGAACGCGGCCTTCAGGGCACATTCGTCAAATTCGGCCTTGGCATCGCTGTCCGCCACAATGCCGCTGCCCAGTCCGATGCGGCCCCGGTGGGTGCGCGCGTCCATTGCCCGGTCCAGAATCAGGGTGCGGATCGGCACGGACAGGGTCCAGTCCGCCGCCGCGCCGTCGCCGCCGGAAAAATGGCCGATGGCGCCGCAATAGATGCCACGAGGGGCCGCTTCCATTTGGTGAATCAGGCGCTCGGCCCGGATTTTGGGGGCACCGGTCACGGACCCGCAGGGAAACAGCGCCCTGAGCAGGGCCGAGGGGGCCAGGCGCGCGTTATCCCGCCGATCCGCATTCAGCCGACCGTGTACGGTGGATGTCATCTGATGCAGGGTGGGATAGGTCTCCACATGGAACAGCGGGTCCACGCGCACGCTGCCGGGGGCCGCAAGCCGGGCCAGATCATTGCGGATCAGGTCCACGATCATCAGGTTTTCCGCGCGGGATTTGGCGTCGGCCTTCAACGCCGCCGCCGTCGCCAGGTCGCCCGGCGCGTCGGGCTGGCGCGGGGCGGTGCCCTTCATGGGGCGGCTGGTCAGGGCATCTCCCCGGCGACGCACGAACAGCTCCGGCGAAAAGGACAGCACATGCACAGGCTTTGCCCCGCCCGTGTGGATCAGCGCGCCGAACGCCACCGGCTGATGGGCGCGCACCCGGCCATACAGCGCGGCGGGCGGCCCGGACAGTGTGGCCGGGCGCTGATAGGTATGGTTCACCTGATACACCTCGCCCGCGGCGATGTGGTCCTGAATGGTGGCAAAGGCCCGGTCATAGGTCGCGCGATCCGGCCCGTCCCCCAGCGCAAGGCGGGTCGGCGCATCCCCAAGGGCCGCCACCAGCGCGGCTGTTGCCGCGGGCGTCAGGGTTTCGCTTGCGGGCGCCACCATCAGCCAGATCAGCGGCTCGCCGGGCATGTGGCGGGGGCGGGGCAGGCTCGGTTCCGCCCAGACGCCCGCTTCATAGCCGATCCAGCCCGCCACGGCGTGCCCGGCGGCCACCGCCCTGTCCAGCGCCGCCATGGCCGCCGGTACCGCGTTCAGGTCATGGGCGACGATCAGGCTTTCGGGGCTGTGGAACAGCCGTGACGGCCCGGCCCGGTGCGCCGGTCGGCTGTCGTCCAGCAGCACGGCGGGGCCGGTTTTCATGTGGTCCACCAGCCGGGCAAGGGGCGGCGACGGGGAAGACGGTTCGACCGGATCGGCAGACCACATTATCAGGCTTCCTTTGGGGTCCGGCCCGCCTTTGCCCCGGTCATGCCGTCAGTCGGCGGGCCATTTGCCGTGGATCAGCCGGTGATGGGGGCCAGGCCATAGCCCGCCAGCAGGCCCACAAGGGCACCGATCAGCAGGACCAGCCAGGTAAACAGCGTGCCGAGAAAGCGGAACGGGTTGCTGTCCGTGTTCATGCTGAGGCCGATGGCGTGCAGCACCCGGCCAACCACCAGCAGGGCGGCCAGGCCGACCACCAGATAGACGGATACCCGGCTGTATTCCAGCAGCCCGATCAGGATCAGCGCCAGCGGCACATATTCGGTGAAATTGCCCTGTACCCGGTTTGCCCGTTGCAGGTCCGCATGGCCGCCGTCGCCAATGGATGTCCTGGTGGCCAGCCGCACCTTGCTGACGCGATAGGACAGCGCCAGAAGCAGCAGCGCCATGAAACTGGTGGTGACAAGTGTGATGGTCATGCGTCCGTTTCCCCAATGAACCGCCCCAAAGATGCCACCCCGGTGCATGAAGGCTTGATCCGGGGTGCATGGCAACCGTAGTCCTATGGGGATAACAGGGTCAAGCGGGCCGCGCCCGGCGGCCTGCCCAAGCCGCATCAGGAGACCACGGTGTTCTACAAGCCGAAAGACCGCTTCCGCGACTGGAATCTGTATCACAAGGGCGTGGTGGCCCTGCTGGCGGCCCTGTTTTCCATGGTGGTGCTGCGGGCCGTGCTGGTTCACGACGGCGGTGGCTTCAAGGTGTCCGCCGCGCGCAGCTTTGATGTGGCGCCGTCCGCGGTCTGGCCCTGGGTGCTGGAAAACCGCAATCGCACCCGCTGGCAGACCCACCTGTCGGACATGACCCGCCTGCGCGGCGCCCCGCAGGAGCAGGGGGCCAGCCGTATGCTGTTCTGGCGGCGCATGAACAAAAGCTGGACCGGCGTGGAAAAGACGGCGGCGGTGGTGCCGGAACGCCTTTTCCATGTGGTGCAGCAGTCGGATTTCCGGGACCGGGAACTGATCGTGACGCTGGACCCGCTGACCCCCTGCGGCACCCGGCTGGAAATGGTGGAAGTGATCGTCCCCACCAGCTTTTCCGACCGTTTCTGGGCCTTTATGCATAGCGAGGAATATGCGGCCCGGCTGGAAAGCTCCTTAAAGGCGCTTGACGGCTGGCTGAAAGACCGCGCCCCCAGGTGCGCCTCCAGCCAACCCCCGCAACATCAATAATTCCAGACACCGACCTGTCTGAACACGGACCTATCCGACGGGCGCGACCGCGCCCCGCCGCAAGTGCGGCGCCCACGCGGAGCGCGCGCGATAGCGCGCTTGCGTGAGCGGAAAAAATAGCCTCCACCCGCACCAGCGTTGCCTCTACCGGTGCTGCTCACGGCAGCACCGGAGGCCACAAGCGCGCCCCGCCGCCAATGCGCCGCCCAAGCGGAGCGCGCGCGATAGCGCGCTTGCGTGAGCGGAAAAATAGCCTCCACCCGCACCAGCGTTGCCTCTACCGGTGCTGCTCACGGCAGCACCGGAGGCCACAAGCGTGGCCCGCCGCCAATGCGGCGCCCAAGCGGAGCGCGCGCGATAGCGCGCTTGCGTGAGCGGAAACAAAGCCTGCACGCGAAGCGTGCAGGCTTAATCTTCCGCCAGATTGTAGGAGCCGTCTTCGTCGTGGGTTTCGCGGCCTGTCACGGGCGGGTTGAAGGCGCAGACCAGCCGCATGTCTTCCGTGCCGCCGCGCAGGATGTGGCGGTCATGCTCGTTCAGGGCATAGATGGTGCCGTCCTTGATCTGGTGCACCTCGCCGGTGGCCAGGTCTTCGATCGTGCCATTGCCGGCCACGCAATAGACCGCTTCCAGGTGGTTCTTGTACCACAGGTGCAGTTCCGCCCCGGCGGGGATGATGGTTTCATGGAACGAGAATCCCATGCCGTCCTTTTTCAGCAGCAGGCGGCGGCTTTTCCAGCCTTCCGCTTCCACGTCCCTGTCGGTGCCGATGATGTCTTCCAGTGTGCGGACGATCATGGAGATCTCTCCCTTGTTTTTGTGTGTACCGGTCTTCAGGGCTACCCGTTCCCGGCCCTGTCGTCAAAGATCATTCGCCTTCCCAGTCCGCGGCCAGGCGCTTGCTGGACAGGTAGAACAGCAGGGCCGCCAGCAGGTAGAACACCGTGCCGGACATGATCGCATAGCGCAGCGCGTGGTCCGCGAAGGTGGCTTTCAGGGTGTCGGATATCAGCCCGATCAATGCCGTGCCCAGGCCGATTCCCACCAGATTGTTGACGAACAGAAAGACGGCGGAAGCGGTGGCCCGCATGTTGGGCGGCACCACATGCTGAATGGCGCTGAGCACCGGGCCGAGCCAGGCCAGGCCAAGCGCGGTGGGAATCAGGAACACGATGCCGGAAATCAGCAATGAGGGCGACATCACCCCGATCAGGAAGAACGGAATGGTGGCCAGAAAGGCCACGGCGGGAATCAGGGCATAGGCGCCGCGATTGCGCTCGCCCGCCTTGTCGCCCAGCCAGCCGCCCAGCCATATCCCGGCAATGCCCGCCACCAGCAGAATGGCGCCGTAAAACAGGGAAGCTTCCACCAGAGTGAGGCCATAGGAGCGCACAAAGAAGCTGGGCAGCCAGAAGAACAGGCCGTACCCCATCATGCTGGAACAGGCCGCTCCGAAGGACATGGTCCAGAAGCTGGGCTTTTTCGCCAGCGTCTTCACCACCACGCCAAACGGCGCGGGGGCGCGATCCGACGTTGGCGGATCGAAGCGGCCCCGCTGCGGCTCCTTGACGATCAGCTTGAAGACCGGCGCGATCACCAGCCCGGCCAGGCCCACGGTATAAAAGGCGGTGCGCCAGTCCACCTCGCTGGCGATGGTGCCGCCCAGCACGATGCCGAGCGCGCTGCCGATGGGAATGCCGAAGCTGTAGATGGACAGGGCGCGCGCCCGTTCATTGGGCGGGAAATAATCCGAGATCAGCGAATAGGCGGGGGCCACGCCGCCCGCCTCGCCCACGCCCACGCCCAGCCGGGCGGCGAAAAGCTGCCAGAAGGATTGTGCCGTGCCGCAGATGGCGGTCATGGCGCTCCACACGGTCAGGGCGGCGGTCATGATCCAGGTGCGGTTCATGCGATCCGCCATCATGGCAATGGGGATGCCGAGCGAGGTATAGAACAGCGCAAAGGCCAGGCCGCCCATAAGGCCGAGCTGCGTGTCGCTCAGCCCCAGATCCGCCTTGATCGGCACCGCCAGAATGCCGACGATCTGGCGATCGATGAAGTTGAAGGTATAGACCAGAATCAGCAGCGCCAGTATCAACGACCGGCGCGCCGCGGGGGGAATCACCGCCCCGGTATCGGGGCGCGGGGCCGTGCCTGTGCCCGTGGCATCTTCCGGCGGCGGGCCATCGGCAATGGGCCGGGGGTCGGTGGATGGGGGGTGCGGGTTGGTCATGGGGCGCTGCCTCCTTGATCGGCACGGGGTGGACACGCGCGACCGGTCATCGGTCATGCGCCAGCCCGGCGCGCGGCACAAACGGGCACCCCCGCATCAGGGGTGCCCGCATGGTTTGGCGACGTCCGCCCTGTCAGAAACGGCGTTCCACGGTCAGGAAGACCTGGCGCGGATCGCCGAAGAAGGCGGTCAGCGTGCCTTCCAGTCCCAGCGTCGGCGTGAAACTGCCATCATTGCCGATATTCACGAAGTCATAGCCGGAAACGATGTATTTCTTGTTGGTCAGGTTCTTGCCATGCAGGGCGACCTGCCAGTCCTCGTCGTCGCTTTCCCATACCAGGCTGGTATCCCAGAGCGCAAAGGCGGGCTGATCCAGGAACGGGTTGGGCTGTTCGAACTGGCTGGCTTCGGAACGGAAGGCCACCGAGGTGATGATGGACAGCAGGCCATCCCGGTTCATCAGGTTCATCGGCGTGGCATAGGTGAGCGCGCCGGACAGGGTCCATTCCGGGGTGTTCTGGAACACCCGCTCGTCGGCCACGTCCTCGCCGAAGGCATCGATGAAGGTGTTGAACTCGGCATCCAGATAGCCGACGGTCCAGGCGAAGTTCAGGCTGTCGCCCGCCGTGCCCATGTCGCGGGCCACCAGGGCCTGGCCTTCGAATTCCACGCCATTGATATCGGCGTCCGCCGCATTGGAGGTGATGCCGGTAAAGGTGTCGCTGACCCCGTCGCCGTCGGTGTCAACGCCCACCGAGCCGGGGATCTGCACATCCGTATAGTTGGACATGAAGGCCGCCAGGCTGAAATTGATCCGGCCATCGGCCAGTGCGCCTTTCCAGCCCAGTTCGAAGCTGTCCACCGTTTCAGGGTCGAACTTCATGAATTCGAAGATGTCATCCTCGCCCACGACGCCGTCGCCGTTCAGGTCCGGGGCCGCCGTGGTCTGGCCGCGCGGGTCGAAGCCGCCGCCCTTGAAGCCTTCCGAGAAGGTGAAATAGACATTGTGGTTCTCGGCGGGTTTCCAGGTCAGGGTCACTTTCGGCGTGAAGGATTCGAACTTGGCGCTGCCGGAAAAGTCCGACGTGGTGGCGATGGGCGTGGCGTCGCCGCCGAAGCGCTCGCTGAACCCGCCGATCAGGGTCTGGCGTTCCACCCGGCTGGTGCGCTCGTCACTGGTGAAGCGGGCGCCCAGGTTCAGGCTGAGTGTTTCCGTGATGTCATAGGTGAAATCCCCGAATACGGCCCAGGTTTCCGTTTTCACATCGCCGAGCGTGGTCGCATTCAGCCCCGGCAGACCGATGGCATCGCCGGTGGTGGCCAGAAGCACGTCGAAATCGGTCAGCGCGTTGGCATCCAGATAATAGAAGCCGAGAATGCCGTTCAGATCCTCGCCGCTGAAATTGAGCTGTAATTCCTCGGAGAACTGATCGTTCTTATAGAGGGCCGGCACGTCCAGATCGGCCTGGGGCAGGCTGTCGAAGTCGATCGGCGTGGCGCTGCTGTCCTCGCGGTAGGCCAGGATGTTCTTGAGCTGCACATTGGGCGTGATGTCCCATTCCGCCGTCAGGTGCACGCCGCCGGCTTCCACTTCCTGCTCGACCACGTTCAGCCCGGCGCGGGTGTCGAACACGTCATCCAGCACCGGCGCGCCGGTCAACTGGCCGGGGATCAGGCGGTGGCCGCCGCGCGGGGCGGAGGTGTCGCGGATATAGTCCCCGGTCAGGCGGACAAACAGCGAATCCGACGGCAGCCATTCGGCGGAAACCCGGCCTGCGAGGATTTTCTTGTTGTAATTGTCCACGCCTTCCAGATTGCGGTTCTCGCCGAAGCCGTCCCGGTTCAGTGTGGCGAACGCGCCGCCCACCCGGAAGGTGTCGCTGACGGGAAGCGAGCCGGAGACCACCAGGTCGGCCTTCTGGTCGGTGCCGAAGGTGCCGCGCACTTCCATCTCGGCTTCCGGCTCCAGCCGTGCGGTAACATATTTGATGGCGCCGCCGATGGTGTTCCGGCCATAGAGCGTGCCCTGCGGCCCGCGCAGCACCTCCACCCGCTCCACGTCGAAAATGTCCAGCACCGCCGCCTGGGGCCGGTTGATGTACACGTCATCCACATACAGGCCCACGCCGGCCTCGAAGCCGGCCACCGGGTCCTGCTGACCCACGCCGCGGATGAAGGCGGACAGGGTCGTGTTCGTGCCCCGGCTGACTTCCAGGGTCACGTTGGGCGAAAACTTGGCCAGTTCCACAATGCTCTGGATGCCCTGTTTGGACATCTGCGGGCCACCGAAATTGGTCATGGCCACGGGCACGTCCAGCAGCCGTTCATCCCGGCGGCGGGCGGTTACGCGGATTTCTTCCAGCGCGAAGACGCCGCTATCCTCGTCGGCCTCTCCGGTGGCCTGCTGGGCCACGGTCGGGGCGGACAGCATTGCGACGGCGGCCGCGCCTGCCAGCAGGCGGGTGCGCCGACGATGGGTCATGGTTTGATTCGATACGGTCATGGGGTCCCTCCCTCAGGGTCTGAAAATGGTCGTCAGGCCGGGTCCGGGCTGGGCCCGGCGCCGGGTGTTGTTGTTCTTGAGGTGTCGCACAGGCTGCGCGCGAAACCCTGCAATGCGGCCTCAAAGGCCGCGGGTACTTCCAGATGCGGGGCGTGCCCGGCCCCCTCCATGGGCGTGAGCACGCTGTTTTTCAGTCGCGCGTGCAGCCAGCGGGCGGCGGCATCGGTGTAAAGCTGACTCAGGGTGCCCGGCAGCAGCAGATGCGGCAGGTCCAGGCCGTCGGCCACGTCGCGCGCATCCGCCACCACCAGCGACCGCCACAGTGCCGCCATGCTGACGGGGTCGGCGTTCAGGGCCGCCCGCTGACAGGCCGCCATGATGGTGCCTTCAGGGCCGGTTCGCCCGGTGGCCGGGACACGGGCGACGAAATGGGGGCAGAAATTCGCCCAGTGATCGGCCATATAGCGGGCCAGACCCTGTGCCTTTTCAGGGCTGTGGCCATCCCGCAGGCCGTGCGGCCAGTCCGGCGTGTCGGTGGCGCGGGGGCTCATGTCTTCCACGATCATGCCGGCCAGTCGCGCCGTGCCGTGACGGCGGATCAGCAGCCAGCCCAGCATGGCCCCCATGGACCAGCCCCACAGGATTACCCGGTTCAGGTTCAGCGCGGAGATCAGTTCGGCCACGTCGTCGGCCAGTTGGTCCACGCTCAGCTTCGGGTCCGTCACGCGGCTTCGGCCATGGCCGCGCAGGTCCGGCGCGATCAGGCGAAAGCCCTGCAAGGGCGGCGCCCCGTCCAGCCGGGCCAGCGTGCCATCCATCGCCCAGCCATGCAGGAACAGCAGGGCCGGGCCACTGCCACAATCCCGGTAGTGCAGGACGAAGCCGTCGGACAGGGTGACTGTTCCGTCGCGCCGATCGGTTTCCGATGCGGTATGCGGTTGCATTTTGTTTTATCCTCCCCGCATGGCGGCTTGCGGCCGATGGGGTCACGCCTCCCTCCCAAGAGGGCGACCGGCCAGTTGAGCGCCTTGCCAATGCGTCCTCAGTATGGGAGAATATGAAACATGAATCAATATTCAATTTCAGACGGCGACAAGTCGCCCAAAACCAAGCGCGGTGCCCGCACGCAGGCCAAATTGCTACAGGCGGCGGAAGAAGAGTTCGGCGCGCTGGGCTTCCACGATGCCTCGATCAGCGGGATCACCGCGCGGGCGGCGGTGGCGCTGGGCACCTTCTATACCTATTTCGACAGCAAGGAATCGGTGTTCCGGGCGCTGGTGGGTCATATGGGGCGGCTGACCCGAAGCTGGATCGCCGCGCGGGTCGCGGACGCGCCCAACCGGCTGAGCGCGGAGGAAGGCGGCCTGGCGGCCTTTATCGATTTTGTCCGCCAGCACCGGGACCTTTACCGCATTGTGATGGAAAGCCAGTTCGTGGCGCCGGATGCCTATCATGCCTATTATGAGGGTTTCGCCGCCGCCTATCGGGACAATCTGGAAGATGCCGCGCGCCGGGGCGAAATCCGCGCCGGTGATTCGGAGGTGCGGGCCTGGGCGCTGATCGGCATGAGCGTTTTTCTGGGGATGCGCTATGCGGTCTGGCACGATGACCGCCCCGCCGCCGATGTGGCCGCCGTATTCCGCGACCTGGTGGCGGACGGGCTGGCCCCCAAAGAGGGGGGTGCCGGGGAAGGGGCAGCCGCGGGCAATGCCGCATCTGGCGGGGATGCCCGGATCGGGAAGGAGACTGGCTGATGCCTGCCGCCCCGGTCATGGACGCTATAGACGGGGATGTGTGCCGGATCACGCTGGCCGTGCCGGAGCGCCATAACAGCCTGGATCTGCCGCTTCTGAGCGCGCTTGAGCAGGCGATCGGTCGCGCCCGTGAAGCCGCTGGGGCCGGAACCGTGCGCGCCGTGGTGCTGGGGGCCGAGGGGCGCAGCTTTTCAACCGGCGGCGACCTGACCGCCTTCCTCGCCCACAGTGATACGCCCGCCGATCTGCGTGCCTATGCCCAAGAGCTGGTGGGCACGCTCAATCGGGTCATTCTGGCGCTTCTGGACCTGCCGGTGCCGTTGATCGCGGTGGTGCCCGGCGCGGTGACGGGCGGCGCCGCCGGGCTGATGCTGGCGGCGGATCGGGTGGCGGCGTCCGGGACGGCGTTCCTGCAACCTTATTACGGCGAAGTGGGCTTTGCCCCCGATGGCGGGTGGACGGCGCTTCTGCCCTTGCGGATCGGCCCACAGAAAACGCTGGCGGCCTTGCAGTGCAATGATCGTTTCGACAGTGAAACATTGCAGGCACTGGGGCTGGCCGACTGGGTGGGCCCGCGCGACGGACTGCAAGAGCCGGTGCGCGCCTGGCTGGCGGGGATTCGCGCGCAATCCCCGGCCACGCTGGCCACGGCCCGCGCCCTTGTGTGGGATCGCGCCCGTATTGATCATGTGGCGACGCGGCTTGAGGCGGAAAGGCAGGCGTTTCTGGCGCATATTGCGGACCCCGCCGTGATCGCTGCCATGCGGCGCTTCGTGTCGTCGCTGAAAGCGGGGCGCCCATGAAAAGCGGGGCGCCAGCGAAAAACGAGGCGTCAGCGAGGGGAGGGGGACAATGATCGACTGCGCGTTTGATTTCACGGCCCGGCAGGCGGCGCTTCAGGGCGCGCGCATTGCCTTTGAGGATCTGGAGACCGGCGAGACGGTCAGCTATCGCGGGCTGGAGGACCGGGCGGCGCGGGCCGCCGGTCTGCTGGTGGCCATGGGGATCGGCGAAGGCGACCGGGTGGCGGTGCTGTCCCGCAACCGGGTGGGTTTTTTCGAACTGCTGTTCGCCTGCGGCAAGATCGGTGCCGTGCTGGTGCCGCTGAACTGGCGTATGCCGCCTGCCGAACTGGCGCCGCTGATCGACCGGGCGACGCCAAAGCTGCTGTGCGCGGGGGCCGAAGACCGGGCGACGGCCACGGAGAGTCTGACGCGCGCATCCCATGCCGCCCCCTTTCTCGATCTGGACAGCGCCGACCCAAAAGGCTACGCGGCGCGCCGGGATGCCACCGATCCGCTTGTGACCGACCGCGCCTGGCCCGGCGACCGGCTGTGGTATCTGCTGTTTACCTCCGGCACCACGGGGGCGCCGAAGGCGGTGATGCAGACCGTGCGGATGGCGGTGGTGAATGCGGTGAATATCGGCAATGGCACCGATCTCAGGGCCAGCGACACCACGATCAATTTCCTGCCCCTGTTCCACACGGCGGGGATCAATCTGCACACCCTGCCCACCCTGCTGCGCGGCGGGCGCGTGCTGCTGCTGCCGGGGTTTGACGCGGACCCGGTGATGGCGGCGCTGAAAGCCGGTCGTATCAGTGTTTTCTTTGCCGTGCCCGCGGTGTATCAGGCGCTTTCCCTGCACCCCGAATTCGCCGGGTTCGATCCGTCCCCGGTGCGTAACTGGGGGTGCGGCGGCGCGCCGCTGCCCGATGCGCTGGCCGCCACCTATCTGGCGCGGGGCATCCGCATCATGGGCGGCATGGGCATGACGGAAACCGGCCCCACGGTCTTTTTCGGTGACGCCCATGGCGCCGAGCACAAGGTGGGCTCTGTGGGCCGCCCGCAACTGCTGGCGGACGTGGCGATCGTGGACGGTGACGGGCGCCCGGTTCCCGCCGGGGAAAGCGGGGAACTGCTGATCCGCGGCCCCGGCGTCACCCCCGGCTACTGGCATGACCCCGAGGCCACCCGCGCCGCTTTCACGCCCGATGGCTGGCTGAAGACCGGTGACATCGCCATGCAGGACGCGGACGGCTATTATTATATTGTCGGGCGCAAGAAGGACATGTTCATTTCCGGCGGGGAGAATGTGTTTCCGGCGGAAGTGGAAAATGTGCTGACCCGCCATGAAGCGGTGCTGGAAGCCGCCGTCATCGGCATTGATGATGACAAATGGGGCGAAGTGGGCGCGGCGTTCCTGTTGCCGTGCCCTGGCCACACCCTGCCGGACAGCGCGGAACTGAGCCAGTTCTGTCGCGCCCGTCTGGCACCGTTCAAGGTGCCCAAACGCTTTGTGTGCGTGGATGATTTCCCCCGCACCGCCGCGGGCAAGATTCAGAAACATCTGATTGACCGGTCCCTTTTGGACCGCTGAGGAGAGGGGACCCATGCAATCCGAACCGATCCGGCCCCATGCGGGCGGCTGCATTCGTCAACTGGTGTTCGATCAGGCGGATTTCGACGCCTTCGCCGCGCTCAGCGGGGATGACAACGCCATTCATGTGGACCCCGAATTCTGCGCCCGCACCCGCTTCGGGCGCCCCGTGGCGCATGGAATGCTGCTTTATACCGTCTTGCAGGGGATGCTTGGCCATTTGTTGCCAAACCATGTGAGCGCGGCCCAGAAACTGATGTTTCCGGCCCCCACTTTCGCCGGAGAGGCGATGACCTTCACCCTGGGCGCGGCAGTGGCGGATGGCGACGGCCTGCGCGTGCCCGTGGCGGTGCATCGGGTGGCCGATGGTGTGTGCACCTGCGAGGGCACCGCCTGGATGCAACCCGCCGGGCAGGCGGTCCCGGCGGGGGATGCGGCCCCGGTGCACCAAACGGAAAGGGCGCATGGGGCGGGCAGACCTTCCGGGGCATCCGGGCGGGGGCTGTGGGTCGGCCAGACGGCAGAGATCACGCGCCGGTTTGCCGCCGGGGACATGGCGGCCTATGCCGCGCTGGGCGGCGAAGCGGCGGGGGATCGTGTGCCCGCCCCCCTGATCGGCGCGCTGTTCAGCTATCTGCTGGGCGTGAAACTGCCCGGCATGGGCACCAATTATCTGAAGCAGGAAACCCGCTATCCCGCGCCTGCGCTGCTGGACGCCGCGCCGGCCCATTCGGGTGAGCCCCTTACCGCCAGCGTCACCATCACGGCCCTTCGACCGGAAAAGCATCTGGTTGATTTGAAAACCGTATGTGTGGATGGCCGGAATCAATGCGTGGCAACGGGCCGGGCGCTGGTTTATGCCCGCGATACCGGGCGTTTCGATTCGTGAAGTGCGTTCAGATAGCACGTATTTTTATTTGATGGTCGAACCGATCGGCCCGCTGAAATGCGTCAAATTTGTGGCATAAAAACCACAGTTGGTTTGAAATCCGAATATATCCGGGCTTGTGCGGCGATTTTGAGCGTTGTGCGGCGCAATATTTATATGGAAAAATACTTACTGTTTTTTAAAACAATTCACATACTTACTTTTCCAAAATCATTGTTTACACGTTTAAAATTCTCCTAATTTATGCGTTATGAGTAAAAAATCATTAAACAATGAATTAACACGCTGCTTAAAGTTTTCGGGCTTATTTGATAAAGGGTCACGTTTTCTATTTTTATTCGTGATTTGCAAGTTTTCAGTGGTTAACAACAGACTTTATCTATTTTAAAAAAGCCCGTGCATTTTTGGCAAAAATCCATATATTCCGCGCTATTCCAAGCGAACAAATCAATCCCTTGAAACAGGCTGAGGATCGCTAAGCATGTTAGCAAAACATTCCCTGAAGCTTGCCCTTATGTCGTCCGCGGCGATCACCGCCGGGTCCGTAGGCGCAGCAGCACAAGTTGAGGAAATCCAAGTAACGGCAACCAAGCGTGTATCCACCACGCAGGACGTTGCCGTGGCCGTGCAGGCTCTGACCGGCACCGCCCTTGAAGACATGGGCATTTCCGATTTCGATGACTATATGATGCAGTTGCCCAATGTGACCGCCGGTGGCCGGGGTCCGGGGCAGAGCACGATCTATATTCGTGGCATGGCCACGGATACATTCGCCGTACAGCTTTCCGGTTCCAACGGGCAGAGCCCGAACGTGGCGCTGTATCTTGACGAGCAGCCCGTTTCCCAGCCGGGCCGGAACCTTGATGTGTATGTGACCGACATCGAGCGGATCGAGGTGCTGCCCGGGCCGCAGGGCACGTTGTTCGGTGCCAGCTCCCAGGCCGGTACCATGCGGATCATCACCAACAAGCCGAAGATCAACACCTTTGAGGCCGGCTTCGATACGGAAGTGTCCTCCACCAAGAATGGCGAAGCCAGCCACAAGGTGGAAGCCCATGTGAACATTCCGGTGATCGAAGACAAGCTGGCCTTCCGCGGTGCCTTCTTCAGCGACAATCAGGGCGGCTATATCGATAATGTGCGCGGCACCAAGACGCTGGAAACCAGCCCCCGCTTTGCGGAAGGCGGCTTCCAGGGCGATGCCGACCTGTCCGATGTGGAATTCCTGGAGGCCAACAACACGGAACTGGTTGAAGACGATTTCAACGATACCTCTTATGAAGGCTTCCGTGTTGGCGCCAAATGGCTGATCAATGACGAATGGGACCTGCTGGTCACCCATATGCGCCAGAAGCTGAATTCCAGCGGCGTGTTCGACTATGACCCCGAAGTGGGCGATCTGGAAGTGACTCGCTTCGCGCCGGACAAGCTGGAAGAAAGCTGGAACAACACCGCCTGGACGCTGAACGGCAAGGTGGGTATGCTGGACGTGGTCTATACCGGCGCCTTCCTGGACCGGGATACGGACCAGACCATCGATTACACCGGCTATGCCGATGTAGGTCAGTATATCCCGTATTATATCTGTGATGCGTCCGTCTCCTATCCGGGCGATGCCGCCCCGGCGGGCACCTGTCAGGCGCCGAATCTGTCGGCCCGCAACCAGGTGAACGTGACGAAGCAGACCCACGAACTGCGCTTCACCACCCCGGCGGAAAACCGCTTCCGTCTGACCGCGGGTGTGTTCTATGACGATCTGGAACTGAAGGATCGCGGGGACTTCATCTATAACGGCTCCGTATTCGTGCGGAACTTCGCTGGTGAACGCACGGGCTTCCCGCAGAATGCCCCGTTCCCGGACCAGACCGCGATCGACCCCACCGAGCGGGCGCCCGGCGTGATCTTCTTCAATGACATCACCCGGACGGAAGAACAGATCGCCGGCTTTGGTGAAGCCACTTATGAGGTGGTTCCCGACACGCTGGAAGTGACCTTCGGCGCGCGCTGGTACGATATCGACGTGGATCTCGTGGGCGGTGCCAACTCCTCCTTCGGCAACCTGTTCGCCGGTGAGGACGTGAACCAGTTCGGTTCCAACCTGGACAATGTGCTGGAAGACTTCCGCCCCGCCAATGAGAGCGGCGTGATCTTCAAGGGGAACGCTTCCTGGACGCCGACGGACAACACCCTGTTCTACTTCACCTGGTCCGAGGGCTTCCGCCCCGGCGGCATGAACCGCGGTTGCGGCAACGGGAACGAAACCTTCGGCTTCGTGCCCTGCACCTTCGAAACCGACGAAGTGACCAACTGGGAACTGGGTTGGAAAACCAGCCTGTTCGAAAACACGCTGCAATTCAACGGTAACGCCTTCTTCGTTGAATGGTCGGACATGCAGACTTCGGTGTTCAACCAGAACATCTTTTTCCTGACCTTCAACGACAATGCGGCCGATTCCGAGATCATGGGGATCGAAGGTGACTTCATCTGGACGGCGACGGACAACCTGACGCTGTTCGGTGCCTTCTCCATCCTGGATACGGAAATCACCGACGTGGCCGGCAGTGCCGTGAACGTGGCCGATGAAGGCAGCGAACTGGCGCTGGCGCCCAACTTCCAGGGCACCCTGCGGGCGCGCTATAGCTGGTTCGAGGGCGACTACAACTATTTCGCCCAGTCCAGCCTGCAATACAGCGGCTCCAGCTTCTCCTCCATCGTGGTGGAGCCGAACAACCGGTTCCCGCAGGATGACTATGCCATCTGGAACGCATCCTTTGGCGTTTCCAAGGCGAACTGGAAGTTCACCGCCTTCGCGGACAATATCACCGATACCCGCGCGGACCTGTTCATCAACACCCAGGATGCCGACCGTCGGATCTTCACGAACCGCCCGGCAACCTACGGTTTCCGCGTGTCCTACGACTACTAGGACCGTGCGAGACCAAACAGGCCCGTCAGGGGTTCCAAACGGCAGGGGCGACCAGTATGGTCGCCCCTGTTTGCATTGAAAGGCACCAGATGCGTGAACGGGCAGGAGAGCTGTGGTGAGCGAGACCGACGACAAGGCCCCCAGCGGCACCCATGAAACCACCATGACCGCGGCCCCGCCCCGTGCGGATGCTTCGGACCCGGTGGCCGAGGCCCAGAAACTGATTCAGGCGGGCCGGGTGGATCAGGCGCTGGCCGCCCTTGATGCCGTGCTGGCCGAGGACGGCGACAATGGCGATGCGCTTTATACCAAGGCGGTGTGCCATCGTATGCAGTCCGACACCCGCCGCGCGCGGGATGCCCTGCGCCGCCTGAAGACCGTTCGCCCGGATTCGGGCCGCGCCTGGCAGGAAGAAGGGCACCTGAACCGGGACATCGGCCAGTGGGATGCGGCGCTGACCGCCTATCAGCGGGCCACGGCGCACAATCCGGCGCTGCTGTCGAGCTGGAACGAGCAGATCAGGCTGCTGGAAGCGCGCGGCGAGGCGGAAAACGCCCGCATCGCCGCCATGCAGCGGGATCGCATGGCCGCGCTGCCAAAGCCCCTGCAAACGGTGACCAGCTTTCTGCATGAAGGGAAGCTGTACAAGGCCGAGCAGCTCTGCCGGTCGTTTCTTAAGCGGAACAAAACGCATGTGGAAGGGATGCGGCTTCTGGCGGAATTGGGCTCAAGGCTCAATGTGATGGAGGACGCGGAGTTTCTGCTGTCCACCGCGCTGGAGCTGGAGCCGGACAATGTGGCCGTGCGGATTGATTATATGCGCCTGCTGCGCAAGCGTCAGCGTTACGCCGATGCGCTGGCTCAGGCGAAGATCCTGTATGATCGGGACCCGGAAAATCCGGTGTTCCTGTCCAATTATGCGGTGGAAAGCCAGATGGCCGGGGAGACGGACAAGGCGCTTGGCCTGTTCGACCGGGTGCTGGAAAAGCTGCCCGACGATCCGGTCACACTGCTGTCGCGCGGTCATGCGCTCAAGACCATCGGAGAGACGGACAAGGCGGTGGAAAGTTACCGCGCCAGCTACCAGGCCCGGCCCGATTATGGCGATGCCTATTGGAGCCTGGCCAACCTCAAGACCTATCGGTTCAGCGATGACGAGATCGACACCATGCGGGCGCAGGAAGCGCGGGACGACCTGACCGTCACCGATCGCGTGCATCTGTGCTTCGCGCTCGGCAAGGGGTTGGAGGATCGCGGCGATCATGCCGATGCCTTTGCCTATTATGAACGCGGCAACCGCCTGAAACGGGATCAAAGCCGCTACAGGGCCGATCAGATGGACGAGGAACTGGCCGCCCAGAAGGCCATCTGCACCCCCGACCTGTTCGAAGCCAAGGCGGGCATGGGCGCGGAAGACCCGGACCCCATCTTCATTGTCGGCCTGCCACGCGCGGGGTCCACCCTGCTGGAGCAGATTCTCGCCTCCCACTCCCAGGTGGATGGCACCATGGAACTGCCCAATATTCTGGCACTCAGCCACAAGCTGCGGGGGCGGGAGCGGATCACGCAGACATCGCCCTATCCCCGCGTGCTGCATGATCTGAGCGCCGATCAGATACGCGACCTTGGCGAGCGCTATATCGAGGACACCCGCATTCACCGGGGCGAGGCGCCCTTTTTCACCGACAAGATGCCCAATAATTTCCGCCATCTGGGCTTTCTGCACCTGATCCTGCCGAATGCGAAGATCATCGATGCCCGCCGCCACCCGATGGATTGCTGCTTTTCCGGCTTCAAGCAACTGTTCGCCGAGGGCCAGGAATTCACCTATGGGCTGGAGGAAATCGGGCGCTATTATCGCGGCTATGTGGACCTGATGCAGCATTGGGATCAGGTAATGCCGGGCCGGATTCTCAAGGTGATCCATGAGGACGTGGTGGACGACCTGGAAGGTCAGGTGCGGCGGATTCTCGACTTTTGCGGCCTGCCTTTCGAGCAGGCGTGCGTGGATTTCCACAAGACCAGACGCGCGGTGCGCACCGCCTCCAGCGAGCAGGTGCGCCAGCCCATCAACCGGGGCGGCATGGAGCAGTGGCGGCCTTTCGAGCCCTGGCTCGATCCCCTGAAACAGGCGCTCGGCCCGGCGCTGGACGGGTGGCGGGCATGATCGCCGGGGGCGCCTAGACCATGGGGGCCGGTGCCTTTGCCCTGATCGCGCTGGTCTTTGCGCTTTATGGCGCCGGTTCAAAGCTGCTGCACCGGGGCCTTGTAACCGCGCCGCTGTTCTTCACGCTGGCGGGCATCGGGCTGGGGCCGATCGGGCTTGGCCTGATCAATGTGGACCTGACGGCGGAAACCTTTCTGCTGCTGGCCGAAATCACCCTGGCGCTGGTGCTGTTCACCGATGCCAGCCATGTGCGCCCGCGCCATCTGGCCATAGCCCATCAGGTGGCCGGGCGGCTGCTTCTGGTGGCGCTGCCGCTCATGGTGGGGCTGGGCATGATGGCCGCCTTGTGGCTGTTTCCGGGCCTGCCCCTTTTTCAGGCGCTGGCGCTGGCGGCCATAGTCAGCCCCACCGATGCCGCCCTTGGTCGGCCTGTGATCTCTTCCGGCCATCTCAACCCCCTTTGGCGCGACAACCTGCTGGCGGAATCCGGCCTGAACGACGGGCTGGTTCTGCCGGTGGTGCTGGTGGCTTTGCTGTTGTCTTCAAGGGAGGTCGCGGGCGCCGCTGCGGACGCGGGCGTCGCGCCCCTGTTGTGGCTGGTAGGCGGACAGGTGGTGCTGGGGCCGCTGGTGGGCGCCATTGTGGCCCTGTCGGGTGGGCGGCTGTTCAGTTGGGCGCTGGCCCGTGGCTATGCCCGCCATATGACGGTGCGGCCCGGCCTGCTGATGCTTGGCCTGCTGGCCTGGGCCGGGGCCAGCGCGGTGGGCGGCAACGGCTTTCTGGCCGCTTTCACCGCCGGTTTGTTGCTGGGATCACGGCAACGGGCCCTGCTGCCGGACCTGCATCCCTTTGCCGAGATGGAGGCCGATTTTCTGAGCCATATTACCTTTATGCTGTTCGGGGCGGTGATGGTGCCCGCCGGCCTTGCCGGTTTCATGGCGCTGGACGGCGCCGCGCTGGGGCCGGTGCTGTCCTATGTGGCGCTCAGCCTGCTGGTGGTGCGCCTGCTGGCGGTGGGTGTCGCCCTGATCGGCAGCGGGCAGGGCTGGCGCGGCTGGCTGTTTTTCGGCTGGATGGGGCCGCGGGGTATGGCCAGTCTGGTGTTCGTCCTGATGGCCACCGCCCCGCAGAGCAGCGGCTTCCCGCCGTCAGACGGTATGCTGGAACCCGTCGCGCTTCCCGCGACAGGCGTTCTGTTTCCCACCGTGGTCATGACGGTATTGGCCAGCATCGCCTTGCACGGGCTGAGCGCTTATCCCCTGGCTCGCTTCCTGTCGCGCTGACGCCTTTTGGGCGATGGCTGGCACTCTGTTTTCCAAAGAAAACCGATAACATGAAAGGGCGCAGCCTATCCGATTATCATAACGGTTTCTTTAGGTCTTTCATGGTCAGATGGGTAAAGCTTGGAAGACTCGGTGTTTACTGTTTTCGAACGAGATGCGGAAACAGTTAAACCGATGGCCCCGATGGGGTAATGATTCCAGGAGCCCGTCTTGCCATTCGCGTTACACCGGAAAATGCTGGTGGCTCATGGGCGGGAAAGCCCGATACCGGAGCGGCCCGGTGTCGTTTCTTATCCAGGGGAACAGGGCATGAAATATTCCAGTTCGCGGCTTCGGGCCATATTGATGGCGAGCGCGGCCCTGGCCTTGGCGCTGCCGGTTCCGACGTTCGCGGCGGCTTCGGCGCAGGACGGTGGGGAGCCCCCCCGGACTTCCGGGAAATCCACGGCGGTTCTGGATTTTTCCAGCCTGATCGATACGGAAAACATTTCGGCCACCGGTTCGCGGATCGAGGCACGGAGCCTGATCTCGCCAGCGCCCATTTCCGTCATGGAACGGAACGATCTGGATTTTTCCGGTGAAAAGGATCTGGTGGATTTCCTGAAGCGGTCCCCCGCCCTTGTCAATTCCATCGATGCGGCCACGCCGCTGGATTTCTTCACCGCCTTTCGCAATTTCGAAGGGGGCGATACGCCGCTGGGGCCGAACGGGCGCACATCTTTCGGGATCGGCGCGCTCAATCTGCGCAGTCTGGGCACCGGGCGCACGCTGGTTCTGGTGGACGGTCGCCGCCATGTGGGTGCGCGGGCCGGTGATACGGCGGTGGATGTGAATTCCATCGCCCCGTCCATGATCGACCGGGTGGAAATCCTGACCGGCGGGGCATCCGCCATTTACGGCGCGGATGCCGTGTCCGGGGTGGTGAACATCATCACCCGCCGGGACCGGGAAGGGTTCTTTGCCCGGTCGGATTTTCAGATCAATGACCGGGGCAATGGCGAGCGCTTTTCGGCGGCGCTTGGCTATGGCCGCGCGTTTGACGGTGATCGCGGCCATTTTCAGGTCAATATCGATTATCGCGATCAGGCGCAGTTGGTGTGCGGGGAAGCGGCCTTTTGCCGCGATGGCGCCATTGAGGAACAGACCAACAATCCAGACCCCGCCGGGCCGCCACGTTTCTTCGCCACCAGTGTGGGCTTTCCGCCGGGTCGTACAGGGCGGATCGCGTTGGATTTCAACGGTGACTTCGGGGCCGATACCACCGTCCCCGCGGGCGTGAATTTCTTCATCGATGTCAATAATGACGGCATTCTGGATCTGGGGCAGGGGCAACGGCCCTTCTTTCCCGGTGCGCTGCAAACCGGGGCGGACGGCAACACGCTTCGCATCTTCGATGACGGCACGGTCGTGGGGGGCTTTTCCAACCTGAATTCCCCGGATTCGGAAATTTCCGGGCAGGACAATGTGGAAGGCATCCTGCCGGAAAGCGAAACCCTGATCGTGGATTTCAACACGCGCTATCGCTTTGACAAGCGGCTGGAATGGTTCGCCGATTTCAAGGGGGCCTTCACCTCCGCCGAGCGCCGCAAGAGTTTTGCCAGCTTCAATGTGTTCCTGCCGGTCAGCCCGGAAAATCCCTTTGTGCCCGCGCCGCTGGCGGATGCGCTGTCCATGGCGGGCGATACGCTGCCGGACAGCACGCAGTTGCTGGTGTCCAAAAGCTTTTTCGATCTGGGTATTCAGGATCAGTTCGCCGAGCGGGACACCCTGCGGCTGGTCACCGGCTTTCAGGGCGATTTTCAAAGCGGGTTGAGCTATGAATTCAGCTATAATTATGGCCGCTTCACCGAGGACTTCACCGAAAGCGACGAGCGGGTGAACGACCGCTTCTTCGCGGCGCTGGACGCGGTGATCGACCCGGCCACCGGCCAGCCCGCCTGCCGTTCGGAAGTGGATCTGAACGGGGACGGCGCCCCGGACCTGACCCCGCCCGCGGGCGGGGTGGGTTTTCTGACCTTCACACCGGGCCAGGGTATCTGCCAGCCGCTGAACATATTCGGCGAGGGCAATGCCAGCCAGGCCGCCATCGATTTTGTCACCGTCGATGCGGTCAATACCACCCGCACGGAGCAGGAGGTGATCTCTCTGGTGCTGAGCGGTGACAGCGGCATTGTGGATGTGGAATTGCCTGCCGGGCCGATCGGGTTCGCCTTTGGCGGCGAATACCGGGATGAATTTTCCAGCTTCTCGCCGGACCTGTTTTCGCGCACGGGGCTGCGGTTCGATGATGCGGCCACGGGCAACCCGCAGAATTCGCCGCTGGAGGGCAGTTTCGATGTCTGGGAGGTGTTCGGCGAGGTGCAACTGCCGCTGTTCGTGGATGCCCCCTTTGCCAAGGAAATGACCCTGAGCGGCGCTTTCCGCCTGTCCGATTATTCCACCGTGGGGTCCACTTTCACCTGGCAGAGCAACCTGACCTGGGCACCGATCGACGATATTGCCTTTCGCGGCGCCTATTCCCGATCCATCCGCGCGCCCAATATCCGGGAACTGTTCCTGCCTTCCACCGCATCCAGTTTCGTGGTGTCCGACCCGTGTGATGCGGGCAATATCGACGATGGGTCGCAATATCGCCGCGACAACTGCCTTTCCGATGGCGCGCTCGGCGTGTTTGGCGGCTTCGTGGATAGCCGCGCCGGCATTTCGATCCCCGGCATCAGCGCGGGCAACCCGGACCTGGAGGAAGAAACCGCCGACGCCATCACCATCGGCGCCGTTTTCATGCCGCGTGCGCTGCCGGGCTTCACCGCCACGGTGGATTACTGGTCGATCGATCTGGAAGACGCCATTTCCGTCGTATCCCCGCAGGGTGTGGTGAACGGCTGCTTCGATGCCAATGATTTCCCCGATAATGTGTTGTGCGACAACATTGCGCGCAACCGTGGCGGGGGCCAGTTTCCGTTCAGTCTGGATTCCATCCGCGTCGGTACGGCGAACATTGGCGGCATCAAGACCGAAGGGGTCGATTTCGATATTCAGTATGAATTCGACCTGGGCGGCGAAACCGCCGATTATGGCGTTGTGATGCTGCGCTCCTTCGGGACCTGGCTGGACCGTTTCACCGTCACCCCGAACCAGCAGACGCCGGATGTGAAAGACCAGGAAGTGATGGAATTCCGGCGCCCGGAATGGGTCATCAACAATCGCCTGACGTGGGGCTATGACGCGCTGACCGTATCCTACAATCTGCGTTACATGTCGCGCATGACCAAAGGCGTGGAGATCGAGAATGTGGGCAACTTCCTGAACCCCTTCACCGGGGACAGCTTCATCCACGATATCGCGGCCAGCTATGATCTGGACAACGGCCTGTCCCTGTATGCGGGCATTAATAATATAGGCAATCGGACCCCCGCGCCGCAGGTCACCACTTTCCCGGCCAACCCGCTGGGCCGACGCATATTCCTGGGCGCGCGCTACCAGTTCTGATCAAAACGCCCCGGCGTTGCCTCTACCGCCATCCCGCCAATGCGCGGGATGAGCGGAGGGTGCGACCGCGCCCCGCCGCCTATGCGGCGCCCTCGCGGAGCGCGTGAGCAGCACGCTTGCGTGAGCGATAAAAAAGCCCCCGCTTTCCCCGGCGTTGCCTTTACCGCCATCCCGCCAATGCGCGGGATGAGCGGAGGGTGCGACCGCGCCCCGCCGCCTATGCGGCGCCCTCGCGGAGCGCGCGCGAAGCGCGCTTGCGTGAGCGGTAAACAAAGCCGGGCCGCGCAAGCGGCCAAGGCGTGAGCGGTAAACAAAGCCCCTTAAGTCACCGGTTCCCGCAGGCCGGTGGTCTGGCGGGGAATGTTCTTGAAGATCAGGGGCAGGGTGAAATCGTAAAAGGTGAGAACCTGGTTCGGCCCGTCTTCGTTGGTCAACGGAAAATCAAGGGCGCGGGCCGCAATGGCCGCCCCATTGCTCAACCGGATCTTGCCGCTGGTCAGCGCCAGGCAGCCTTGTTCGATCAGATGGCCCACATGCAGGCGTTGATTGTTGGGCGATATGCCCATTACCTGGCTGAGCCGGGCGCCGGGGGCGAGATGCCCTTCAAAAAGGTCGGCCACGTCTTCCCCCACCAGCCGCACCAGCAGATCGCTGCGATCGGGCAGCGCTTCGCTGATGGTCAGGCGACTGTGCCACCCTTGCAGGTCCCGAAACTGGATGTGGTGTCGCGTGGGGCGCCCATGCGTGCGCACAAGGCCCTGCCACCAGGAAATCAGATCATCAAAGGGCGGCAGGTCAGGCAGGCCAAACGGGTCCGGGAAGTATTTTTCCGCTTCGGTTCTCTGAGCCATGGGCGGTCCATATGCCAGCGGGCATCAAGTCACACGGATCAATGCCCTTTTACCACGCGCCAAAGCGCGAACACACGTTTTGTTAACCATGTCATTATCCCATGCGTGCATGGTTTGTCCAGCGCTCAGGGCGCTTTTTTACAGTTTTGCGTCAGTTTTTGGATGATATGGGGTCATCAGCCCGGCCCTGCCGCCGCGCCCTTATCTGAAGGGCGGTCCCTGAACCCATGTGACAAGGGCGTGGCGCACCCCGCGCGTGACGGGCGTGACGGCGTGCGGGCTATAGGCCGGGAACAGTGTGGCGGCACCCTGGCCGGTCGGCGCGGCGGATGGATACCCGGCCATGTTCAGCAGCAGTTGCCCCCCGTCATAGGCCGAAGGGTGGGGCAGTTGCAGGGACAGGCTGAGTTTGCGCCCCCGCGCCAGCCCCGCCCGGCCCACATCCACATGCCAGTCATAATGGTCGCCCTCAGTCGTGGCTTGTTCCGGCGCGGGTTCCGCCCCCGCGCGGTAGCGGATCAACTGTATGCCTTCATCCATGCCGTCCAGGTCGAACATGAACCAGTCCCGGTTGGCGGCGGCCACCAGCCGCGCCAGACGGGCCGACAGGCCGGGTATCGGGCCATCCCCATCCAGCCACAGGCTGTCGGCCTGCCGTATGCGGCTGTCCGCCCGCCCGCCGCTGAGCCCGCCCGCGCGGGTTTCAGCGGTATCCATCAGGCGGATCAGTGCCATGCATTCGCTCGCGTCCAGGACATGCGCCGCGCCATATGGGGACAGCGGGGCGCCCGGCCCGGTGCCCTGGGTGCCTTGCAGGCCGGGTGGCATGAAGGGGCGCGCAGCGATCAGGGGGCGGGTTTCGGTCATGGAACGGGTATCCGATCAGGCCAGAGGGACCTTCTGTTTACCCTTTGTATGCGGCGCGTCCAGTCTAATCGCCAGACTGTGACTTTTATGTCAGATGGCGCGGCGGACGGTTGGGTTCGTGGCGCGCTTTCCGGCTGCCATCAAAATGTTTCGATAGCGGAATAATACAGCTTGACCAATGCCTTTAAAGCTGCTCTACCCATAAGGGGTACAGGTTTGGCCGCCTGCCTTGATGGCGGGCCGACACTGGCTGCCGCCTGGTTGCGCACGTTGAACATAGGGCGAACCTGTCCGAATGGTCAGGCCGCCGCCGAATCGTTCCTTGCCCGACGTGGGTGATTCCCTTATACATACGCCGTTTAAAAAAGGGCGTGTCATGCGGCGGTTATGGATTGCCGTATGCGGTTTCACGCCCGGCGGACCTGCCCTGACCTTGGGGCGGTTCGGTGCGGGCGGCCCGGTTTTTCCCAGGGGGTCGGGCGGCACGAAATTGGGGAACTGGCTTGACGGCATTATACGCATTACCGGACCATCAGGTGGTCGAAGATCTGGTGGGGGCAGGGCACAAGCGCACATTGTCCGTGGACGATGCCGTGGCGGCGCTCAAGGCCCGTCCCGGACTGATCCCGGTAGCGATCCGCCCTACCGGGGGCGTGTGCGCGGGGGAGCTGTACCTGGCCGATCTGGGCCGCCACCCGTTCCGCGAATGGCAGTTTATGTACAGCGTTCAGCACCTGGCACAGTCCGGCGCGCTGGGCGAGATTCTGGTCACCGACCTGTCCCTGCTGGAGCGCGGCGATCTGCCGCAGGACACGCTGGACCCGGCGGGGTTCATCTTCCATGTGTCCCGCTGCGGTTCCACCCTGATGGCCAAGGCGCTGGCCCGGCTGGAAAGCAATCTGGTGATCAATCAGGGCGGGCCGTTGCAGCGCGGTTTCTGGGCCGCCATAACGGATGACTTCCGCGTCGGTCCCGGTCATGATCCGCGCAGTCATGGCCTGTTT
Source organism: Yunchengibacter salinarum (assembly GCF_037658235.1). Lineage (NCBI taxonomy): Bacteria > Pseudomonadati > Pseudomonadota > Alphaproteobacteria > Kordiimonadales > Kordiimonadaceae > Yunchengibacter > Yunchengibacter salinarum. Next base: position 68,499 of record NZ_JBBJLN010000008.1, on the reverse strand, counting down.
CGCAACCTTGTTCGCCTGATGGCGCGCCGCCGCCGGGGGGTGGAGCAGCGCGCCTTTGTCAAGTTCATAAGCTGGAACATCCGGGTTCAGGATTTCGTGCGCGCGGCTTATGGCGATGTGCCCGCGCTGTTCCTGTACCGCGACCCGGTGGAGGTGATCGCCTCGGTCAAGAAAGAGACCACGGCGGTGCTCCATGCAAGGGGGACACGCCAGGCCGCCATGCTGACAGGGCTTGACGTTTGCGAAACGCACGATATGAGTGACACCGCTTATCTGGCGGCGTGTTACGCGGCTTATTTCAGGACGGCGCTTGGCGCCGGGGCGGAGGACGGGCTTTCCGTCCTCAATTATATCTGGTTGAAAAAGCCGGATCATTTCCGCGATATTCTGGTCCGCGGGCTGGGCTATGAGCCTGACGTGGCCGATCTTGCGGTGATGCAGGAGCAGTTCCGCTATCATTCCAAGGATGATACGGACAAGGCGACCTTTTCAGGCGATAGTGCTGAAAAGCAGGCGGCGCTGGATAACCAGGACGTCGAGGAGGTCGCCCGTTGGTGTGGCGCGTTGACCGAGCATCTGGATCGGTCCCCGATCAATCTGTTCCCGTCGGGGGCGGAGGGGGCCGGTCATGTGCGTATGGCTGTCAATAACGGATAAAGAAGCATGAAGAACGGAAATGGCAAGAGCGATAATCTGCTGTCCATCCTGATTCCGAACCATAATTACGGGGCCTATGTGGGGGAGACCATCCGGTCGGTCCTGACGCAGGACTACAGCCCCATCGAGTTGATCGTGGTGGATGATGGCAGCACTGACGACTCCGTGGCCGAAATTGAAAAGGCCCTGGCGGAGTCCGGGCACCTGTATCGCGTCAAGTTCGTTCCGTTGAAAAAGAATGCAGGTAAACTGGCGGCCATAAATGCTGTTCTGGACGAGGTGCACGGCGCCTTCATGATCACGCTGGATGCCGATGACATTCTGGTGAAGGATTATTGCAGCCGCTGTATGCGTGAATTCCGCATCGCCCAGGCGCGAGATCCGAAACTCGGCTTTGTCTATTCCGACTGCAATCTGATGGACAAATACGGCGAGGTGATCGACCGGGGCCGCTCCACCGGTTTCGACGCCGGCCTGTTGGAGCGCTTCAGCTATGTGCCGGAACCGGCGCTCGTGGTGACCGATGCCTTCATGGAAGTCACCCCCTTCGATGAGACCATCCGTGTTGCCACCAAGCACCATAAATGGATTCGCATGGTGGCCAATGGCTGGACCGGCCATCACATCCCCGAACCTCTTTTCTATTACCGGATGCACGATCAGAATCTTTCTGGTATTGGCAAACGGGTTACCAACGAAGTAGAAAACGGCGAACGTGGGGAGCGCATCCTCTCCGGCTACTGGACCACGGCCCACGCCTGACCGGCGCAGCAGTGCCGTCTTGTCGGCTGGTCGGCCCATTGGCTGCGATGGCCAGCCGGACTGCGATGCTTCTCACGCCATGCTTCGCCTGCCCGGCGGCCCTGTCTGGCCCGACCGGGCCAATTTTGGGATGAAACCGTGTCGGAAACACCGGACCTCGCCAGTCGCAAGATCTGCATCCTTGGTCTTGGCTATGTGGGACTGCCGCTCGCCATTGCATTGGGCCGCCATTACACCACAGTGGGATTCGACATTTCAGAGCCGCGCATCGCGGAACTGAAGGCGGGCCGCGACAGCACCCGCGAGGTGGAGGAAGCCGCGCTCAAGGCGGCGCCCCACATAAGCTACACCACCGACCCCGCCGATATTGCTGATTGCGATACCTATATCGTTACCGTGCCCACGCCGATCGATGTGTCCAAGCAGCCGGACCTTGGGCCGCTCAAGAAGGCCAGCGAAACGGTGGGTCGGGCGCTCAGTGCGGGTGATCTGGTGATCTTTGAATCCACCGTCTATCCCGGTGTGACCGAAGACACCTGCGTTCCGATCCTTGAGGCGCATTCCGGCCTGACCTTCAACCACGATTTCACCGTCGGCTACAGCCCGGAACGCATGAATCCGGGGGACAAGGCCCGCCCGCTGCACAAGATCGTGAAAATCACCAGTGGGTCCACGCCGGAAACCGCCGATCTGGTGGACCGGCTGTATAACTCGATCATCGAGGCGGGCACGCACCGCGCCTCCTCCATTCGGGTGGCGGAAGCGGCCAAGGTGGTGGAAAACACCCAGCGGGATCTGAACATCGCGCTGGTCAATGAACTGGCCATCATTTTCAACCATCTGGGCGTGGACACGGGCGAAGTGCTGGATGCCGCCGCCAGCAAATGGAATTTCCTGCCGTTCAAGCCGGGGCTTGTGGGCGGCCACTGCATCGGCGTGGACCCCTATTTCCTGATCCACAAGTCCCAGCTTGTGGGCTATCACCCGGATATCATCATGGCCGGCCGCCGTATCAATGACGGCATGGGGGTGTATGTGTCCGGGGAGATCACCAAGCTGATGATCCGCAAGGGTATCGATATTCCCCGCGCGCGGATTCTGGTGCTGGGCCTGACCTTCAAGGAAAACTGCCCGGATATCCGCAATACCAAGGTGGCCGACCTGGTGCGTGAACTGGGCGACCTGACCGCCGGTGTGGACATTCACGATCCCTGGGTGGGGGAGGGGCAGGCGGAAGCCGAGCTTGGCCTGTCCCTGACCACCGAACCGGAGCCGGGCGCCTATGACGCCGTGGTGCTGGCGGTGCCGCACCGCTGCTTTCTGGACATGGGCGCGGATTGGGTGCGCGCATTTGGCCGCGACGGCGCGGTTGTCTATGATATCAAGTCCGCTCTGCCCAAGGATGCGGTGGACGGACAGCTATAAGCCCCTTTTCTGGGACAGTGCGAGGGAGGCGCGGGCTGATGAGCGAGACACCCACACCGGTTGAGGCCTATGGCCGCTGGGTTGCGGAAACCGATGGCGACTGGGGCGAGGACGCGCTGCATTCCGCCCATCGCCAGTTCATTGACACGCTGGCCGTGATGGTTCCCGGCGCCGCCGAGCCGGTAACGCACAAGGCCATGGCGCTGGCCCGGCAATGGGGCAGCGGCCCGGTGCGCGCAGTGGGCTTCGCGGATACGCTCAGCGCGCCCATGGCGGCCATGGTCAATGGCACCGCCGGGCACGCGCTGGATTTCGACGACAATTTCGATCCGCCCAAGGGCCATTCCTCCACCGTTCTGGTGCCGGCCATTCTGGCCGTGGCGGACCTGGAAGGGCTGTCCGGTGCCGCCTGTCTGGATGCTTATATTGCGGGGCTCCAGATTCAGGGCCGGGTGGGCCAGGCGCTCAACCCCTATCACCGGGACCGGGGCTGGCACGCCACCGCCACCACCGGCGCTGTGGGCGCGGCCGCTGCCGTAGCCCGCCTTTTGAAGCTGGACGGGGAGGCCGCGGGCCGGGCCATTTCCATTTCCACCAGCATGGCCGCCGGGTTCATGTCGCAGTTCGGCACCATGACCAAGCCGCTTCATGCCGGGCTGGCGGCCAAGGCGGGGGTGATGGCCGGTTATTTTGCGCGGGAAGGCATCACCGCCGGGCGCCACACGCTGGACGGGCGCACGGGCATGAACACCCTGATGGTGGGGCCGGATCTGAAGACCCTGCGCGCGCGGCTGGAAAACCCGGATCACGGCCACAGCCTGCGCTTCGAGATGGACCATATCGGCGACCCGCTGCTGATCACCGAACATGCTTTCCGGGTCAAGCGCTTCCCCAATTGCGGCGCCGCCCACCGGGCGATGGACGGGGTGCTGGACCTGATCACCCAGCAGCGCCTGGGCGCCGACGATATTGCGGAGGTGCATGTGCACGCGCCCCGCGTCCATTTCAACAATCTGATGTACACGGCGCCGGAAACGGGGCTTGGGGCCAAGTTTTCCATGGAATATGCGCTGGCCTGCCTGATCGCCACCGGCAAGTGCACCCTGGCCGATTTCACGGACGAGGCCGTGCGGCGCCCGGATGTGCGTGCCCTGTTCGATCGCATCCATCGCCACCCGGTGGATGCACTGGAAGGGCATTGCCCCACCGAGGTGGTGGTTTTGCTGAAAGACGGGGTGGAGCTGACCAGCACCGTCACCATGCCCCGTGGCAGCAAGCCCGCGCCCTTTTCGGATGCGGAATACTGGCAGAAGTTCGAGAGTTGCACCGCCCCCCACATGACGGAAACGGATCGCGCCGCACTGGCCGCCGCGCTGAAGGGGCTGCGCCGGGCGGACAGCATTGATGATCTGGCCGCCTCCTATGGCCGCGCCCTTGATACCGGAGACCGTGCATGACACAGGCTGATGAGGCCGCCACACCCATGAATGCCCTTGTGCTGGCCGCCAGCCGTCAGGGGGAGCGCAACAGCGTCGCCGCCCTGAAGGGGGTCAGCCATAAATGCGTGGCGCCGATCAATGGCACGCCGATGATCGAGCGGGTGGTGCGCGCCCTTCTGGACTCGGATCGGATCGCCACGGTTTATGTGTCGATCGAAAGCGCCGATGTGCTGACCCCCATACCGGCCCTCGCCCGCTGGATGGCGGAAGGCCGGGTCCGGGTGGTGACCAGCCGTGCGACCCTGGCGGATAGCGTGATCGCAGCGGTGGAGGCCAGCGACAGCGCCCTGCCGCTTGTCATCACCACGGGTGACAATGCGCTCCACACGCCCGCCCTGATCCGGGATTTCGCCGATGCCACCGCCGCCAGCCAGGCGGACATCACGCTAGGCTTCACGCGGGAAGAAGACGTGCTCAAGGACTTCCCGGAGCCGGGCCTTGCCTTTCACCGGCTGAAGGATGGCGGCGTGTCCAGTTGCAATCTGTACGGCCTGCGCACCGAAAACGCGCTGGAAACCGCCCGCGTGTTCGAGGGCGGCGGCCAGTTCGGCAAGAAGCCGTGGCGCATCCTCAAGGCGTTCGGCATCCTGCCTTTCATCCTGTACAAGCTGAAGGCCACCACCAGTGACCGGCTGCTGGCCCGGCTGGGGCGCAATCTGGGCGTGTCCGCCGACATGGTGTTTCTGCCCTATTCCTTTGGCCCCATCGATGTGGATAATCCCGCCAGTTTCCGGCTCAGCGAAGAGGCGCTGATCGCCCGCGAAGGCCCGGCTGAGGGGGGCTGACCGCGGGCGGCTGCGGGTGGGCCCGGCATGTCCGGGTGGTCCGGTGCACGGGCCGCCACGTATCAGGGGCGTTCGTCGTCCCTCTGTCCCCGTGGGGTTTTCATGGTTTCAAGAACCGGCTCGACCGCGCCGCTCCCCGTCGCCATTGTGGGGGCGGGCATGACCGGCCTGACCGCCGCGCGCCGCCTGGCCGGGCGGGGCCACACCGTTCATGTGTTCGACAAGGGGCGCGGCCTTGGCGGGCGGCTGGCCACACGCCGCCGCACGCTGGCGGACGGGCGCGCGCTTGCCATTGACCACGGTGCCCAGTTCGCCACGGCCCGCACGCCGCATTTTCATGGCCAGTTGGCCGGGGCCGCCATGAAGCGGGGCGTGACGGTCTGGCGCCCCACGGCGGGCCGCCGCAGCGATCCCGGCACGACCCTGCGTTTTGTGGGCCTTCCCGGCATGGGCGGGCTGGTGCATCCGCTCGCCGATGGCCTGCCGGTCAACACGGGTCATGCCATTACCGGGGTGCGACGGGACAGCGATGGCTGGTGGCTTGATGGCGCGGATCGGCCACAGGGGCCGTTCGCCGCCGTGATCCTGACCGTGCCCGCACCGCAGCTTCCCGCCCTGCTGCCGCCGGGCATGGACCATTGGGTGGCGGCCCTGCGCACGGTCAGCATGGCCCCCTGCTGGGCCGGGCTGTTCGCGTTTGACCGGCCCCTTGCCATGGATGGCGCCATGATGCGGCCATCCGGCGGCCCGCTGAATCTGGTGGTCTCCATGGCCGACAAGCCGGGCCGCCCTTCTTTGCCCGCCTATGTGGTTCATGCCCACCCGAACTGGTCCACCGCCCATCTGGAACAGGCGGCGGAAACCGTTCTGTCCCATCTGCACGCGGCTCTGGCGGAATGCGTGGGCGCACCCCTGCCCACCTCCTTGTATGCCGACGCGCACCGGTGGCGCTATGCCCGCACCATGGTGCCGCTGGGGCGCCCCTTTCTGGCCAGCGATACGGGCCTGTTCGCGGGTGGAGACTGGACCCTGGGCGCCCGCGTGGAAGCCGCTTTTGAAAGCGGTCGGGCGCTCGCCAATGCGGTGGAAGCGCATCTGCCCTGATCCGCCCGCCGTGCTGTGGTGCGCCCCCTGTTTCATGAAGATGACGGGGCAGTGCGGTCATAATTGTGTCCATCTTTGCCCCCTGAATGTCTTTTGTTCGCCGCTGGCCACGGTTAGGCTGACAAGCGAACGTGCTGGCGTCCCCATATTGAACCGGAGAGTCCCTGTCCGTGCATTTTCGCCTGCCATTGCTGTTGGCGCTGGTCCCGCTCGTCTTCTGGATGCCTGCCCCGATGCCCGGTGCCCCCGGTGCCGCGGCGCAGGGGCCACTGGAACGGGACTGGCAGGCCAGAACCCTGTTCGAAACCGGGGACCTGCCCGCCGCGCTGGTCAAGCGGCTGAAAACGCTGAGTCGGGTGCGCGGCGACGGCAAGGCTCCGCTGACCGTGCTGGAACGGCGGGCGATCGGCGATGTGGCGCGGATGGAGCGTGTGCTCCGTGCCGAGGGCTATTACGGCGCCACGGTCGGCCATCGTTTCGACCGGCGGCAATCCGGCCTTGCCGTGATCTACCAAATTTCCCCCGGCCCGCGCTTCACCGTGAGGGATGTGCGTTTCAGCTTTGTCGGCCCTTCACTGGAGGATGCCCTGATCGCGCGGCTGAAGCAGGCGCTTTCCCTTCAGGTGGATGGGCCGCTCAGGGCGGATCATGTGGTGGCGGCGGAAAATACGCTGGTCTCCCGGCTGGGCGAGCAGGGCTATCCGCTGGCGCGCGTCACCGGGCGGGATGTGCTGGTGGATCACGCCCATGAACACGGCATCGTCAGCTATCGGCTGAACAGCGGGCCGCGGCTTGCCTTCGGGCCGGTGCGCTTTACGGGCCTGGAAAGCGTGGAGGCGGACTATCTGACGCGCGTTATCCCGTTCGAGCAGGGCGCGCTGTATGACCGCCGGAAGGTCGCCGCGCTCAAAAGGCGACTGACCGCGCTCAATCTGTTCCGTTCCGTGCTCGTGCCGCCGCCCGACCCGGCGGCAGGCGAAGACGCGGACCTTGAGGCCGCGGAGCCCGCCTCAGGGGATGATGCCATGCCGGCGCCGGTGGTGGTGGCGCTGGAGGAGGCGGACCACCGCACCATCAGCGTGGGCGCGGGCTTTGCCACCGGGGAAGGTTTCGGGCTGACAACAAGCTGGCAACACCGCAATCTGCTGGGCCGTGGGGAGCGGTTCCGCGCCGGTCTTACCCTGTCGGAGGTGGAGCAGGGCCTGGACCTGGCGCTTACCAAGCCGCATTTCCTGCGGTTCGACCAGGATCTGTTGCTGGAACTGGCACTGGCGCGGGAAGATACCAATGCCTTTGAACAGCGGGCCTTTACCGCCGCCGTGGGGCTGGAACGGCGCTTCACGCCGCGTCTGAAGGCCACCCTTTCGCTGGTGGGGGACCTGGAGCAGGTGGACCGGGCGGAAGGCCGCCGGGAATTCACCACCTTCGGGGTGCCGCTGTCCGCCATGTATGACGGCACATCCAATCTGTTCGACCCGATTTCCGGTGTGCGCGCCCGGCTGGAGGTGCGTCCCGGCCTGGTGGCTCTGGATGAGAGCTTTCTGTTTCTCAAGACCGAGGCCACCGCCTCCGCCTATCAGAACCTCACCGGCGATGGCCGCCTGGTGGCCGCCGTGCGCGGGCGGCTGGGCAATATTTTCGCGCCCCGGCTGGATCGGCTGCCCGAAGCCCGGCGCTTCTTTGCCGGGGGCGGCGGTTCCGTGCGGGGCTTTCGCTATCAGGGCATTGGGCCGCTGGCGGATGATGGCACGCCGCTGGGTGGCCGATCGGTGGCGGAATTGGGGGCGGAGCTGCGCTGGCGCATTGGCGAGTCCTATGGCCTGGTGCCATTTGTGGAGGGCGGCAGCGTGCAGCGGGACCGGATTCCCAGCTTGAAGGATTTCCAGTGGGGCGCCGGTCTGGGCCTGCGATATTATACCAGTTTCGCGCCGATCCGGCTGGATGTGGCCGTACCCCTGTCGCGCAATGAGGCCAGCAGCGACGTGTTTTTCTATGTGTCTCTGGGGCAGAGTTTCTAGGGCCAGAGCTTGTGATGCACCATCCGCGCCCGGCAGGGATCGCGGGTGCCATAAAGGACCATGATGACCGACCGCGACCCCGATCCGAATGCGCCCCACGCCCCCGCCCTGCGCCGCGCCCGGCGTGTGGCAAGGGCGCTGGTGCTTACCCTGCTGGGGCTGGTCGCCACCCTGACCGTTGCGGGCGGGGCGGGCCTGATATGGCTGGACAGCGGGTCCGGGCATCGCTGGCTGGCGGCACAAATCCGCCGGGAGGCCACCCCCGCCACCCCCGGTATCCGGCTGGACGGCCTGTCCGGCAGCCTGTTCGGAACAGTGCGGATCGAAGGGTTGGCGCTCACCGACCGGGGCGGCGCGTTCGCGCGGGTCGGGCGGGTCCATCTTGGCTGGCGCCCGTGGGCGCTGACCGCGCGCACGCTCAGGGTGACCCGGCTTGAGACCGAGGGCGCGACGCTGACCCGCTTGCCGGCGTTTCCCGCCACCGGAGCGGAGAATGACGGTGGCGGCCTGTCGCCGCTGCTGGCCTGGCTGCTGCCCCGCAGTGCCCGGATCGACGGGGTCGATGTGCCGCTGGATGTGAGCGGCCTTTTGGCCGGGGCGGGTCGCGGCGCCGCGACCATTCGCCTGAGCGCCGCCCTTCAGGCCCGCGCCCGTCCGCTGGCGGTGTCGCGGTTGAGCCTGTCGGTGGCGCCGGGCCCCACCGGCGACGGGCGGGACCGGGTGTCGATCGTCTTTGACCGGGTGGATCGGGCCGCCCCGCTGACGCTCAAAGCCGAGGGTGCCGTGCATCCGGCTGGCCTGGTGGACCGGCTGGCCGGGCTGAGCCTGACCGCGCCCGTGGAACTGGACCTGTCCGGCGCCGGACCACCCCATGACTGGCGGGGAAATGTGCGCCTTGCGGGCGCGCTTGCCCGGCTTGACGGGGATGTGGCCGTGGCGGGCCGGGATGTGCGCCTTGCGGGAACGCTGGTGCCGCGCCCGGCGGCGGCGGAACGCATGGCGGATGTGGCCCGCCTTTATCCCGCGTTGTTGCGGGAAACCGCTGAATTTGAGCTTGCCGCCCGGCTGGATGACACCCCGGACCTGACGGCCACGCTGACCGGCGCCGCCCACCGGCTGGAAGCCGGGGCCACCTTTGGCGACTGGTCTTCGGCACCGGAAAGCGCCCGGTTTGCCCTTGATCTGGACGGGCCGGACCTGGGCGGCGCGCTGGCTGGCTGGCAGGTGCGGGATGTGCGCCTGCGGGCGGCCCTGACCGGCGGGTCGCTGAGCGGCGATCTGGACGGGGCCCCTTTCACCGGCAGCCTGTCCGCCGCCCGGCTTGGCCCCGACAGCGGCCATCTGCGCGATGTGGCGATGGATTTTGCGCTGGCGCGGCAGGGCGGCGATCTGGCCCTTCGCCTGAATGGATCGCCGGGGCGCCCGGTGGGGCCGGATGTGCCGCCGCCCCTGTCGGTTTCCTATCGGATGACCACAACCGCCTATCTTGACGGCTGGGCCGCGCCGGATCGGGCGCCAGTGCTGCATGTGGCGGACCTGACCGTTACCGGCGGCCCGGTGGCGTTCAGCGCCGAGGGGCGGGGCGACAGCGATCATGGCCTGCATCAGTTGGATGGGCGGCTGGATCTGGCCCTGGCGCCCTTTGCCGGGGGGCTGCTTCCCGTGGACAGCCGGGGGCGGATGCAACTTCTTGCCACCACGCGGGAAAATCGTGACGGTGTCGTTCGATTAACCCTGTCCGGTGACGGGCTGGCGCTTGGCCCGCTGGCGGATCAGGTGCTGGGGGCGGCACCTCGGATGACGGCCCGCCTGATGACGGACCAACCCGGTTTTGGCCTGTCCGAAATCGCCGTGCAGACACGGGCCGTATCCCTCACCGGCGATGTGCGCATGGCGGCGGATCGGGCGCTGAGCGGGTATCTGGCGCTCAGGCTGTTGCCGGAAGAGTTGACCTTGCCCGGCCTGCCCCTGGCACTGGAAGGGTCGGTTCGGATGACGGCGGACCTGTCCGGGCAACTGGACCGGCCCGGCCTGTCACTGGAAAGCCGGCTGGACGGGCTGACCCTGCCATTGGGCACCCTGACCGGGGTACGCCTGACCGCGACCCTGCCGGACCTGACCCGCCCCGAAGGCCCGATACGCCTGACCGGGGAACTGGAAACCATCCCGCTGCGCGCCTCCGCCCGGCTGACCCGCCTGGACGGGGCGGTGCGGATCACCGAGATTGCCGCCGCGGTGGACCGCCTGCGCCTGAGCGGGGCAATGACCGTGGCGCCGACCCTGTCGGGGGCGCTGACCCTGTCGCTGGACGGCCAGCCCACCGGGCGCTATCCGGTGCTGAGCGGGTCCGGCGCGCTGACGGCCACATTGGAACAGCCCCATGGGCACACCGTGATCGGCCTTGAAGGGAACCTTGTGGGGCTGGATACCAATCTGGGCGTGGGCGCCGGGCTCGACCGGTTCGAAGCGGATGCCCGCCTGAGCCTGGAGGCACCCTATCCCCGGCTTGAAGGGTCGCTGGTGGCCACCGGCCTGCGCCGGGGGCTGCTCAGGTTCGAGCGTCTGGCCGTGGGCCTTGCAGGCGCGGATCAGCCGGACAGCGCCGTATCGTCGCCGCCGGGCACCGCGCTGACGGCGATCAGCCTGAGCGGCGCCTATCTTGCCCCCTTTGACGGCCAGGCCCGGCTTTCGGTGGACGGGCCGGACCTGGCGCTGGCGCTGGCCGGGCGCTACGGCGACACCCGTATCGCCACCGAAACCCCGATCCGGCTGGCGCCGGGCGGCGATGGTCCCCGGCTCAACGTGCCGGGCCTTCGGGTGGGGACCGGGCGCGTAGAGGGTGCGGGCGCAAGGGATGCGGTGCGCCTGAAGGTGGAGCGGCTGCCCATGGCCTTTCTGTCCGCGCTCACCGGCGCTGTTTCGGCCACCGGCAACCTGTCCGCGACGCTGGATATGACCCTGCCGGATGCGTCCCCGCCCACGGGCCGGGCCAGCCTGCGGGCGGAGGCGCTGGAATTTCCCGCGCTGGGCGCGGTGGCGGCCACGTCGCCGCCTTTTGATGTGGCGGTGCGGCTGACCGCCGAAGATGGCCGCGCCACGCTCGTTGCGGACGTGGGCGCCGGGGATGCGCCGGCCCTTGAGACGGGGCCGGGCTTTGGCCGGGTGAAGCTGGACTGGCCCATGGGGCCGACGGGCCTTCCGTCCGCCGGGCCGGTATCGGGCAATGTCCGCTGGGATGGCCCGGTGGCGCCGCTCTGGGCACCGGTGCGCCGCCCCGACCATGATCTGGCGGGCACGTTGAAAGCGGAAATGACGCTTGCTGGAACGGTGGCCGCTCCGGCGTTGGAGGGCAGCGCTGTCTTTCAGGGCGGGCGCTATGGCTATCGCCCGCTGGGCCTGGCGCTAGAGGGCCTGACAGCGCGGCTGGAAGGGCGCGGGGCTCTGCCGTCCGGCGCGGAAACGGCGGACCAGACCCCCGCCCTGCGGCTGCGGCTCACCGATCTGAGCGCCGAAGATGGCCGTGGCGGCACATTGGGCGGCGAGGGCACTTTGATGCTGGACAGCAAGCTGGTGCCGTCCATGTCCATGCGGTTCGTGGCGGACAGCCTGCGCGTTCTGGACACCGGCGCCACCCGCGCCGTGGCCAGCGCCGACCTGTCCTATGAGCGTGACGCCGGGCGATCCCGGCTGTCCGGCAGTCTGACGGCGGAACAGGTGGATGCCACCCTGGCCAATCGGTTCGAGGGGGACGTGGCGGCGCTGGAGGTGCGCGAGATCAACCGCCCCGGCGAGTCCGCCGATCCGCGCCAGCCCCGCTTTGTGGACCGGCACCGCACAGACCTGTCGCTTGATGTTTCGGTACCGAACCGGTTTTTCGTGCACGGGCGCGGCCTGGAAAGCGAATGGCAGGGGGCGCTGGAGGTGCGCGGCACCACCGATCAGCCGCGCATCACCGGCAGCCTGTCGGCGCTGCGCGGCACCTTTGATTTTGCCGGTACCCGCTTTGAATTGGAACGGGGCGTGCTCGGCTTCGATGGCGGCCAGCGCATCGATCCCACGCTGGACATGATGACCCGCGCCAGCCTGACCGGGTTGGATGTGACCCTGAGCCTGAATGGCCATGTATCCGCGCCCCGTCTCGATGTGGCATCCAGCCCCGCCCTGCCGCAGGATGAAGTGCTGGCCCGGTTGTTGTTCGGGCGTGATGCCGCCAGCCTGTCGGCGGTGCAGCTTGCCCAGCTTGCCGCCACCCTGCAACAGCTTCAAAGTGGTGGTGGCGGCCTGATGGGAAATGTGCGCAGCACCCTTGGGCTGGACCGGCTGAATGCGCGCGGCGGCGAGGGCGAGGACGGTGGCGTGGTGCTCACAGGCGGCAAATATATCCGCAACAATGTCTATCTGGAGGTGGAGAGCAACACCGCCACGCAGGAAACCGCCACACGGGTGCAGGTGGACCTGACCCGCCGTCTGCGGGCGGAGACGGAAATCGGCCCCGACAATCGCAACAGCCTGAAGCTGCGGTGGGTCTGGGATTACTGATCCGGCGGCCCGGCCAGCGGCTGGCCCGGCAGGGCCAGGCTTTCCAGATTCCCGGCCAGGCGTTCGATCTCGCCCGACAGGGGGCGATCCGCGATCAGGGCGGCGCTGTGCGCGCGGATGGCCGCCACCAGATCCGCCAGACCCGCCGGCACGCGGTCGGTGGCGCCGGACATCTCCGCCGCCTGGGCGATCACCATGGCCTCTATGGCCAGAATCTGCCGGGCCATTGACAGCATCCGGTTCACCTTGCGGGCGGCAATGGTGCCCATGGTGACCACATCCTGATTGTCGCCATTGGTGGGAATGGACTGGATGGAGGCGGGCACTGCTTCGGCGCGCATTTCCGCCACCAGCGCGCTGGCCGTGACCTGTGCGCCCATGAAGCCGCTGGTGATGCCCGGTTGCCCGCCGGTCAGAAAGGGCGGCAGGCCGGGATTGCGCCGCGCATCGGTAAGCCGGGCGATGACCCGTTCCGCGAACACCGCCAGCTTGACCACGGCCATCATCAGGCTGTCGCTGGCATAGGCCACGTGCTGGCCATAGAAATTGCCGCCATGCACCACCCGGTCGGCCACAGGGTCCAGCACCGGATTGTCCGTCACGCTGGCAATTTCGGTGCTGACTGTCTCAAGGTGAAAGCGCAGCACGTCCAGCGCCGCGCCCAGTTCCTGACCCACGCAGCGCAGGCTGTACACCGCCTGGTGCGCGCCCGTGCCGTCGCCCACGGTGCCCGTGGCCCCCGGATCAATCGGCCCGATCAGGTCGTTCAGTCGTCGGAAGGCCCGCTTCTGGCCGTCATGGGGGCGCAGGTCCGCCAGCAGCGGGTCAAAGGCTTCGCGCGGGGCGCGGCTGATATGCACATCCAGCGCCGACAGGCCCGCCTGAAGGTCCAGCAATGCGGCCATTTCCGTATGGTTCAGTGCCGCCAGTCCGGTCATGGCGGCGGTGCCGTTGACCAGCGCGAGGCCGTCCTTCCGCGCCGGATCGAGCGGCGTCAGCCCGGCGTCGGCCAGCGCGGCGGCGCTGTTTCGGGGCGTGCCGCCGGGGCCGAGAACGGCCCCTTCACCCATCATGGCCAGCGCCATATGGGCCAGCGGGGTCAGGTCGCCGGATGCCCCCACCGTGCCCTTTTCCGGCACCACGGGCAGGATATCCCGGTTCAGCATGGTCGCCAGAAGGTCCACCACGCCGGGCGACACGCCGGAATGACCCCGGCACAATGTGGCCAGCCGCACCGCCATCACGGCACGGACGCGGTGGGGGCTGAGCGGCGGCCCCACACCCGATGCCAGATGATAGATCAGATTGCGCTGAAGCACCGGCGCCTGATCCGCCGGGCTCCGGTGGGCGGCCAGTGGCCCGAAGCCGGTGGTGACGCCATAGATCAGGTCGCCGCGGGCGATCATGCGGTCCAGCGCCGCGCTGGACCGGTCAAGCCGGGCGCGGGTTTCCGTGCCGAGGTTTACCCTGGCGGCGCGGCGGGCAAGGGCGGCGATGTCCCATGGGGTTAGGTTGGCGCCGGGGTCGATGACGGGGCAGTTCATGGCGTGTGCGTGTCCTTTTCCGGCGGGGCGGGGTGCGGCTCCAGAGTCTCACCTGATTCCAGGCTCTCCGCTGGCTCCAGACTGAGGCGGGGTTGGGCGGCGGCGGGCAGGTGGGTGGCCAGATGGTCGCGCACCGCGGCAAGCAGGGTGTCGGGCGTTTCAGGGGCCGTGGCCGGGTCGGTGGCGGCGGTGACGCGGGCATGAAGCCGGGCGCCGTAAGGGCCGTCTTCCAGTGTCACGCGGGCGGCGGCCACGCCCGTCACCGCGCATATCTCGGCCCGTACATGGTCGGGGCACACATTATGGCCTGCCACCTGCACCATGCCGTCGCGGCGCCCCGCCACGCGGAAACGGCGCGGGCCGGTCCAGTCCAGATGGTCGGGGATCTCGGTCATGTGGCCCTGACGGTCTTTCAGATGCGTGTCGCCGTGGCGCTGCCAGTTGGGCAGCAGGGTGTAATCGGCGGCGCCCGCGGGCCGCCAGCCAAGCCCGCCGGTTTCGCTGGCGCCCACAATGTCGGTCAAGGCCAGCCCCGCCGCCTGAAGCGGCGCCGTGAGCGCGTCGTCGAACGGCGCGGTGGAGGTGACCCCCGCCACATTCCCCGCCGCGCCCTGATGCCCGTTTCGGGGCAGGGCGATCGCGCCATCGGCCAATGCGCGGGCCATGCGGCGCCAGAAATCCGGGTGGCCGATGACCAGATCGCCGGGTGCCAGCGCCCGGATCAGGGTTCCGGGCATTTGATGGTCGGCTTCAAGAACCGGCACATGCAGCGCCTGCGGCAGAAAAACGGTGAACAGCAGGCCGTAAATGTGATGGGCGGGCACCGCCGCGACGATGCGCCTGCGGGACTGGAAATGCGCCGCCCAGAAGGCCGTTTCATCCAGCAGGCGGCGGGTGGGATGGGTGACGGCCTTTGCGGGCCCGGTCGTGCCGGATGTTTCCACCGTCACGCAGGCGCCCCCCTGTTTGTGCAGGGCGGCCTGTGCGCGGGCGGCGATGGCGGCCCACTGGTCGAACCGGCGGCGGGCCAACAACAGGTCGTCCAGCCCCGCCGCGTCGATCCGCCACTGAGTGGCCACCGCCGTGGCGGCATCCATCAGGGCCACGGATTGCAGGCCCAACGCCCCGTCACCGTCATCCCGGTCGTCCAGGCGGGTGGTGTCCGTCCAGCGCTGGTCCAGCGCGGGATTGTGCGGGTCGTGGGCTTTCAGCACGGCCCGCACGCGGGCGCGAATGGCGCGCCCCAAAAAAGCCGGATCAAGCAATGCCGGGTCCGGCTTTTCCGGTGCGGGCATATCGGCCTTTCCGGCGCCTGTATGGGAGCGCCCTGCCGTCATGCCCGCTTGACGAAGACCCAGATGCTGTCACCGGTCAGCGCTTTTTTCATGTGCACCTTCACCTTGGTGGGCACCATCTTGTAATCGAAGACATAGTTGAAGATCACGCTGTCTTCCTTGCCGTCCCGGATGGCCTGGAAGCGGCCATGAAATTCATTCGTCTTGGTGCAGGGGGCCACATCGTCGAAAAAGTTCTTGCCGATCACGGTGTCCTTGTCGCGGCCCGTAATGTCGCCCTCGGTGGCGTTATAGCGCTTTACCGTGCCGCTCTTGTCCAGTTCGATCGCGCCGAAGGCCAGATTGTCGATATCGCTGTCGGACATCTTGTCCAAGGTGTTCTCAAGGTCTCCCTGATCGAAGCTCACAATATCCATCGTCAATTCCTTTCTGTTCATCCTGTTCTGTAGTTACATTAGGAATTTCGCGGCCAGGGAGGGTCTGGATCAGTTGTATTTCGCTCGCCAGTGTAAAAGTTTCTGTTGGAAGGTTTATGGCGCGCACCTCAGGCTCAGGACAGAAGCACCATGGCGGTGAGGGCCAGAAGGGCGCCCCATCCCGCCCAGCTTTCCACCGCCACCAGATGACCAGGGCGCCAACCGCCATCCAGCACGGCGAGGGCGATCAGGCCCAGAACCACGCCGAGGCTGGCGGCCATGGCCGATAGCTGGCCTGCGCCGGGCTGGTGCAGCGGGGCGATACCCACACCGAGCGGCGCGATCAGGCTGGCCAGCCCCAGCACCGCCACCATCAGCATCATGCCCGCCAGTGGCCGGATCAGGGCGGCTTCCCCGTCGCCGCCACGGCCCAGCCGCCGGGTGGCCATGATCTGTGGCAGGCTTAGCACAAGGGCCAGGAATACTGGCATGGCGCGGGGGCCGGGCACGCCCGTCCCGTCCGCCCAGCCAAGAGCCATCAGGATCAGCAAGGGTACCCACACCGCCAGCGCCAGCGCGGAAAACACGCCCCGCAGGATCAGGGCGCGGCTGCTCTGTTCAAGGGCCAGATCCCGCGTGACCGCCCCGGCATACCAGGGGGACCGGGGCAGGCCCAGGGCATCGTCACCGTCCAGCGCGGCGGCCCGATCCATGCGGATCAGCACCAGCAGCGCCGCGATCAGTAGTATCAGGCCCGGCCCCATGGCCGCCAGTTGGCCCACAGCCCCGGCCCCGATGGCGGGTTGCGCGGCGACCATGGCGGCCAGAAGCGCGGTGATCAGCATGGCCATCAGGGCCGCCGTCAACCCCCTCAGGCGGCCCGGATCATCCAGCGCGGCCACGGCGCTTCGGCCATCCCGGCGCAGCATGTTGCCCAGCAGCAGAAGCGCGCATTCCACCGTCATGCCGCTGATCAGCAGGGGCGCCACATGGTGCCCGCCATCCGTCGCCAGCAGCATGGCGGTGGCCACCAGCCAGGGCCACAGGGGCACCAGCGCCAGCCCCGCCCGCGCGGCGGGCACGGCGGTCCACTGGCGACGTTCGGTCATCAGGGCGGTAACCAGCGCCAGTCGCATACCGAGAAAGGCGATGAACCCCGTGGCGAGCACGATCGCAAAGGCGGTCAAGGGTAGCGGTGTCATCTGGATTCAGTCCCCCGGCAGGGCCACCGCCCCGGATGGTGTTGACGGGTGTGGGCCTGGTCAGCTTCGGCCACGCCGTGCGGCAAAGCTTAAACATGCGGGGCCGTTCCGGTCCATGGTGAAGTGCCGGGCGCCGGCGGGATTGACAGGCCCCGTTCCGCCCCGCTTTGATGGGGCGGCAAACGGACGGGCGCAAGGTGCAGGGGGTGATAAATCATGAACGATTGGTGGCGCGGCGCGGTTTTCTACCAGATTTACCCCCGAAGTTTCATGGACAGTTCCGGTTCTGGAACGGGTGATCTGGCGGGTGTGACGGAACGTCTGGATCATGTGGCGGATCTGGGCGTGGATGCCATCTGGCTGTCGCCATTTTTCACCTCGCCCATGGCGGATTTCGGCTATGATGTGGCGGATTACCGGGATGTGGACCCGCTTTTCGGCACGCTTGAGGATTTCGATGCCTTGCTGGCCCGCGCCCACGGGCTTGGCCTGAAAGTGATCATCGATCAGGTCTATTCCCACACCAGCGACCGCCACGCCTGGTTTCAGGAAAGCCGGGAAAGCCGCCATAATGCCCGTGCCGACTGGTATGTGTGGGCGGACCCGGCGCCCGATGGCCGCCCGCCCAACAACTGGCAGTCCGTGTTCGGCGGCCCGGCCTGGACATGGGACGCCCGGCGCCAGCAATATTATCTGCATAACTTCCTGGCCGAGCAGCCGGACCTGAACTTTCACAATCCGCGGGTGCAGGAAGCGATGCTGGATGTAGCCCGCTTCTGGCTGGAGCGGGGGGTGGACGGCTTCCGGCTGGATGTGGCCAATTATTATTTCCACGATAAATCGCTGCGGGACAATCCGCCCGCCAAAACGCCGCCCCGCCTGCGCCCCTATGACATGCAGGCCCATATCCATGACCGCAGCCGCCCGGAAACCCTTGGCTTTCTGGAGCGCCTGCGCGCCCTGATGGACAGTTACGGGGATCGCATGGCGGTGGCGGAAATCGGCTGCGACCACCCCATGGAACGGTCCATGGAATATACCAGCGGCCCCCGGCGCCTGCACACCGCCTATAATTTCACGTTGTTGGACGCGCATAAGCTGACGCCGCGCCTGATCGCCTCGGCGATGGCGGGTTGGACCGACCCCGCGGCCTGGCCGTCCTGGTCGTTCAGCAATCATGATGTGGTGCGCGCGCCCAGCCGGTTTGGCGACGCCCGGCCCCCGGCGGGGCTGCCGCTGCTGTTGAATGCCCTGTTGCTGAGCCTGCGGGGGACGATCTTCCTGTATCAGGGGGAGGAACTGGGGCTGCCGCAGGCCCATGTGCCCTATGAGCGGCTGGTGGACCCGGAAGGCATCCGCTTCTGGCCGCACACGCTGGGTCGGGACGGCTGCCGCACCCCCATGCCCTGGCGGTCGGCCCTGCCCCATGCCGGTTTCAGCACCCATGAGGACACCTGGCTGCCCATGGACCCGCACCATCCGGCGCTGGCCGTGGATGCCCAGACCGATCAGCCGGACAGCGTGCTGGAACAGGCCCGCGCGCTGCTGCGCCTGCGCCGGGAAGCGCCCGCTCTGCGCCAGGGCTCCATAAAGGCGGAGGCGCTGGATGACGCCCTGTTGCTGGTGACCCGCCGCGCCGGGAACGCGGGCACCATGACCGCCCTTTTCAATCTGTCCGATACCGCCACGGAGCTGTTCCGCGATCTCGGCGCCGCCACGGCGTGCTTTACCGTGAACGGGGCCAGCCTGGACCGGGGCGGTCGCGCCAAGCTGCCGCCCTGGTCGGGCCTGTTTGTGGCAGGCTGAACCCGGCATTTCCGTGCGCCCCCCGGTGCGGGGGGCAACATGAAGGGGTGGACCTTGGGGGCAGGCTGGCGCAGGGTCGGCCATCATGTGCCGGGGGGCTGATCCCGGAACGTCCATATTCGGCAAAAGGGGTCTTTCATGCGCGCTTTCGTGCTGTGTTTCATGATTGTGATGGCGCTGGGCGCTGGCGGGCGGGCCTTTGGTCAGGGTGATGAGCCATGGGCCGACCGGGCCAGCCTTGCGCGGGATGCGGCCCTTCTGCTCGATGCGCTGGAAAGCCTGCACCCGGCCCTGCTGCGCCATCAGACCGCCGAGGACTGGGCCGCCAGAAAGGCGGTTTTCAGCAAAACATACGGGGCGGCACAGGGCCGCCGGGACGCCTATGGCGCCTTGCTGCGCTTGCTGGGCGCCGTGTCGGATGGGGGGTTGAGCCTGCCGCCCGAACGGCAGACCGGGCCAATCAAGGCATGGATGGCCGAGCAGCCGGGCCTGCCCTTTCGCCTGGCGGTGGGGGCGGACGCGCTGCACGTTCAGGCGGACGCCAGCACCAGCCAGCGCATTCAGCCGGGGGAGCGCATCACGGCCATAAACGGCGTGCCGGTGGCGCGGTTGTTGGCCCGGCTGGCCGATCTGGTGCCACGGGATGCGCCGCCGGATGCCCTGGACGGGATCGATGGCCCGCCGCCCTGGCATCAGGCCCTGCATCTGACGGGCCGTGTGGATTTTCCGTTGCTGGATCGCCTTCTGCCGCTGGTGGCGCCGCCCGAAGGGGGCCGGTATCGGCTGACCATGACCGGGGCGGACGGCGTATCCTACAGCCTGTCGGTGGCTGCCATTTCCGCCGAAGCGCGCCATGCCCGGTTGCGGGCGCGGGACAGCCTGCCGGAACGGCTGGTGCAGGATGGCTGGGCCTTTCATTTTCTGGACGAGGGCTTCGCCTATCTGGATGTGGGGCTGCTGACGAGCTGGACCATGGATCTGGATTGGCGCCGCTTCATTCAGGAAGCGATCGACCGTGCCGGAGCGGGCCCGGCGCCCGCCATGCTGATTGATCTGCGCGGCGTTTCAGGGGGCGACGAGCAGGTGCTGGACCTGTTGGCCCGGCAACTGGCCCACCGCCCTTTGTCCGGGGAGCGGGTGGTGAAACGGCTGGCACGCGCCGAGGTGCCGACGGCGCTGCGCCCGCATCTGACCACCTGGAACCCCGCCTTTTACGACTGGCGGGACCAAAGCACACCGCTGGCCGGGGGCGGTGTGTCCCTGAACGGGCCGGACGGGGCGGTGGTCAGGGTGCCCCGGCTGGAAAAGGCGTTTGCCGGGCCGGTGGTGCTGCTGGTGGACGGCGCCAATCGGGAAGAGGCGTTCGCCTTTGCCCGTTTGATGAAGAACAGCGGTCGCGCCCGGCTGGTGGGGGCGGTCACGGGCGGCAGTCTGCGCGGTGTGACCGGCAGGCCGAGCCTGATCCTGACCCTGCCTGCCAGCGGTTTTCGCGTGCGGCTGCCCCTGATCGATCGGCATGTGCCCGGCGACCGGCCCGCGCATGGTGTGTTGCCGCATGAATCTGTTTCCCCGAACCCGGCGGAAGACAGCGACGATCCGGTGTTTCAGCGCGCCCTTGCCACGGCGCGGCGGCTGGCGGGGGAAGGATCGGATCAGGGCGGCGCGCAATGATCGAAGCCGTTTCCCGTCTGTCCGGTTATTGAAGTTTCACGGCCAACCGGATATGAGGGTACCCCGTGTCCTGATCATGCCGTGAAAACGGCCATTACAATCGATTGCAGGGAGCGCCTCCCCCATGTCCAAGCATCATACCGGTCCGATCAAGAAAATCCTGGTTGCCAATCGCAGCGAGATCGCCATTCGCGTATTTCGCGCCGCCAATGAACTGGGCATTCGCACGGTGGCCATCTACAGCCACGAGGACCGGTTCGCCCTGCATCGCTTCAAGGCGGATGAAAGCTATCTGGTGGGGGAAGGGCAGCAGCCCGTGCGCGCCTATCTGGATATTGACGAAATCATCCGCATTGCCCGGCTGGCGGGGGTGGATGCCATTCATCCCGGCTATGGCTTTCTGTCGGAAAACCCGGAATTCGCCCGCGCCTGCGCCAAGAACGGCATCACCTTCATCGGCCCCAAGCCGGAAGTGATGGAAGCCTTCGGGTCCAAGATGGAAGCCCGCAATCTGGCGGAAAAGGCCGGTATTCCGGTGATGCCCGCGACCGGGGCGTTGCCTGATGATGACGCCGAATGCAAGCGCGTCGCGGCGGAGATCGGCTATCCCGTAATGCTGAAGGCAAGCTGGGGTGGCGGTGGCCGTGGTATGCGCGTGATCGAGAGCGAGGACAGGCTGATCGACGAGATCGCCGCCGCCCGCAACGAGGCCGAGGCCGCCTTTGGCAACCCGGAAGTGTTCCTGGAAAAGCTGGTGCGCCGGGCGCAACACCTGGAGGTGCAGGTGCTGGGCGATCACCATGGCACCGTGGTGCATCTGTTCGAGCGGGACTGTTCCGTGCAGCGCCGCCACCAAAAGGTGGTGGAGCGGGCGCCCGCCCCCTTCCTTGAGGCGGAGCGCCGCACGGCCCTGTGCGAAAGCGCGGTCAAGCTGGCGCGCGCGGCGGGGTATGAGGGCGCGGGGACCGTGGAGTTCCTGTTCGACCGGGATGATAGGCGCTTTTATTTCATCGAGGTGAACCCCCGCATTCAGGTGGAACACACCGTGACCGAGGAAGTCACCGGCGTGGACCTTGTGAAGGCGCAGATCCGCGTGGCGGAGGGCGCCCGCATCGGGGACCCGGACAGTGGCGTTCCGGCGCAGGAAAACATTGTGCTCAATGGCCACGCCATGCAGTGCCGTGTGACCACTGAAGACCCGCAGAACAAGTTCACCCCCGATTATGGCCGTATTGCCGCCTATCGCGGGGCTACCGGGTTCGGTATCCGGCTGGATGGCGGCACCGCTTTTTCCGGCGCACTGATCACGCCCTTTTATGATTCGCTGCTGGAAAAGGTGACCGCCTGGGGTGCCACGCCCGAAGAGGCCACCCGGCGCATGGACCGTGCCCTCAGGGAGTTTCGCATTCGGGGTGTGTCCACCAATCTGCGGTTCCTGGAATCGGTCATTGCGCATCCGAAATTTGTCAGCGGCGATGTGACCACCCGCTTTATCGACCAGACCCCGGAACTGTTCGACTTCACACCCCGCAAGAACCGGGCGACCCGGCTTCTGGGGTTCATGGGCGACGTGATGGTCAATGGCAATTCGGAGGTGGAGGGCCGCGCCCGGCCACCGGCGGATGTGCCCCGTGCCCGCACGCCGCGCCTGACCGACACCGACCCCATGCCCGGCACCCGCCACAAGCTGGAAGAGCTGGGGGCGGAGGGGTTCGCCCGCTGGATGAAGGAACAGGACCGGCTTCTGGTCACCGACACCACCATGCGGGATGCCCACCAGTCGCTGCTGGCCACCCGTATGCGCACTTATGATCTGGAGCGCATCGCCCCCCATTATGCCCGCATGATGCCGGAATTGCTGTCGCTGGAATGCTGGGGCGGCGCCACCTTCGATGTGGCCATGCGCTTTTTGAAGGAAGACCCGTGGGAGCGGCTGGCCCGCCTGCGGAATGCGGTGCCCAACATATTGCTGCAAATGCTGTTCCGGGCATCCAACGGCGTCGGGTACAAGAATTATCCCGACAATGTGGTGCGCTATTTCATCCGGCAGGCGGCGGATGCGGGCATGGATGTGTTCCGCATTTTCGACAGCCTCAACTGGGTGGACAATATGAAGGTGTCCATCGAGGAAGTGGCGAAAACCGGCAAGCTGGCGGAAGCGGCGATCTGTTATTCCGGCGATCTGACCAATCCGAAAGAGACCAAGTACACGCTGGATTATTATGTGACCATGGCGCGGGAGCTGGAAGCGGCGGGCGCGCATATTCTCGGCATCAAGGACATGGCGGGCCTGTGCAAGCCGCAGGCGGCCACGAAGCTGGTATCGGCGCTGAAGCAGGAAGTGTCGCTGCCCATTCACTTCCACACCCATGACACCAGCGGCATTGCCGGAGCCAGTGTGCTGGCGGCGGCGAATGCGGGCGCGGACGCGGTGGACGCGGCCATGGATGCCATGTCCGGCTTCACCAGCCAGCCCAATCTGGGCTCCATCGCGGCGGCGTTGCAGTCGGGGCCGCGCGCCACCGGGCTGGATCATGAGGCGATCAAGCAGATTTCCACCTATTGGGGCGGCGTGCGGCGCTATTATCAGCCGTTCGAGGCGGATATTCGTGCCGGCGCTTCCGAGGTTTATGACCATGAGATGCCCGGCGGTCAGTTCACCAATCTGAAGGAACAGGCCCGCTCCATGGGGTTGGAAAGCCATTGGCCGGAAGTGGCCAGGGCTTATGAGCAGGTGAATCACCTGTTCGGCAATATCATCAAGGTGACCCCCAGTTCCAAGGTGGTGGGGGATATGGCGCTGTTCATGGTGACACAGGAACTGACGCCGGAAGACGTGCTGTCCGACAAGCGGGAGATCGATTTCCCCGAAAGCGTGAAGGACTTTTTCCGCGGTGATCTGGGTCAGCCCATGGGCGGCTTCCCGGAAGCGTTGCAGAAAAAGGTTCTGGGGGACGAAAAGCCGCTGACCGAGCGCCCCGGCGCGCTTTTGAAGGATGTGGACCTGGAGGCCGCCCGCGCGGAGCTGGCCGACAAGGTGGAGCGGGAAGTGACCGATCGGCTGCTGGCCAGTTATCTGATGTATCCGGCGGTGACGGTGGATTATCTCAAGCACCGGGAAACCTATGGCGACGTGTCGCTGATTCCCACCATGCCCTTCTTTTACGGCCCCGACGCGGTGGACGAATTCAATATCGAACTGGAACCCGGCAAGACGCTGATCGTCAACGCCCCCACCATGTCCGAGCCCAATGACGAGGGCGAGCGCACCATCTTTTTCGAACTGAACGGCCAGCCGCGCACCGTGTCCGTGGTGGATCGGGGCCGGGCGCCGAAAAAGGCCCGCAACCGGGTGGCCGACGACAGCGACCCGCATCAGGTAGGGTCCCCCATGCCGGGCATGATCGTGGGCGTGGCGGTGCAGAAGGGCGAAAAGGTGGCCGAGGGCGACCGGCTGTTCACCATCGAGGCGATGAAGATGGAAACCGCCGTCTATGCCCACAAGGGCGGCACGGTGGACGAGGTGGTGCTGACTCCCGGCACATCCGTGGAGCAGCATGATCTGGTGATTCTGCTCAAGGATTGATGGCGCGAAGCGGGCCGGTGGATGCCGGCCACGCTTCATGCCATGCTTCATTCCGTCATGTGACGGCGGCGGCCCTTGGCCGCCAGGGCACGCAGGTCCGCGACGCGGTCGGACTCGTCCATGATTTCCAATCCGATCAGGGTCTCGAACAGGTCTTCCTGGCTGACCACACCCTGAAAGCCGCCGAATTCGTCAAAGACCAGCGCGATATGGTGGTGGCCATCCACCATATGCTTGAGCAGGCGGATCAGGGTCAGCCCCGGCGGCACGGCCAGAAAATCCCGTTTCAGGGCCTTCAGCGGCGTTTCCCCCCGCCCTTCCGCCTGGGCCAGCATCACGTCCTGTTTCAGGATGAAGCCGGTCATGGCGTCCGCGTCGTCGCCATGGATGGGGATGCGGGAAAAGGGGCGGGCCTTTTCATCGGCCATCAGGGCGCTGACGGTGGTGTCTTCATGCAGGGCGAACACCACCGGGCGCGGTGTCATCACGTCGCGCACGCGCACCCGGTCCAGCCGCATCAGATTGCGCACGATCGCCACTTCGCTGCCGCCGATATGGCCGCCTTCGGCCCCCGCTTCCATCAGGGCGACGATCTCTTCGCGGCTTACCTCGTCGTCTCCGCCGCCCGGTGCGATCAGGCGGGTGAGCCGCCGGGACATCCAGACAAAAGGCGCCAGCATCACCGCCAGCCCTTCGATGAAAATGGTCACCGGATGCAGCAGCGCGCGCCAATAGGTGGCGCCGAGGGTTTTGGGAATGATTTCCGACAACACCAGAATGAGAAAGGTGAGCACGGCGGAAAAGGCGCCCACCCAAGCATCCCCGAACACCAGCGCCGCCTGCGCCCCGGCCCCCGCCGCGCCCACCGTGTGGGCGATGGTGTTCAGGGTGAGGATGGCGGCCAGCGGCTTGTCCGGCGCGGCTTGCAGGGACAGCAGTTTCCGGGCCCATGGAACGCCGCTCTGCACCAGATGCAGCACATGGCTGGACCGGGCGGACAGGAACACCGCTTCCGCGACCGAGCACAGAAACGAGACCACCAGCGCCAGCATCAGATAAAGCAGCAGCAGCGTCATATGATGGCGCCCTTCCTGCGCCGCGGAGCCGGGGGTGCGGCCATTATGACGGGATCAGGCATTGCCGGGTTGCGGGCGCGTGTCCCTGCGGTGCCGCCTTGAGGACTCGGGCAGGCCATCCCGGCTGGCATCGCCCGGCCTGGCCGCCGGAACGGCGCCATCCAGTGCGCCGGTGGCAAGGACCGGTGCTGCATCCAGTTCTCCCACTTCCAGAAGGCTTTCCAGCCGTTGCAGGGCGGCCAGAATCATGGTCCGCTCCCAATCCGGCAGGTTGGCAAGCCGGGTGATCAGGCGACCTTGCAGGATGGGTGGCGCCTTGTCCAGCAGGGCGCTGCCGTCGTCGGTCAGATAGACTTCCAGCCGCCGCAGATCCGTTTTGCCCCGTTCGCGGCGGATCAGGCCGCGGGCGGACAGCTTTTCCAGCAGGCTGGTCACCGTCGCCTGGGAAAGCGACACATCTTCCGACAGGCGCCGATTGGTCACGCCCGGTTCCCGTTGCAGCAGTTGCAGCACCAGATATTGCGAGGCCGTCAGCCCCGTTTCCTTCGCCAGGCGACGGGCATCCAGTTCGGTGGCCCGGATCAGGCGCCTGAGCGAGACCACGATGTCTTCGCCCATTTCGGTTTCGGTGCGGGTGGTCATATCCCCGGCCATAAGCGTCTCTATCGATTCCTGCCAGTTTTTCCCGGTCTTTGAGCATCACTTGCCGCGTGCGGTCACAGATCGCTTCAAAGCAGCCAGAACGGGGGATGGCTCGCCCCCGATGGCCCATACGAAACCACGCGAAACCCTTAGATAATAAATTTTGATTGTCTGAGGGTTGAATCAAGTGATGGCGTGAAAATAGGCGCCAGAATTGCGGGTTTGCAAGAAAATTTTTCGTGAAACGCCCCCAACTCCGGTTGACGATGCAGGGCGTTTCGCCTATTTACCGATCGCAAACATATCGATTGTCAAAGCTTTCCTGGCCTTTGAAGAGCGGGAAGGCGCAGCCCTTAAGGGCATTCTCCCTATGCCGCGCGGCCTTGCGGCGCACGACGGGGGAAGGAAAAGGAAGCCTGATGGCTGATAAAGGGGACGCCGACCTGACCATAAGGGCGCCCAAACCCGAAGAAGGCATGGCGGTTCACCGCCTGATCGAAAGCTGCCCGCCGCTGGATCGCAACTCGGCTTATTGCAACCTGTTGCAAACCACGCATTTCGCCGGCACCTCGGCCATTGCCCTGTTGAACGGGGATGTGGTCGGCTTCGTGTCGGGCTATCTGGTGCCGGGCAAAGATGATACGCTGTTCATCTGGCAGGTTGCGGTTTCCGAAGCGGCGCGCGGGCTGGGCCTTGGCAAGCGCCTGATGATGGACATTCTGCGCCGCCCCGCCGCGGCGGACGTGCGCTATCAGGAAACCACGATCACGGAAGACAACGCGGCGAGCTGGGGCATGTTCAAGTCGCTCGCGCGGGATTTGAAGGCGGATTGGACCCATGAGCCCTTCTTCGAGCGGGACCGGCACTTTTACGGTGAGCATGATTCGGAGATTCTCATGCGTATCGGGCCATTCGATCCACCGGCCTGAACCCCCCATGGCCGGTGAGGGGCCGTGTTTGCCCGGCCGGGCAGGCGCCCGCCCCGCCCAAGTGACATTTTGGAACACCCCGCGCCGGGAGAAGGCGCGCTACACCCATTCGAGCGATCAAGGAGATCTGCAATGACCGATAACAAGGCGGATATTTTCGAGCAGTATGAAAGCGCCGTGCGCAGCTATTGCCGCAGCGTGCCCGTTGTCTTCAACAAGGCCGAAGGCGCCTATATGTACAGCGAGGACGGCGAAAAATATCTGGACTTTCTCGCCGGCGCGGGGGCGCTCAACTATGGCCATAACGACCCGGACATGGTGGAGGCGCTGGTCGCCTATATCCGTGAAGGGGGCATCGTGCACGGGCTGGACTTCCACTCCAGGGCCAAGGCCGAGTTCATCGAGACGCTTCAGGACAAGATCCTGCGCCCGCGGGACATGGACTATCTGATCCAGTTCACCGGCCCCACCGGCACCAACTGCGTGGAAGCATCCATGAAGCTGGCGCGCAAGGTGACCGGGCGCACCAATATCATTGCCTTCACCAATGGTTTCCACGGCGTGACCATGGGGGCGCTGGCGGCCAGTGCCAACCAGCACCACCGCTGCGGCGCGGGCGCCCAGCTTTGCGGTGTGCAGCGTATGCCCTATGACGGCTATATGGGGGAGGGCGTGGACACGCTCACCTATTTCGAGCAATGCCTGAACGATCCCTCCAGCGGCATCGACAAGCCCGCCGCCGTTCTGTTCGAGGGCATTCAGGGCGAAGGCGGCCTGAATGTGGCCAGCTTCCAGTGGATGAAGCGGCTGGAGGAAATCTGCCGCGCCCACGACATCCTGCTGATCGCTGATGATATTCAGGCGGGCTGTGGCCGTTCCGGCACCTTTTTCAGCTTCGAGCCGTCGGGCATCAAGCCGGACATGATCAACATGTCCAAGTCCCTGTCGGGGCTGGGCCTGCCGGCGGCCATCGTGCTGGTGCGCAAGGATCTGGATATCTGGAAACCGGGCGAGCATAACGGCACCTTCCGGGGCAATGCCCATGCCTTTGTCACCGCCAAGGCGGCCATGGACAAGTTCTGGTCCGACGACCGGTTCGAGAAATCCGTGCGCGAAAAGGCCGATGTGGTGGCCGAGGCGCTGGACGCCATCGCTGCCCGGCACAAGGCGCTGGGTGTGCGCCGCAAGGGCCGTGGCATGATGCAGGGCCTGGCCTTTGATGATCCCGCCGTGGCCGATGCTATCACCGGCGTGGCGTTCGAGCACAATATGATCATCGAAACCGCAGGGCCGCGGGATGAAGTGGTCAAGTGTCTGATCCCGCTGACCATTGAAATGGAAGACCTGAAACGGGGCCTGGATATCCTGGCCCGGTCGGTGGATCGGGTTGCCGCGGATCATCCGGCGGCCGCCGCGGAATAAGCTCGTTATCGGGCCGGGCGGGATGTTTCCGCCCGGCACGCTGCCGCTGTGCGTTGGCGGCATGGACACTTCAAGCAGAAAAAGCGTCTGGCGCGCTAGAGGGATGGAATTCATGTTCGGGGAAAACCATACGGTCGAAAAGGTGGGCGGCACGTCCATGTCCGATTTCCGGGCGACCGAGGCCAATGTGTTTGTCGGCAGCCGAACCGGGGAGCGGCTGTATAACCGTATCTTCGTTGTGTCCGCCTATGGCGGCATCACGGACAAGCTACTGGAAGACAAGCGCGGCGGCGACCCCGGTGTGTTCGAGGTGTTCCGCACATCCGACAAGGCGGACGACTGGGAAAACGAGATGTCCGAGGTGCAGACCGCCATGCTGGCCATCAATGACGAGATGTTTTCCGAGACGCCCAAGCTGCGGGAAAAGGCGGATTCCTTCATCATCGAGCGGCTGGAAGGCGCGCGCAATGCGTTGAACGACCTGAACTCCCTGTGTTCCTTCGGGCAGTTTCATCTGGGCGAGCTGCTGAACAATGTGCGGGAAATGCTCGCCGGGCTGGGGGAGGCGCACAGCGCCTTCAACACCACGCTGATGCTTCAGGATCTTGGCGTCAATGCCCGCTTCGCGGACCTGACCGGCTGGAAGGAAGATGATCAGCCGACCCTGGACGAACGCATCACCAATACCTTCAAGGACATGGACCTGACCCGCGAACTGCCGGTGGCCACGGGGTATGCCCACTGCGCTGAAGGGCTGATGCGCACCTATGACCGGGGCTATTCGGAAGTGACCTTTTCCAAGATCGCCTGCATCACCCATGCCCGCGAGGCGATCATCCACAAGGAATATCACCTGTCCAGTGCCGACCCGCGCGTGGTGGGCGCGGATAATGCCATCCCCATGGGCCGCACCAATTATGACGTGGCCGACCAGTTGTCCAATATGGGCATGGAAGCCATCCACCCCCGCGCCGCGCGGGGGCTGCGCCAGCTCGATATTCCGCTGCGCATCAAGAACACCTTCGAGCCGGAGCATGAAGGCACGGTGATCTCCAATGACTGGGAGCGGGACGATCCCCGCGCCGAGATCATCACGGGGCGCGACGACATCTATGCCATCGAGGTGTTCGAGCAGGACATGGCCGGCTTCCCCGGTTATGACAGCATGATCATGAAGGAGTTGGACAAGTACAAGGTCCGCGCCATCAGCAAGGACATGAACGCCAATTCCATCACCCATTATCTGGCGCGCCCGCTCAAGACCGTGAAGCGCATCGTCAGCAGCCTGGAAGAGGCTCTGCCGGGGGCGGAAGTGTCCGTGCGCAAGGTGGCGATCGTATCCGTGATCGCGTCCGACCTGGCGGACAGTGCCCTGCTCTCCCTGGCCACCAAGGCGCTGTGTGACGAGGGGCTGCCCATTCTGGCCATGCAGCATTCCTCCCGCCGCAAGGATGTGCGCTTCGTGGTGAAAGTGGAAGACGAGCACAAGGCCATCAGGGCGCTGCACCGGGAACTGGTGGAAAAGAAAACCGAGAAGGACGCGGTCTCCCTCGCCGCCGTGTAGGGGGCTGCCGACGGTACCGGCGAAACAGGCGGCGCAGGTGAAACAGGGGGGCGGGCGCGTGTCCGGCCCCTTTCCTGTGTCTTTTACAGTATGCGCCCACATGGCTCATGACCTGCGCGATTTGCAAGCGGGGCCGCTTTGTGAAAGGCTCCTGATGCGCGCACCGGGCGGTCCTGGCCGGGCGATCCGGGAATGTGCGCACAATCTGCTATCCGGGGGGCACAATGGTTCTGGTCAGTTTTCTGTTTTTCCTGTTGGCTTTTTTCCTGGTGGGCATGTCGTCCCATCTGAAAAGCCACAAGTCCAAGGAAGATTATTATCTGGCCAGCAAGGGCATATCGCCCCTGTTTACCGGCCTGTCCGCCGTGGCCACCAATAATAGCGGCTATATGTTCATCGGCGTGATCGGCTACACCTATGCGGTGGGGCTTTCCACCGTCTGGATGGCCTTTGGCTGGATTTTCGGGGATTTTCTGGCCTCCCTTTATATTCACAAGGAATTGCGTGCCTATACGGAAACCACGCGGGAATTGTCCTTCGCCGGGGTGATTTCCCGCTGGACCGGCGAGCATTACCGGGAGGTGCGCTTTCTGGCGGCGTTGATCTCGGTGATCTTTCTTGGCTCCTACGCGGCGGCGCAACTGTCCGCCGGGGGCAAGGCGCTGTTCGCCATTCTGGACTGGCCGCAGGTGACCGGTTCGATCATCGTGGCCGTGGCGGTGGCGGGCTATTGCTGGGCAGGGGGTTTGCGCGCCTCGATCTGGACCGATGTGGCGCAAAGCGCGGTCATGATCGTCGCCATGTTCACCCTGATGTATTTCGGCGTGCAGGGCCTTGGCGGCTTTGGCGGCACGCTGGACCGCCTGTCGGAGGTGCCGGGCTTTCTCGACCTGTCCCCCGGCGCGGATGAAGTGCTGTTCCCCGGCGCCATGGGGATCATATTGTTCATTCTTGGCTGGATGTTCGCCGGGCTCAGCGTGATCGGCCAACCGCACATCATGGTGCGCTTCATGTCGCTGGACAACCCGGACCATCTGGTCCGCACGCGGGTCTGGTATTACGGCTTTTTCAGCCTGTTCTATCTGATGGCCGTGGTCGTGGGCATGTTGTCCAAGATTTATCTGCCGGGCCTGGATACCAGCGACCCGGAACTGGCCCTGCCCATGATGGCGCAGGACTTGTTGCATCCGGTGTTCGTCGGGCTGGTGCTGGCGGGGATTTTCGCCGCCACCATGTCCACCGCCGACAGCCTGGTGCTGTCCTGTTCCAGCGCCCTGACCCACGATCTGCTGCCCCAGCGCTTCGAGCGCACCTGGCAGGTGAAATCCATGAGTGTTCTGGTCACCCTGTTTGCGCTGGGCATCGCCATTGCCGGGCCGCAGAGCGTGTTCACCCTGGTGGTGCTGAGCTGGGGCGTGCTGGGGTCCGCCTTCGCGCCGGTGCTGGTCATTTATACGCTCGGCATGAAGCCGAGCGAGGCACAGACCGTCATGATGATGGTGATTGGCGTGACCGTGGCGCTGGTCTGGCGCCAGCTTGGCCTGCACACCGGTGTGTTCGAGGCCATGCCCGGCATTCTCGCCGCGCTCGCCTATGTCTGGCTGCGCAAGGGCATGATCCGTGCCCGCCAGGCCCATACCGAAGCGGCCCATACCGAAGCGGCGGAGGCGGATCAGGGCGCCTCCTGATGATCTTCCTGTCCGTTCCTTGCGAACAAGGGGGACCGAATGGAATGCCCGTTTGAACGCTCGCTGGAACGCAAGGAGGGACCATGCCGCTTTTCAATGAAACCGATCCGATCCGCGCGGTGGTGGTCGGCGCATCGGGGGGCATCGGTCAGGCTGTAACAGGCCGCCTTCTGAGCCATGCGGGCGTCGCCCATGTGGATGCGGTGGCCCGCAACCCCAGGCCGGTCAGGCACAGTCGCATGTCCGTGCATCAGGCGGATATGCTGGACGGCGATGCCCTGGCGCGGGTGGCCGATGCGATCGCCCGCGCGGGGCCGGTGCATCTGGTGATGATCACCACCGGTATATTGCACGGCGATCGTTTTGGACCCGAAAAGTCCATGCGTCAGATCGAGGCGGAGACCATGGCGCACCTGTTCCGGGTCAACAGCATCGGCCCGGCCATGGTGGCGCGCCATTTCCTGCCCCTGATGGCGCGGGACCGGCCCGGCGTGTTCGCCGCCCTCAGCGCCCGCGTGGGCAGCATTTCGGATAATCGCATTGGCGGCTGGGTCAGCTACCGGGCGTCCAAGGCGGCGCTGAACCAGATTCTCAAGACTCTGTCCATCGAACAGGCCCGCCGTAACAGCCAGACGGTGGTGATGGGGCTGCATCCCGGCACGGTGGACACGGCGCTGTCGGACCCGTTTCAGGCCCATGTGCCCCAAAGCCAGCTTTTCAGCCCGGACCATGCGGCCCGCTGCCTGCTGGATGTGGTGAACGCCGCCACGCCGGAACAGACCGGGCGGGTATATGACTGGGCGGGCGCGGAAGTGCCCCCCTGAATGGTCGCCCGGTCACCTTGCGGGACACCGGGCGCCGGGATCAGCCCTTGAAGCCCTCGATGAACGCGATCAGCAGGCTGGCCATGACGATGATGGTAAGGTTGCGCCTGAGGGCCGTGAACCAGCGCGGAAACCCGCCAAGTCGCCCCACGCCCATATCGTGGATGGCCGCCATCACGAAACCGCCCATCAGCACCACCAGACCCGGCTGGGTCGGCATGATCAGGGCGGACCAGGCCATCAGGGACGGGATCACGCTGTATATCAGGCGAAACACCACGGCGCCGTCGTCATTCAGGGTATGGCCCCATACAATGCCCCCCAGAAAAGACAGGATCACCGCCCCGTAACCCATCAGCGCCATCAGCGCGAAATCGGCCATGGGCCCTTTGGTGAAAACGATCGCCAGTGCCATCAGGACAAAAGGCACGGCACCAAGAATGCCCAATATGCTGGCGGTGCGTGCGCGCGTCACCTCGCTGCGGGCAGCGGGCCGCGCCGGTGGCATTGGCCGATGCGTGCCTGATTGGTCTTGCGTGTCTGGTGTATCCCCCATAAGCCTTCTCCTCTGCCATGGGAACCATATCAGCTTGCCGGCATTTGGCCATGCCTGAACGGTGCGCGCCACCTGCTCGATGCCTCCATCTTTCAGGGTTCGTTTTCAGCACCCGTTTTTGAAACAGTATGGCGCCCCGGCGCCCGATCACGATTTTTTTGATCCCGCGCATCGGCGTGGACGGGGGCTTGACCTTGACCTTGTGGCCCCCTTTTGCCAGTGTCTGGCAACTTCGCAGACGGCAAGCTCCCCCCGGACACATGCTCCGCCCGTGCGGCCGCCGGGACCGGCAGGCCATTTGACCATTGTTCGCGCTTTATTAAGGATGGACGGCCATGACCCAATCCTTCGACCTTATCATCTTCGGCGGTGCCGGCGATCTGTCCCGCAAAAAGCTGTTGCCCGCGCTGTTCAACGGGTTCTGCGCAGGCTATGTGCCCGCGGACAGCCGCATTTATGTGACCAGCCGATCCGATTTCGAGCAGAGCGTGGCGGACTGGCTGAAAGAGGTGTTCGCCGAAACGCCGCCGCGGGACGATATCGACGCGGCCAGCCTGAAATCGTTTGCAAAGATCGTTCACCCGGTCACGCTGAACCTGACGGCAGGGGATGACCAATGGGCGCGCCTGTCGAAGGAGATCGAAAGCAGTGCGGATCGGCCCCTGGTCCACTTTCTGGCCATTCCGCCCAAGATTTTCACCAGCACCTGCGCCCTGCTCGGCGAATACGGCCTGAACGGCCCCCATGCCCGGCTGGTGCTGGAAAAGCCCATCGGGCACGATCTGGAAAGCGCGCGTGCCATCAATGCGGACGTGGCGCAGCATTTCCGGGAAGATCAGGTCTTCCGTATCGACCATTATCTGGGCAAGGAAGCGGTGCAGAATCTGCTGGCGCTGCGTTTTTCCAATATCCTGTTCGAGGAGGTGTGGAACAACCGCACGGTGGACCATATCCAGATCACGCTGGCCGAGGATCAGGGTGTGGCCGGGCGCGGTGCCTTCTATGAGGGGACCGGCGCGCTGCGGGACATGGTGCAGAGCCACCAATTGCAACTTCTCTGCCTGACCGCGATGGAGCCCCCCGCCCGGCTGGACGCGGACAGCATCCGGGAGGAGAAGCTGAAGGTTCTCAAATCGCTGGAGCCGCTCAGCGGTGCCGATATTGATGCCAATGTGGTGCGCGCCCAGTATGGATCGGGCGCGGTGAACGGGCAGGCCGTGCCCGGCTATATGGAAGACCTGGAGCTTGAAGGCGAAAGCGATACGGAAAGTTTCGTCGCCATCAAGACCCATATCGAGAACTGGCGCTGGGCGGGTGTGCCCTTTTATCTGCGCACGGGCAAGCGCCTGCCCGACCGGTTCGCCGAAATCGTCATCCAGTTCAAGGATGTGCCGCACAGCCCCAACGCCGCCTGGGGGACGGACATGGCGCCCAACCGTTTCATCATCCGTATGCAGCCGCAGGATCACCTGGCCTTTCGCATGATGGTGAAGCACCGGGGGACGGACCATGACCGGCTCAAGGAAGTGGAATTGAATCTGGATGTGGCCGCCAATCAGGGCGCCCCGCGCATGGGCCCCTATCTGCGCCTGATTCTGGATGCGGCGCGCGGGGATCAGAGCCTGTTCGTGCACCGGGACGAGGTGGAACATGCCTGGGCCTGGGCGGATCGCATCATTTCCCATTGGGAACACAGCGGTCGCGGCATGAAAGCCTATCAGGCAGGCACCTGGGGCCCGTATGAAGCCCATGACCTGATGGCGCGGGACGGGCGCGCCTGGTTCAATGAAAATCACGGCGTAAGCTGATATTCCACGCGCCGGCAATGGCGGCACAGGACAGGAGTTGAGCAGGCAATGGTGGCCATCAAACGCTTCGACGACCGAACGGCGATGACCCAGGCTCTGGCGGCGGATACCGCCGCCGCGCTGGAAGCCGGGCTCAGGGCCAGGGGCGCAGCGGCCTGGGCGGTGTCCGGCGGGTCCACGCCCAGGCCGCTGTTCGCCCGGATGGCGGGCCGCGCGCTGGACTGGTCCCATATTCATGTGGCGCTGGTGGATGAACGCTGGGTGGATGAAGGCCATGACCGCTCCAATGCCGCCATGGTGCGCCGGGAGCTGTTGCGGGATCATGCGGCGTCGGCCCCCTTCACCACCATGAAGCGGGATCATGCCACGCCCGCCAAGGCGGCGGCGGAAGTGAACGCCGACTATGAAGCCCTGCCATTGCCGTTTGACAGCGTGCTGCTCGGCATGGGGCCCGATGGCCACACCGCGTCCCTGTTCCCCGATGCCCACGGGCTGGAGGAAGCCATGGACCCGGAAGGCAGCCGCGTCGTGGCCGCCATTCGCGCGCATCAAAGCGATGTGACCGGCGACGAGGTGGACCGCATGACCCTGACCCTGCCGCCCATATTGGCGGCGGGCCATGTGGCGGTCATGCTGACCGGGGAGGCCAAGTTCACCGCCCTTGAGCGCACGCTTGAGACCGATCTGCCCTTTGCCCGCGTGATGCGGGCGCTGGGTGACCGCGCCACCGTATATTGGGCGCCCTGATACAACCCGGCGGGGCATGTGTCCGGCCCCGATCCTGCGCTATATCGCATGGTGCGTGTCCAGTGAGCCGGACGCGCGAGGCGGCAGACCCGGCGATTTCAGGCCCGGAAACCTTTATGCCCCACAATCTTGGGCCCATAGACCTTCAAGAGGTACCGTCATGAGCAAGCAGACATTACAGGAAATCACCGAGCGCATCGAAGAGCGGTCCCGCGCCACACGGGCGGGCTATATGGAGAAAATCCGCATCATGCGGGAAGCGGGGCCCAGCCGGGATGCCATGTCCTGCGGGAATCTGGCCCATGCCATCGCCGCCTGCCCGGATTCGGAAAAGCAGAAGCTGACGGCGGATGAGAATGTGGCCAATATCGGCATTGTCAGCGCCTATAACGACATGCTGTCCGCCCACGCCCCTTATCACGAAATGCTGGATGTGGTGAAAAAGGCGGTGATCACACATGGCGGCGTGGCCCAGATGGCGGGCGGCACACCGGCCATGTGCGACGGGGTTACGCAGGGGCAGCCGGGCATGGAACTGTCGCTGTTCAGCCGGGAAGTGATCGCCCTGTCCACGGCGGTGGCGCTTTCCCACAATGTGTTCGACGGCGGTATGCTGTTCGGCATTTGCGACAAGATCGTGCCGGGCCTGCTGACCGGGGCGCTGTCCTTTGGCCACATGCCGTTCATCTTCGTGCCCGCCGGGCCGATGGAAACCGGCATTTCCAACAGCGAAAAGGCGGAGGTGCGCCAGCGTTACGCTTCCGGCGATGCCAGCCGCCAGGAACTGCTGCAAAGCGAAAGCCGGGCCTATCACAGCCCCGGCACCTGCACCTTTTACGGCACCGCCAATTCAAACCAGATGATGCTGGAAATGATGGGCCTGCAACTGCCGGGGGCGTCTTTTGTCAATCCGTCCGATCCGCTGCGCGCCGCGCTGAATGACGCGGCGGCCCGCCGCATCGTGGAAATGGCCACGGAAAAGGAACCGGTGGGGCTGGCGGACATCGTGGACGCGCGCAGCATCGTCAACGGCATTGTGGGGCTGCTGGCCACCGGCGGGTCCACCAACCATACCCTGCACATCGTCGCCATTGCGGCGGCGGCGGGCTACAAGGTGACCTGGGCCGATTTCGCCGATCTGTCCGCGATCACGCCGCTGCTGGCGCGGGTCTATCCCAATGGTCTGGCGGATGTGAACGCCTTTGAGGCGGCGGGCGGGATGCCGTTCATGCTGCGGGAACTGCTGGGCGCGGAGCTGCTTCATGATCTGGACCGGCACGTGGCGGGCAAGGGCCCGCTCAGCGGCCATGTGGGCGCCCCGACGCTGAAGGACGATGCCGCCGTCTGGGCGCCGGTGCGTGAAGCGCCGGGCGACGATACGGTGGTCCGTCCCGCTGACAATCCGTTCCAGCCCACCGGCGGGCTTGCCATGCTGGATGGCAAGATCGGCGAGGGCGTGATGAAGATTTCCGCCGTCAAGCCCGCCAATCGCCGGGTGGAGGCGCCCGCCATGGTGTTCGAGGATCAGGAAGCCCTGATCGCCGCCTACAAGGCCGGCAAGATGAACAAGGATTTCGTTGCCGTGGTGCGCTGGCAGGGGCCGACGGCCAATGGTATGCCGGAACTGCACAAGCTCACGCCGTCGCTTGGCGTGTTGCAGGACAAGGGCTACAAGGTGGCGCTGGTGACCGATGGCCGCATGTCCGGCGCATCCGGCAAGGTGCCCGCCGCCATTCATGTGATGCCGGAAGCGGCCCTTGGCGGCAATATCGCCAGGATTCGGGACGGCGACCCCATGCTGGTGGACCCGGAAAACGGCGTGCTGGATGTGCTGGTGGACAAGGCCGAGTTCGAGGCCCGTACCCCGGCAGAGCGCCCTGCTTCGCCGCTTACCTATGGCCGTGACCTGTTCCAGCCCATGCGGGACCGGGTGGGCGTGGCCGGGGAAGGCGCCAGCATTTTCGGCTTTCACGCCCTGCACGAATCGTCTCAGTAAATCAGGATAAAGACGCATGACACTGGAATCCATTCCGCTCGATACCGTTTTCGCCAAAGGGCCGGTGATCCCGGTTCTCAACTTCACCGGCCCGGAAGAGGCGGTGGCCACCTGCACCACGCTGTTTGAAAACGGTGTCTCCGTGCTGGAAATCACTCTGCGCCACGACAGCGCGCTGGACAGCATCGAAGCCGTGTCAAAGGCGCTGCCGGATGCCATTGTGGGCGCCGGTACGGTGCTCAGCCACGGGCAGGCGGAAAAGGCCCGCGCCGCGGGGGCGGGCTTCGGTGTCAGCCCCGGCCTGACCGACGAACTGGCGCTGGCGGTGGAAAGCATGGGCTGGGCCTTCCTGCCCGGTGTGGCCACCGTGTCGGAAGCCATGAAGGCACGGGAAAAGGGCTTTTCCCATCTCAAATTCTTCCCCGCGGCGGACAGCGGCGGCCCCGGCTTTCTGAAGGCCGCGGGCTCGGTGCTGCCCGATGTGCGCTTCTGCCCCACGGGCGGCATCAAGCCGGGCAATGCCGCCGATTATCTGGCGCTGGGCAATGTGGCCGTTGTGGGCGGCTCCTGGCTCGTCAAGCGGGATGGTGCCGGCAAGGTTGACCAGAAGGCCACCGCGCAGGCGGCGAAAGAGGCTGCCGCGCTCAGTGCCTAACCCTTGTGATGCGGCCTTTCGGGGCCGCCTTCCCGGCCCTTGTGCCGGGGCGGGTGATCCTGGGGGCGGCGTGTGTGCGTAGCAGGGTGTGGTTCACCCTGTTCAAGGAAAGGCGCGCCATGACCGCCCCCATTATCGTTGTTTTCCAGCCTCACAGCCTGCGCCTGCACGACAATCCGGCGCTGTATCACGCCGCCCGCGCGGGCGCGCCGGTGGTGCCCCTGTTCGTTCTGGATGATGCGGCGGCGGGCGATTCGGCCCTTGGCGCCGCCGCCCGCTGGTGGCTGAGCCAGAGCCTGCCGCGCCTCAGCGCCTCGTTGCGGCACATGGGCAGCGATCTGGTGATCCGCAGCGGCGACCTGACGGATCAGGTGATGGCGGTGGCGGACACCGTGGGCGCGGGCGCGCTGCATGTGCCCCGTGCCTATGATCCCGCCGGCCGACGGGGGGAGGACGCGCTTCACGACGCTGCGCAGGCGCGCGGGCTTGCCGTGCGCCGGTTCGGCGGCCATGTGCTGGTGGAGCCGGAGGCGGTGCGGACCCAGAAGGGCGACCCCTATACCGTGTTCAGCCCGTTCTGGCGCGCCTGCCGCACGCTGGACGCGCCGGGCGCCCCGCTGCCCGTGCCGGAAACCCTGCCCGCGCCGGATCGCTGGCCGGACAGTCATCCCATGGCGCGGCTGGACCTGGACCCGAAACCGGTGGACTGGGCAGGCGGCCTGCGGGAAAGCTGGAATCCGGGGGAGGCGGGGGCCGCCGACCGGCTGCGGGCGTTTCTGGACGGGCCGATCCTGACCTACAAGGCGGATCGAAACCGCCCCGATCTGGACGGCACGTCCGGCTTGTCGCCGCATCTGCGCTTCGGGGAAATCAGCCCCCGACAGCTCTGGCACGCGGCCTGTGGATCGGCGGACTGGGCCGTGGTGGAACCCTTCCTGCGGGAGCTGGGCTGGCGGGATTTCAGCTATCACCTGCTCTATCATTTTCCCGGCCTGAAACATGAACCGCTGAAGCCGGTCTGGCGGCAGTTTCCGTGGCATGAGGGCGTCGGGGACCGGCTGAAAGCCTGGCAGGCGGGGCGAACCGGCTATCCGCTGGTGGATGCGGGTATGCGCCAGCTATGGCATCAGGGCTGGATGCACAACCGGGTGCGCATGGTGGTGGCGTCCTTTCTGGTGAAGGAACTGCTCTGGCACTGGCGGGATGGTGAGCGCTGGTTCTGGGATACGCTGGTGGACGCGGACCCCGGCAGCAACAGCGCAAGCTGGCAGTGGGTGGCGGGCTGCGGCGCCGATGCCGCTCCCTATTTTCGCATCTTCAACCCCGTCCTTCAGGGTGAGAAATTCGACCCTCACGGCGCCTATGTGCGCCGCTGGTGCCCGGAACTGGCGGACCTGCCCAATGCTTATGTGCACAAGCCGTTCGAAGCGCCGAAAAAGGTGCTGGAGACGGCGGGCGTGCGGCTTGGCCGGGATTATCCCGCCCCCATGGTGGACCGCAAGACCGCCCGCGCCCGTGCCCTTGAAGCCTTTGAGGCGGTGAAGGCACCCTGAGCCCCGCCGCTCCCCCCGTCAGGCCACCGCTCAGGCGATCACGCCGCTGGCGCGGAGCGTGTCGCATGTGGCCGCATCATAGCCAAGGTCTTTCAATATACTGTCCGTATTCGTGCCCCTGGCCACGGGCGGCGCGGGCGTGTCGGCGGGCGTTTCCCCGAAGCGCGGCGCGGGCGCGGGCTGGGGCAGGCCGTCCACCGTGACAAAGCTGTTCCGGGCCTGTGCCTGCGGATGGTCGTGCGCTTCCCAGAAGGGCAGGACGGGGGATACGCAGGCATCCGAGCCTTCGAACACCGCCTGCCAGTGGGCGCGTGGATGGGCCTTGAAGCGGGCGGCCAGCGCGGCTTTTTTCTCCGGCCAGGCCGAAGGGCTCATCTGGGCGGAAAGCCAGCCCTGCGGCAGGTCCATAAGTTGAAGAAACTCGGCCATGAACTGTGGCTCGATGGCGCCCACGGCCATGAAGCCGCCGTCGCTGGTTTCATAGGTGCCATAGAAATGGGCGCCGCCGTCCAGCAGGTTCACGCCGCGCGCCTCTGACCACAGGCCGCTGGCCCTGAGGGAATGAAACACGCTCATCAGCAGGCTGGCCCCTTCGGTCATGGACACGTCCACCACCTGGCCCTGGCCGCTGGTTTTCGCCTGCAACAGACCGCCCAGAAGCCCGGCCACCAGCATCATGCCGCCGCCGCCATAATCCGCCACCAGATTGAGCGGCACGGTGGGCGGCCCGTCCGCCGGGCCGATGCTGTACAGCGCCCCGGCCAGCGCGGCATAATTGATGTCGTGCCCCGCCCGCCCGGCCAGGGGGCCGGTCTGGCCATAGCCGGTCATGCGGCCATAGACCAGTGCCGGATTGTCCCCCAGCAGCACATCCGGGCCGAGACCGGTTCTTTCCATCACGCCGGGGCGGAAGCCTTCGAAAAGGCCGTCCGCTGACCGGGCGAGGGCGCGCACCACGGCCACGCCGTCCACCTGTTTCATGTCCACCCGGATGGATTTCTTGCCCCGGCGGTTGATGTCCACCGGCAGGTCGCCAATGCCACCGCCGCCCACCCGGTCCACGGCGATCACCTCCGCGCCCATGTCGGCCAGCATCATGCCCGCGAAGGGGCCGGGCCCGATGCCCACCATCTCGATGATCCGAAGTCCGCTGAGTGGTCCCGCCATGTGTTCCCCCGCTGGCTGCTGTCCCCCGATCTGTTGTGCATAGCCCCAACCGACAGCCCCCCGCAAGGTTCGCCGGGCTGGACCGCCGGGATCAAGTCCGGTACATGTCAGCCCGGTTTTCACGCACATGCGGGAGAGTTTGATGCGGTTCGACTATGATCTTTTCGTTATCGGTGCGGGGTCGGGCGGGGTGCGCGCGGCCCGTATCGCCGCCCAGAACGGCGCAAAGGTCGCCATTGCGGAGGAATACCGCGTGGGCGGCACCTGCGTTATCCGGGGCTGTGTGCCGAAAAAGCTGCTGTCCTATGCCGCGCACTTCCGCGAGGATTTCGAGGAAGCCGCCGGTTATGGCTGGACCGTGGGCGAAAGCCGCTTTGACTGGCCCACGCTGATCGCCAACAAGGACCGGGAGATCGACCGCCTGAACGGCCTGTATATCGCCAATCTGGAACGGGCCGGTGTCACCATACTGGAAGGCCGCGCGGAAGTGCTGCGCCGTCACACCGTGCGCATGAACGGTAAGACCATCACGGCGAAACACATTCTGGTGGCCACGGGCGGCACGCCTTCGCTGCCCGAAGTGCCGGGGATCGAGCACGCCATCACCTCCAACGAAGCCTTTCATCTGGAAAGCCTGCCGAAGCGCATGGTGATCGTGGGCGGCGGCTATATCGCCGTGGAATTCGCCGGCATTTTCAACGGACTGGGCAGCCGTGTGGTGCAGCTTTATCGCGGCGACAAGATTCTGCGCGGGTTCGAGCGGGAACTCCGGGACCGCCTGAGCACGGAAATGAACAAGAAGGGCATTTCCGTTCAGACCGGTGTGAATGTGCTGCGGATCGAAAAGGACGCGCGCGGCCTGGTGCTGCATCTGACCGATGGCAGCAAGCTCAGGACCGACGCGGTGATGTATGCCACCGGGCGCCACCCCAACACCCGCAAGCTGGGGCTTGAGGGCGCGGGCGTTGATCTGGACGACAAGGGCGCGGTGAAGGTGGATGCATATGGGCGCACCAGTTGCGACGGCATCTGGGCCGTGGGCGACGTGACCGACCGTATCCAGCTTACGCCTGTGGCGATCAAGGAAGGCCATGCCTTCGCGTTGAACACCTTTGCCGGGGCCGATATCAGGCCGGAACATGATGCGGTGCCGAGCGCGGTCTTTTCCAACCCGCCCATTGCCACGGTGGGCCTGACCGAGGAAGAGGCCCATGAAAGCCCGGACGTGAGCGCGGTCAGAACCCATGAGAGCGACTTCAAGCCGATGAAACATACACTTGGCGGGCTGGATGAACGGGCCTACATCAAGCTGGTGGTGGATGACCCCACGGATCGGGTTGTGGGCGTTCACATGATCGGGCTGGATGCGCCGGAAATCATGCAGGGCGTGGCGATTGCGGTGAAGGCGGGCCTGACCAAGGCGGATTTCGACCGCACCGTGGCCATTCACCCCACCAGCGCGGAGGAAATGGTGCTGATGCGGTGACGGCCCGCCCCTGAAGCGGGCGGCCATGCCCCGGAACGGGGCTTTGCGGCGCGGCTTTCCTGGGCGGACAAGCCCT
Source organism: Yunchengibacter salinarum (assembly GCF_037658235.1). Lineage (NCBI taxonomy): Bacteria > Pseudomonadati > Pseudomonadota > Alphaproteobacteria > Kordiimonadales > Kordiimonadaceae > Yunchengibacter > Yunchengibacter salinarum. Next base: position 26,001 of record NZ_JBBJLN010000008.1, on the reverse strand, counting down.
TATAGGGCGGCCCCTTAGAAATTCTGCGTCGCCAAGGCGGCTCTTGGGGCGTATGTCAGGGCCGGGTAAGGTGTCGCGGCACAAGGCCCGTCGGCACGAACGGATATGGATCGGGCGCGCGAAAGCGCCCGGAATGGATGATGCTCATGACGGACGACATCAAGGTACTGGAATCGGCGGTGGTCCGCTTCGCTGGCGACAGTGGCGACGGGATGCAGTTGACCGGCAGCCAGTTCACCACGTCCACGGCGCTGTCGGGCAGCGACCTGGCCACGTTCCCCGACTTTCCCGCGGAAATCCGCGCGCCCGCCGGGACCACCTTTGGCGTGTCCGCCTTTCAGATCAATTTCGGCGCGCGGGAAATCAGCACGGTGGGCGACCGGCCCGATGTGCTGGTGGCGATGAACCCGGCGGCGCTGAAGACCAATGTGGGCAATCTGCGCTCCGGCGGTATGCTGGTGGTGGACACCGGCGCCTTTACCGCGCGCAATCTGCAAAAGGCGGGTTATGAGCAAAACCCGCTGGAAGACGGCAGCCTGGACGATTTCACCCTGATCGCCTTCGATATTTCCAAACAGACCTTGGAAGCCGTGTCCCATACCGGGCTTGGCAAGAAAGAGGCGCTCAGGTGCAAGAACATGTTCACGCTGGGCCTGATGCTGTGGATGTTTTCCCGCAGGCGGCAAAGCGTGATCACCTGGCTGGAGGACAAGTTCCGCTCCAAGCCTGAGGTGGCGGAAGCCAATGTGGCCGCGCTTAATGCGGGCCACGCTTTTGGTGAAACGGCGGAACTGAACGCGCCGATCAAGCGCTATCAGATCGGGCGCCGGCATGTGGCGCCGGGCACCTATCGCACCGTTACCGGCAGCCAGGCGCTGAGCTGGGGCATCGCCGCCGGTGGCCAGCTTGCGGGGCTGGATGTGCTGCTGGGCAGCTATCCCATCACGCCCGCTTCGCCCATTCTGCACGCCTTGTCCACCATGGTGGATCAGGGCATCACCACCTTTCAGGCGGAAGACGAGATCGCCGCCGTTTGCGCCGCCATCGGCGCGTCCTATGCGGGCTGGCTGGGGGTGACCAGTTCCAGCGGGCCGGGCATCGCGCTGAAGACCGAGGCGCTGGGGCTGGCCATTTCCACCGAATTGCCGCTGGTGGTGATCAACAGCCAGCGGGGCGGGCCGTCCACCGGGCTGCCCACCAAGACCGAGCAGTCGGACCTGTATCAGGCGCTTTATGGCCGCAATGGTGATGCGCCCATGCCGGTGCTTGCCACCCGCAGCCCCGGTGACTGTTTCGAAACGGCGATCGAGGCGTGCCGCCTGGCGGTCACATACATGACGCCGGTGATGCTGCTGACGGATGGCTTTATCGCCAATGCGGCGGAGCCGTGGCGCCTGCCGGACCTGGATGCGCTGGAGCCGTTTCCCGTTTCCTTCGCCGAGCACGACGCGGAGACGGACGGTGACTTCAACCCCCTGAAGCGGGATGAGACGACGCTCGCCCGACATTGGCCGAAGCCGGGCGTTTCGGGTACGGAACATCGCATTGGCGGGCTGGAAAAGGACTATGACAGTGGCCATATCAGCTATGACCCCGCCAACCATCAGCGCATGACCGATCTGCGCGCGAACAAGGTGGCGGGCATGGTGCGTTCGATCCCGGACCAGACCATCGCCCATGGCACGGACAGCGGGCGCCTGCTGGTATTGGGCTGGGGCTCCACCTATGGGCCGATCGCGCGTGCCGTTCGGGTGGCGCGCGAGGAGGGGCTGGATGTGTCTCATACGCATCTGCGCCATCTCAACCCGTTCCCGGCCAATCTGGGGGATATGCTGAGCCGCTATGACCGGGTGCTGATCCCGGAAATGAATACCGGCCAGCTCAAGACCGCGATCCGGGACCGGTTCCTGGTGGATGCGGTGCCCCTGAACAAGGTGTCGGGCCAGCCGTTCAAGATCGAGGAAATCCTGAACGCCATCCGCGATCATACCGCCCCCGCCAAGGCGGGCTGACAGAAAAGCAGACCGGTCGGCCACAATAGACCGGCAAGCTGGAAAGAGCAGAGTCATGAACGATATGTCCACCAAAGCGCCGAACAAGGCGGACGGGCTGACCCTGAAGGACTTCACCTCCGATCAGGAAGTGCGCTGGTGCCCCGGCTGCGGTGACTATGCGATTCTGAAATGTATGCAGCGCACCCTGCCGGAAATGGGGGCCACGCGGGAAGGCACGGTGTTCGTTTCCGGCATCGGTTGCTCCAGCCGTTTTCCCTATTACATGGACACCTATGGCTTCCATACCATCCATGGCCGCGCGCCTGCCATTGCAACGGGCGTCAAGCTGGCCAACCCGGATCTGGATGTGTGGGTGATCACCGGTGACGGGGACGGTCTGTCCATCGGCGGGAACCATCTGATGCACGCGCTCAGGCGCAATGTGGATCTGAATATCCTGCTGTTCAACAACAAGATTTACGGCCTGACCAAGGGCCAGTATTCACCCACGTCGGATGAAGGCACGCGCACGCCGTCCACGCCCACGGGTTCGCTTGATCCCACGCTGAACCCGATCAGCTTCGCACTGGGCAGCGGCGCCCCCTTTGTGGCCCGCACCATCGATACGGACCAGAAGCACATGCCCCATGTGTTCAAGGGCGCGCAGGCGTTCAAGGGCGCGGCTCTGGTGGAGATATTGCAGAACTGCATCGTCTATGCGGATCAGGTCTGGGGCGATGTGACGGACAAGAAAACCGCCGCGGATACCCAGTTGAAGCTGGTTCACGGTGAAAAGATGCTGTTCGGCAAGGATCGGCAGAAAGGCATCCGCTTCAATCCGGCCACCTTCAGCCTGGAAGCCGTGACCATCGGCGAGGACGGCGTGGACGAGGCTGACATTCTCACTCACGACCAGACCAATCTGCAATTGGCCCGGATGCTTGCGGAACTGGGCGCTCGCCCCGGCGAGCCCATGGCCTTTGGCATTCTCTATGCCAATGATTCCCATGAAAGCTATGACCGCGCCGTCACCGCACAGGCCGCCGCGGCCCGCCAGAAGAAACGGGCCCTGAAAGACATCCTCTATGGCGGCCAGACCTGGCAGGTCACCGAAGACGGTGGCGAGGGCTGAATATTGGGGTGGCGCCGGGCCTGTCGGATGGTTGGGACTATTTATCCCTTGGTAGGTGATAAGGGACGATGCTATCCTCGCTTCGAAAGGAGTGTGTGAGATGCATGTGGGTTATTTTGATCCTGATCGGCGTGCGCATGAGAAAGCTCTCTCGCGGCAGGTGGATGAGGATGCCTTGAATTCCGGCAGTATATCGCGGGAGGCGTTGCACCATGTCAATGGTGGGCAAGGCCTGTTTCAAAAGTCTCGCCTGGTGCGGCAGCCGGAGTCATCTGGTGCTGTGGCGAAACGGGCGGCGGTCGAGAGCTAAGAGATCGGCCTGCCATAATCTTATCGGGGTAAGCCGCTTTCAGGCGGTATTTTTGTTTTTCGTCCTCATGTCAGGAATTTCAGGACATGTCTCTGGCTTCACCCCATGGCCATATGGATGCCATGCTGCGGGACTTGTTGGTTCAAATCCTGATCGGGGCTGAAGCCCTTGATTCCATTGTGGTGGGCGGGCAGGCGCTCAATATCTGGGGCGAGCATTATTTTGAAAAAGCATCTTCTGAGCTGAGGCCGTTTACGCCCTTTCAATCCAAGGATATAGATTTTTTGGGTGATGTGGAGGCCGCGAAGAAACTGGCCTTGATGTTGGAAGGTGACCTTAATATCCCGTCGTCGGCGGACCCGGTCACGCCAAGCTCCGCACTCATCAATGTTGAGGTTCAGGGGCGTCACTATTGCATCGATTTCTTATATTCTCTTGCCGGCCTTGATACAGAGACGATAAAGAAGCGGGCTCAAATCCTTGAGGTGCAACTTCCGACGCTCCCCGATGGTGACCGCGCGACGATGATTCGACTTTTGCACCCGGTGGATGTTTTGTTGAGCCGCATCGCCGCTGTGCGAACTCTGCGACGCACGGATGCTGGTGCATTGCGTCAGCTTGCGGCGGCGCCGATTATTCTGCGCGAATTTATCCGGGAACTGCTCGATAAGGGCGATCAGGGGGCGGTGAAAGAAGCGCAGGCGACGATCCGGGAGTTCATTCATATTGCGGGTTTGCCCCGGAACGATGTGATTTTTTCCGACTTTGACATTGATCTTCTGAGCGAGCCGCAAAAGCTTTCCGCACATCCGACATGGCAAGCCGAGTTTGTGCGTCATCAGATAGACAAGCCTTGTGAGAAGATCCATATGCGGCGGGCACGCCGCGTTCGGGAGGCGCGCCGCAAGGCCGGGCGCGGCGCTTATTGAGGGGCATACCCCGATTGGCGTTGCCTTGCGGGAATTTTCCGACAGGGGAGACGTGGCGTGTCAGGTCGTCATGAAAAAAGCCGGGTGCCCCTGTATGGCCCCGGCTTTTTGTGTGGTGGCCTGTGGCGGGGTTTATTCGCCGCCCACTTCCTGTTTCAGATAGGCGATCACGTCTTCGCGGTCCTGTTCCTTGCGCAGACCGGCGAAGGACATGCGGTTGCCGGGAATGTATTTGCGCGGATTTTCCAGATAGGCGGATATGGTTTCCGCGTTCCAGGTGATATCGGCGTTTTTCATCGCCTTGGAATAGCGAAAGCCTTCCACCGACCCGGCCTTGCGACCGAACAGGTCATGCAGGCTGGGGCCGATCTTGTTCACGCCCTGCTCCAGCGCATGGCAGGCCTTGCACCGCATATACAGGCGTTTGCCCTTGGCCGGGTCGCCGTCCGCCGCGGCGGGCAGGCTGCCGGCAAGCCCCAGGGCAAGGCCGGTCAGGGCGAAGAGTGCTGTCTTTTTCATCTGGTCCTCCAATGGCAATGCATGGATCGGGGGTTCTGGTGTCCGCTTTTCCGCGTCCCCTTTCAGGGATCAATACGCCTTATTGTCCGCACCGGATCAAGCGATGCGCCCATGGGGGGCTAATCTGTCGCAGTCTCGCGCGGGTCGGTATCGGCCCCGGAACTGGTTTTGGGGGCAGCATCGTCAAACACCGCCTGCCGGTCCCCCAGCAGTTCGATCAGGGTGCCATAAGCCTTGTCCAGCGCGGCGCGTGCCCTGAGCGCCTTGATCCGGGCATTGGCGAAATTGGCCTCCGCCAGATTGATGCGGAAAAAGTCACTGGCGCCATTTCTGAGTCGGGTCTGTTCCACATCCACCAGTTCCTGCGTCACTTTCACCTCCTCCTGCCTGAGGGCGAGCCGGGTGGCGGCGGCATGAATGGTGGCGCGGGCCTCGCGGATGGCGGCGGACACCTGGTCCCCCAGCCAGCGGCGCTGGTGGCGCAACTGGCGCAATTTGGCATCGGCTTCCCGCACGGCGCCGCGCGCCGCGCGCCGTTCCAGCGGCACGCTGAAGGTTAATGAGACCACCGTGTCGGTCTGGGCGCGGGTGGGGCTGCCATTGCCGAAATCGCGGGCGGCATAGGTTTTCAGGTCCAGCCGGGGCAGCATATGGTTGTCCGCCGCGTCCAGTTCCGCGCGGGCGGCGGCCATGCGGGCGCTGATCGCCTGAAGGTCGGGCCGGATATTCAGGGCCAACTGCACCAACTCGTCCGGGTTCGCGGCGATCGGGTCCAGCGCCGCGTCCGGCAGGTAAAGATCGCCCTGAAAGCGGGGCAGGGTGGGCCGACCGGCCTTGTCGCGGAAATACAGGGCGAGTCTTTCTTCCGCCGCGATGCGGTCCCGGTGGGCACGGGTAACCAGCGCCGACCGGGACAGGAGCAGTTGCCGGTTTTCCCGCAGGCTGATGCGTGCCTGTTGACCCTGTTTGATGCTGTTGGCCAGCGCTTTCTGGCGTTTTTCCGCCAGGGTCAGCAGATCCCGGTACACGGCTTCGGCCCGTACGGTGAACAGCCAGTCCGCATAAGCGCGCACCGCCGCCGCATCGAGCGCGGCCAGCGTCATGGCCAGTTCGCCCCGCACTTCGGCCATATTGGTGCGGGCCTGCACCAGCGCCAGCCGGGCGGGGTCGATGGCCCGGTTCCTGAGCAGGGACATGCTGACACCGAGCCGCGCCTCGCCGCCGGACAGGGTGGCCCATTCGTCCTCATAGACCGGGAAGGTGCCGTCCGAGATATTGTACTGGGCAAACACGGTGGCGTTCATCGGCGCCACGCGGCGGCTGATTTCGCTTTCGATCACCTTGCCGTCGTAAAAGCCGCTCATCCGGCCATGGGCGCGCCCCGACACCCGTGTGTCAAAGGCACCCTGTGCCGCCAGTTGCCGGCCCGCCGCGCTGTCCGCCCGCAACAGGGCGGCGGCCACCACCGGCGCATGGCGGTGCAGGCTGGCAAGCACGTCCTCAAGCGCGGTGGGGCTGTCCGCGCGGCGCCCGGAGGAACGGATCAGCGGGTCCGGGCGCGCCACATCGTTCACATCCACGGGCAGGGGCACCAGGTCCACATCCGCGCGGGCGGGCATCTGCCACGGGGTGGCGTGCAGCAAGATCATCAGCGCCGCACAGCCGCCCGATATCCATCGAAGCCCCCTCATTGGCCGCCCCCCTGGCCGCTGGCCCCGTTCTGGCCGTCATTGCCGGGCGCGCTGGTCAGTTGCGGCGGAAAGTTGTTGAGCTGGCGCCATACTTCATAGCCCACGCTGACCGTATCCAGTTGCACCCAGCCGCGAGCCTTGGCGCCGAGCCGCAGAAAGCGCTCATCGGGCCAGGGGGCGGCATCCGGGTCTTCCACCACCATGACGCGGAACCGGCCACCGGGCCGGGCGGTGGGGTCCACAAAGGCCACTTCACCGGCGAAGGTGCCGATCGCCTTGGATGGCCAGCCGCTGAACTGCACCACCGGCCAGCCTTCAAAATGAAGCCGCACCTTGCGCCCCGGATGCACCAGCGGCGCATCGCGGCCATCGATGTGCAGCTCCACGGCCCGCTCCACATTGAAGGGCATGAAACTGGCCAGTTGCTGGCCCGCTTTCACCCAGGTGGCCTGATCCCCGGCGGTCACTTCGATGATCACGCCGTCCCGCGGGGCGCGCACGGTCTGGCTGCTGCCGCGCGACAGGGCCACTTCCGCCGTGTCCAGCTCGGTGGCGGCGGTCTCCTCCCGCACGCGGTGTTCCTCCAGCTTGATCCGGGCGCTTTCCAGCTCCAGCCGGGAGACAAGCCCCTCTTCGAACAGGTCCTGCTTGCGGGTCAGGTCCAGTTCCGCGGTTTCGGCGGCCAGCCGGGCGGATTGCAGCTTCTGCATGGCGGCCCGGCGCTGGTTTTCCAGCCGTTCCACCAGGCGCGGGTCATTGTCTTCCAGTTGCACGATGGGATCGCCGGCTTTCACCTTGGCGCCGTCCCGCACATGCCATTTCTTGATCCGCCCCGGCACCAGCGCACTCAGGGACTGCAATCTGTCCGATGGCTCCAGCGCTGTTACGGTTCCGAAACCACTGGTCGTCTGTACCCAGGGGGTGAAGATCATGAACAGGGTGACGGCCAGCGCGAAAATCGTCACCAACCAGGCGATCACGCGGGTGGGGCGCGGCACCGCGCTGGTGTTCAGGCTGGGCAGGCGGGCCAGTTGCGCTTCATCATAGTGATCGTGAAAGGAAAAGCGTCTCATGCCTTTGTCTCCGCGGTGGGAACGGATTGCCGGTCCAGATCGAGATGGTCGGGCATACAGGCCATTTGGGGCCGCTTGGAGAAATAGAGCACCGTGGTGGGGCGCTTTTCATCCAGCATGGCAAGCACCCGTTCCAGATGGTCTTCATCCACCGTGTCAAAGCCCTGAACCAGCACCAGCAGGGACGGATGCGACAGAAGCGCGGCAGCCAGCTTGAAGCGCATGGCTTCTTCATTGGTGAAGGGCCAGCCGTCCCGTTCGATGCGGGTTTCCATGCCCTTGTTCAGGCCGTCCACCCGCTCGGTCAGGCCCACACAGTCCAGTGCGCGGCGCAGGGTGGCCCGGCTGGCGGTGGGGTCGGCCAACCGGAGAATGTCGGCGATGCGGCCCGGCACCAGGGTTGGCCGGTCGATCACGGTCACATGCTCCCGCAGGGTCAGTGTGTCCACGTCCCGCAGGTCCTGCCCACCCAGCAGGATGGACCCGGACGCGGGCGTCACATAGCCGCGCAGCATCATCAGGAACAGCCGCTGTCGGTTCGGGTTGCTGGCCGTGACCACCGCCTTGGTGCCCGCCTTCAGGTGCAGGTCGAAGGTCTCCCGGTCGCCATGCTGCTTGGTGGTCACGCCGCGCATGGTCAGGTCCAGACCGTCTTTCTGAAGCGGCAGGCCGCCGCCCCGGTCTTCGATCGGGATGCTGCGGAAGCGGTACAGTTCCTCGCACGCGGCGGCCACGTCATAATATTGCATCATATAGCCGCCCAGCGGCGCGAAGCCGGCGAAGATGGCGGACATGATCAATTCCGCGGCCACCAGTTGGCCGAGGGTCAGTTCTTCCGCGATCACCAGCCAGCCCCCCACGCCCAGCAGCGCGGCGCTGGCCAGCGCATAGAGGAACAGCAGCGCGATCAACTGGCTGAAGCCATAGCGGAAATTGGTGCGCTGCTTGGCCAGATAATCTTCGATATGGTGATTGGTGCGTTCCAGGGCGAAGTTCACATGGGCGGCGGATTTGAAGAAACCGTTATTGATGGTCAGCCCTTCAAGCCAATAGGCGGCGCGGTATTTCGCTTCAGACAGATGGATGGCGGTGCGCATTCCGCCATTGCGCCAGCCCCGCCAGATCACCCAAAGCGCCAGAAGCAGCAGCAGATTGAAACCCAGGAAAATCGGGTGATACAGCGACACCAGCGCAAAGCCGATCAGGCCCTGAAACAGCAGGGTGAACAGCCCCACCAGCATTTCCGGTACGGTGCGTTGCAGGGTCATGATGTCAAAATAACGGTTGAACAGATCGCCCCGCCCCCGTTCCTCGAAAAAGCGCACATCGCCATTGATGGCGGTCAGGGCGATTTCGCCGCTGAGCCGGGCGAACATGCGGCGGCTATAGAGTTCCAGAAGATGGGCGCGCAGCGCATACAGTACCCCGGCGGCAGCCAGCAGGCCGAACAGAACGACGGACAGGATCACCACGGGCTGGATCAGCGCCGTATTGGCCACCTGATCAATCAGCATCTGCACGGAAATGGGAATGCCGAGCAATAACAGGCTCACCGCGACGCTATACACCATGGCCAGAATGAAATAGCGGGTTTCCACCTGAAGGATCAGATTGATCACTTGCCGGATGTGGTTGGGGGTCAGACTCTCACCCATGATGGCGTCCTTGTGATTGGGCTTGCACACGAGCCCTTCAAATAAAGGCTGCCCGCCAAAGGACAATCGCTTTCTGTCGTTTATTTTGATCGTAAAAAGCTATCACGCAGTGCGAAAAAATAATAATTGCACTATCGTTGCCCCTTATCGCGGTCTGTCAGGGCGTCAATCCGTCTCGTTTGTCGATGGCGGGCCGCGTCGTTTCCGGTTCTTTCAATGCAGGGTGATGTGCGGCTTATGCGGTGATGCATTGCCGTTTCGGACCCGGTTTTCGCGCCGGGTCAGCACATCGCGCAGGACATCGAACGGCATTGGTTTGGCATAATAATAACCTTGCGCCAGATCGCAGTGGGACTCTTCCAGAAAGCGCACATGGTCTTCCGTTTCCACACCTTCCGCCACCACGGTCAGATTGAGCGCATGGGCCATGGACAGCACCGCCTGCACCAGCCCGCTGGCGGTTGCGTCGCTGGAACTGTCGCGGACGAAGCTCTTGTCGATTTTCAGGCTGGAAAAGGGGTATTGCCGCAAATACCCCAGCGAGGAATAGCCGGTCCCGAAATCATCCATGCTGAGTCGGATATTCCGGGCCCGAAAAGCCTGAAAGCGGGCCTCCAGCAAGGTGGGATCACCCAGAAAGAGCGATTCCGTCACCTCCACCTCCAGGGCGTCGCCCGGCAGATCGGCTTCCTGAAGCAGGGCGGATATTTCGTCCACGAAATCGGCGCGCCATAATTGCTGGGCCGACACATTCACGGCCACATACAGATCCGGGTTGCCACCCGCGCGCAGGCTGGCCACGTCATGCAGCGCCTGACGCATGACGAAATGCCCAAGCTGGTTGATCGCGCCCGAACTTTCCGCCACCGGGATGAATTCATCGGGCCGCACGGTGCCCAGATCGTCGCTGGTCCAGCACATCAGGGCTTCCATGCCCACGGCCTCGCCGCTGGCCAGATGAATGAAGGGCTGGTAGTGAACCTGTATCTCGTTCCGGTCCAGGGCGCCGTTCAGGTGCTGTTCCAGCATCACCCGGCGATCGATACGGGCCGCCATTTCCTCGGCGAAAAAGCAGTACTGGTTGCGCCCGTTTTCCTTGGCGCGGTACATGGCCGTGTCGGCGGCGCGCACCAGTTGATCCGCTTCCCGGCCATCATCGGGATAGACACTCACCCCCAAACTGGCGCTGACCTTGAAGGTCTGATCCGCCGCGTGAACCGGCAGCTTGAACTGGCGAACCAGCCGGTCGGCGAGGGCCTCGATTTCCTCCAGCCCCGGCATGGCGTTTGCCATGATCAGAAACTCGTCGCCGCCAATGCGCGCCACTCTGGCCTTGCCCGTCAATGCCTGCCGCAGGCGTTGGGCGATGGCTGTCAGTACCTTGTCCCCGGTGGGGTGGCCGGACGAGTCATTGACCAGCTTGAAATTGTCCAGATCAATCAGAAACAGGGCCAGAATGTCATGATTCTGGCGCGCCTTGGTCAACTCGATCTGCAATTGCTCCATCGCCAGGGTCCGATTGGGCAATTGCGTCAACTGGTCGTAATTGGCCAGATTCTCGATCCTGGCCGCCTGTTCCCGCCGCAGGGTCACGTCTTCCTCGATACCGGCATATTTTATGATCTGCCCGCTTTCATCCCGGATTGGCACCACCTGATTCTGCACATAATAAAGCCGCCCGTCCGCATGGCGATTGATCAGTTCCCCATGCCATATTTCGCCACGGGTGATGGTGTTCCACAGGTCCTCATAGGTGGCATTGGATGTCAGGCCGGAAGACAGAATGGATGTATTCTGCCCCTTGATCTCCGCCGCACTGTAGCCGGTGATCTGTTCGAAAGACGGATTGACATATTCAATCCGCCCCTGCCGGTCGGTCAGCAATATGGCGGTTGAGGTCTGTTCCACGACGGCGGACAGTACATGGTCCCGCTCTTTCATCAGGTGTTCTTTGGTGGCGTCGATCAGGGTGCCCACAAGCCGATCCGGTTTATCACCCTTTTTTGTGCCGGCGGATCGGATGTGCAGTTTCAGCCATAGCGGCCCGGCGCTTTCAGGCCGGGACTGCGCCCGCAATTCCATGGACGCTTCATCCAGTTGGCCGGCGCAGATGCGGTTGATGGTTGTGGTCAGATGCTCCAGGTGCGCGCCGTCGAACTTTTCTCTCAGATCATCCAGCCCCAGCGCCCCGGACCCCTTGTTCAGCATGATGCGGGTTTGCCGGTTCACCATCAGACGATCCGACTGGATGCGGTAATCAATCAGCCCCACACCGGTATGGGACACCACCATGTCGGTGCGTTCCTTTTCCGCGCGCAGGGTGGCCAGCGTGGTTTCCAGCCGCTTGGCGCGGTGGGCGGCTCTCTTTTCGGCGGCCACGCGGTCGCTGGCATTGGTGATGATCGCCACCACATAATCGGGCTTGCCGTCAGGGCGGTGCACCACGCTCCATGACACGTCGCACCACACGGGGGAACCGTCCTTGCGGATGTACTTCTTCTGATATTGCGCGTTTTCCGCCTTTCCCGCGCGCCCCTTTTTCAGGCTCTTGTGGGTCAGGGGGCGGTCCTCCGGCGCGGTGATCTCGGTGATCTGGCGCCCGGCCAGTTCATGCTGATCATAGCCCAGCAGGCGCTCCCCCGCGGGGTTCAGGGACATCCACCGGCCTTTCATGTCTGCAATGGCCACCCCCACGGACAGGCTTTCGAACATGGCCTGGAAGCGGGCTTCCGCATTGTAAAAGCCGATCAGACTTTCCAGCGACCGGCTGATGCGCTGGATCAGTTTGTATTCCTCATCCAGAAAAGCGGCATCCTCCTCGTCGTCGAGCGAGGGGTAGCCCACGCAGACCATGCCCGCGGACTTGCCATTGATGACAAGTGGCTCATCAATGCGGTGCGTGGTGGCATCAAAGCCGCTTGAGGCGGAAGAAATATGATAAACGCTGAGACTGGCTTCCGCATGGGCGGGATCATACATCGCTTTCTGCAAAACGGGCACGATGTCATTCAGCAGGTTCTGATCCGGGCGCCTGTGGTGCTGGATCAGGCTCAGGACCTGTTCAAGCGCCCATAATTCCTTTTCCCGCTCCCGCAGGGCGATCCATGGATCGTTTGCGATCGCTGCTTGGCGGCTGTAGGGCATGATAAATCCTCAATCGCGGACCCGGTGGCAGGCCGGAGACTCGCTGATATGTTCTATAGCACGCATCGATTATAGTATATAGATAGTAAAAATTCATCCTAAGAGTTTATATGTGCGGCATGAGCGTGCTACCGGGTTGCTTGCGGCCCGTCCGGCCCTTTCCGTGGTTCATTGGAAACTTCAAACAAACGTTTGATTGCTGGATCATGCCGATATAAAGTCGCCGGATGGAAACGCTTGGTCATGCAGAAAGTGCGGCCCCATGGCCGCCGAACGGGACGGGACATCACGATGACGGGAATGGATCAGGCAAAACCCGGCCAGGGTGCGCCGGGCCGCGCGGGTCGGCCCGCCATGGGCGTGTTGCGCGGCGCTGTGGCGACCATGGCGGCATGTCTGCTGGCGGCCTGTGGCGGCGACACCGCGCAGGAAGCGGACGAGCCGCCCAAGGCTGTCACGTTCGAGGTGGCGAAGCTGCATGAAGGCCCGCATGTGCGCCGTCTTCCCGGTCTGGTGCGTGCCTTTGACCGCAGCGCCCAGACCTTTGAAGTCAATGGCCGGATCGAATCGATCGCCGTTGACCTGGGGGAGCGGTTCAAAAAGGGCGATGTTCTGGCCCGGCTGGATGCCCGCACCTTCGAGATCACCGTCCATGAACGGCAGGCCCAGTTGAAGGAGGCCCGCGCCCGGCTGACCGAGGCGCGGCGCGATTTCGAGCGCAAGAAGGATCTGGTGGATACGGTGGCCGTATCCGAGGCGCAGTTCGACATCGCCGCCGCCCAGTTCGAATCCGCCCGCCAGATGGTGGCGCTGGCCGATGCGCGGCTGGCGCTGGCCCGTGAAAACCTGGCCGATACCCGCCTGACCGCCCCGTTCGATGGTGTGGTGGCCGCCCGCCTGATGGAACCGGGGGAACAGGCGGGGCCGGGCGTGATCGTGCTCCGTGTGGAAAGCGAAACCGCGGCGGAAGTGCGCACGCTGGTGCCGGAAACCCTGATTGTCCGCACCTTTGAAGGCGGGCGCCACCGGATCAGTTTCCCGTCCCGTCCCGGCGTGGATGCGTTCGCGGCGGTAACCGAAATGGGCAGCCGGGCGGAAACCGGCAATGCCTTTCCCGTGACCCTGCGGCTGGAATCCCCGGACCCGGCCATCCGTCCCGGCATGTCGGCGGAGGTGCATCTGAATCTCGATCGTGGAATCCATCGCCAGTTGATCCGCGTGCCGGTCAGCGCCATCACGCCGAACGGGGATGGCCATGTGGCCTTTGTGCTGACGGGGCAGGGCAACCGGCTTGAGCGGCGCCAGGTCAGCGTGAGTGCGCTGGAAGGGGCCCATGCCTATCTGGCCGATGGCATCGAGCCCGGCGAGCGGGTGGTGGACACCGGCACCGCCTTTTTGCGGGACGGCCAGACCGTTCGTGTGCTGGGCGACCGTGCCCGTCGTTTCAATCCCTGATCATCCGCCTTGTCCGGCCCGGCCCCCGGCTCGGAAAAAACGGAGCACCTGGCCCCATGTCTCTTTCCCGTGTCGCTTTCAGGTTTCGCCGCGTGCTGTTCGCCCTGGTCGGCGTGGCGATGGTATATGGCGCCGTCAGTTATGGCACCCTGCCTGCCCGTGAAGACCCGAAGATCACCGTGCGCGATGCGGTGATCACCACGCGCTTCCCCGGCCTGCCCGTGGAAAAGGTGGACCTGCTGATCACCAAGACGCTTGAGGAAAAGCTGCGCGAGATATCCGAGTTGGAGGAAATCCGCTCCGTTTCCCTGCCGGGCCGCTCGGTGATCCATACGGAAGTGCGGGACCGCTTCTTCGATCTGGACCAGATATGGGACGAGGTGCGCGACAAGGTGGATGAAGCCCGCGCCGACCTTCCCGAAGGCACCCTGAAGCCGGAAATCAACGACGATTTCGGGGATGTGGCCGTGATCACCGCGGCACTCACGGCGGACGACGTCAGCATGGGCCGGATGCGCGACATGGCGCAGCATATCCGGGACAGGCTGTACGGCGTGCCGGGCACCAGGCGGATCGACCTGCTGGGCATTCAGGAAGAACGCATCTTTATCGAATTCTCCAATGCCCGGCTGGCCCGGCTTGGCGTTTCCCCCGCGCAGTTGGCCAGCGCCTTGCAGGACCAGAACATCATCAGCCCCGGCGGGCAGGTGGACGCGGCGGGGCAGGAATTCATCCTGGAACCCACCGGCAATTTCGATAGCGCGGAGGCCATCGGCGACACGCTGGTGGCCCTGCCGGATCAGGACCAGACCATCGCCATACGGGATCTGGCCACCGTGCGCCGGGGCACGGTGGACCCGCCCCGGCGCACCGCCTATTTCAATGGCAAGCCCGCCATCCTGTTCGCCATTTCCATGAACGATACGGATGACGTGCTGAGCTTCTCCCCACGGATGAGCGCGGCGATGGATGCGGTGCGGCGGGATCTGCCGGCGGGTTACAGCCTGGACATCGCCACCTATCAGGCGACCCAGGTGAAACAGGCGGTGCAGGGGGTTTCTCTCAATGTGGCGCAGACCCTGCTGATCGTGCTGGCCGTGGTGGTGTTCTTTCTCGGCCTCAGGACCGGGCTGATCGTCGGCACCATCGTGCCCGCCGTGATGCTGGTGACGCTGGCGGTGATGAACATGGCGGGCATGACGCTGGAACGCATGTCGCTGGCCACGCTGGTGATCGCGCTGGGCCTGCTGGTGGACAATGGCATCGTCATGGCGGAAGACTTCAAGCGCCGCCTGGATGACGGGGAAAGCCGGATGCGGGCGCTGATCGAAAGCGGGCGCACGCTGGCCCTGCCGCTGCTGTCATCCTCGCTCACCACCATGCTGGTGTTTCTGCCGCTCATGCTGGCGGATCATGTGTCCGGCGAATATACCCGGTCCATCAGCGTGGTTATCGTCATCACCCTGATGGCGAGCTGGTTTCTGGCGCTCACCGTCACGCCGGTGCTGTGTTATTATTTCATCCGCTCGGCGGAAGTGCGCCAGGCGGCCAGCCGTTCCGGCAAGCGGGGTTTCACGCTCTTTGCCGCCTTTGAGCGGGTCAATCGCGGCTATGAAAGGCTATTGTGCGCCATTCTGCGCCACCGGGCGCTGTTCCTGTCGGTGGTGGTGGCTGCCTTTGTGGTCGCCGTTTACGGCATGTCCCATGTGCCCAGGAAATTCTTTCCCGACAGCGACCGGGCGCAGATTCTGGTCTATCTGGATCTGCCCGCGGGCACGTCCATGCGCAAGACCGACCAGACAGTGCGCGCCATGACCGAATTCCTGGCCGATGACGCGCTGTTCCCCCATGTGGATGACATTGCCGGTTATGGCGGTTTTGGCGGGCCGCGTTTCGTGCTGTCGCTCACCCCGATCGACCCGGCGGACAACAAGGGCTTTCTGGTGCTCAATGTGGACCGGTACGCCAATGTGGTGCCCACCATCGATACCCTGCGTGCCGGGCTGAACGACCACTTCCCCGAAGCCCGGCCCAGAGTGACGAAAATGTTCCTCGGCCCCAGCGACAGTTCCAAGATTCAGGTGCAGATCAAGGGGCCGGATGCGGACTATCTGTTCCAGACCGCGAAAAGGCTGGAAGATGTGCTGCGCAGCGTTCCCGGTAGCCTGGATGTGCGCACGGACTGGGAAAACCGCATCACCCGGCTGAAGGTAACGGTGGACCAGCACCGGGCGCGCCGCTCCGGGGTCACGTCGGCGGATATCGCCCGTTCCCTCAGGCGGTATTTTTCCGGCGTGCAGATCAGCGAGTTCCGCACAGGGGATGACATCTTCCCCATCATGGTGCGGGCCAAGGCGGATGAACGCTTCGATCTGGACCGGGTGGAAAGTGTCAGCGTGGCGGCGGACGGATCGTCGGAAGGGGTGCCGCTGGTGCAGGTGGCGGATGTGTCGCTGGTCACCGGTTTTGGCCGGATAGAGCGGGAAAACCTGTTTCGCACCATCACCGTGGAAGCCAAGAATACTCGTATGACCGCCGAAGATGTGGCCCCGCTGATCGAAGACGCGCTGGCCGCGTTGCGGGCCGACCTGCCGCCCGGTCATGCCATCGAATATGACGGCGTGATCGAACAGTCGGCGGAGGCGCAGGCCGCGCTCAGCGCCAATGTGCCGCTGGTGGCCGGGGTCATACTGTTGCTGCTGATCGCCCAGTTCAATTCCTATCGCCGGGCGCTGATCATCGTGCTGACCATTCCGCTCATTCTGATCGGGGCGGTGCTGGGTATGCTGGTGATGAATGTGAATTTCGGCTTCATGGTGTCGCTGGGGCTGTATGCGCTGGCGGGCATCATCATCAATAATGCCATTGTCCTGATCGACCGCATCGACATGGAACGCCGCGCCGATGATGGCCGCAGCGCGGTGGATGCGATCATTTCCGCCTCCGTGCGGCGGCTCAGACCCATCGTGATGACCACGGTAACCACCATTCTGGGTCTTTTGCCGCTGATCATTGGCCGGGATGCGCTGTTTTACGGCATGGCGTCGGCCATCGCCTTCGGCCTTGCCGTGGGGACCATTCTCACGCTCGGCGTGGTGCCGGCGCTCTACAGCCTGTTGATGCGCGTGCCCGGCCCTGTCCGGCCCGTCCTGTCTTCGCCCCGGAAGCCGTCATGAGTCGCGCCGCGCCGGATACCCGCTCGGCCCTGATCGAGGCCGGCACGGCGCTGTTCGCCGAGCAGGGTTACCGCGCCACGTCCGTGCGTGCGATCGCCGCGGCGGCGGGGGCCAATGTGGCGGCGGTGGGCTATCATTTCGGCAGCAAGACCGGGCTGTATGAAGCGGTGGTGGATACCATCGCCGCCGGTGTGGAAGACAAGCTGGGCGCCCTGACCCGGCAGGTGCAGGCCCGGCTGGACGCGGGCGATGTCAGCGCACACGAGGCCCCCGCCCTGCTGCGGCGCCTGTTGACGGAAAAGCTGGACGCGCTGATCAGCGATCCGCGCGCCGACCAGTGGTCGCTGATCATCATGCGGGAGCAGTTTCACCCCACCGGGGCGTTTGACCGCGTGTTCGATGCGGTGATGGCGCCGCTGCATCGGGCGGTCACGGGTCTGATCCATGTGGCCCGGCACGGACGGGACGACAGCGAAACCGACATCATCCGTGCCCATGCGCTGATCGGGCAGGGGCTGGGCTTTCTCTTCAGCCGGGAAACCGTTTTGCGCCGTCTCGGCGTGCGCCGGCTCACCGACGCCCACAAGGATATCATGCGCGGGGTGATCGGCGATCATGTGTCCCGCATCGTGGGCGAGACCGGGGCGCATACCCGCTGAACCACACGCGCTTGTGACTGCGCCGCGCTTGACGGTGGGGCGGGTTTGCGCTTTCATGATCCACATGGGTTCGGACACTGCCATAAACTGTCGCCGCCTGCTTGCGGCTGTTCTCGTGGGTGCCTATATGGTGGCCGCCACGGGGTCGGCCTATGCGGCGGCGGGCGCCTGCTGCCCGGCCATGAACGGCGGCGGTCACGCCTCCCCCTCTCAGGAACATGCCGCCTCTGCTGAAGAACAGGGCACGGATGCCCGCCATACGGGCCTGCTTGGCCGCGTGCTGGACAGCCTTATGGGCACGGACCAAAGCCCCGTGGACAACCCGGCCAGCCCACCTGCCGCGTCTCAATCCCCCAAGGGTGACATGGCCTGCGACAGGGGCTGCTGCGACGGGGACAGCCGCAATTGCGACGGCGACTGCAAGCGCTCCCCCGCCAGCATGACCTTGCGGGTGGATGCCCGCCTGCCTGAGCAGGTGCCCGCCGCGTCTCTGGTTGCGCTCCATCGCGGTGCCATTCCGGCCCCCGGCGCGGATATCCCCCTGCCGCCCCCCAACGCCTGACATTCTGGCCGTGAACGGCGCTGGCACGCCCGGCGCCCGTCTTTTCCCCGTTTCGGAATGTCATCATGCCTGTCATATCCCGCCTTGCCCCCTTGGGCCCCTGCCGGGCCGTGGGCTTGCTCTCTTTCATCCTTGTCCTTCTGGTCTGGAATACGCTCTTAAACCATGCCGTGTCTGGACAGGCCCCTGAAAAGTCCGGGCCGCCACCGCTCGCGCTTTCCGACCTGCCGGGTCTGATCGATCCGTCGGACCCGGCGCTGGAAGCGCACAGGCGCCGCGCCGCCGCCGCGCGGGCCGAGGCGCGGGCGGCAAAGGGCCTGCCCGATCCCACCGTGCAGCTTGGCGTGCTCAATGCGCCGGTGAATGATTTCGACCTTTCGCGGGAAGCCATGACCCAGACACGGGTGAGCGTGCACCAGTCTTTCCCGCGTGGAGACAGCCGCCGCTTCCGCGCGGATGGCGCCCGCGCCCAGGCCCGCGGCCACGGCGCGGAAGCGCGCCTGGCCTATCGCATGATGCTGCGCCGGGCGCGCCGCACCTATGCGGACTGGTGGTATGCCGACGCGCGGGCGCGGCTTCTGAGCGAGGAACAGGCCCTTTTGGCGGAGATGGAGCAGCAGGCGCAAACGGACATGGCCAATCGGGCCTCGGACCTGGCCCGGCTGGATGAAATCCGCCTGGACCGGGCGCTGCTGGCGGACCAACTGGCCGAAGCCCGGCAGGACCGCGCGGTGGCCCGTGCCAGTCTGGCCCGGCAGGTGGCGCAGGCCAGCGAACGATCACCCGCCCGGCAGCCGCCGCGTATCGGGGCGCCGCCGCCGCTGGCCAGCCTGCGCCCAGTGCTGGACCAGCATCCGCTGGTGCGTGTTCATCGGGCCGATATGGCCGCCGCTCAGGCCCGCAAACATCTGAAACAGCAGGATTTCAAGCCCGGCTTCGGGGTAACGGTGGGCTATGGCCGCCGCACCGGCAACCGGCCCGATTTCGCCACCGGGCTTCTAACCGTTACGGTGCCGTTCTGGACCGGTGACAAGCAGGAACCGGCGCTGGACAGCGCCCGCCGCGCCGCCGCCGCCGCCCGGCTGGACATGGACGGCACCCGGCGTGACCTTGCCGCCGATCTGGCGGCGGCCCATGCCCGGCTGGGTTCGCTGAACGATCGGGCGCGGCAGTTTGAAAGCGGCCCACTGGCGCGCGCCCAGGCTTTGGTGGACAGCCGCCGCAGCGCGTATGGCGACAGAACACAAGCCTATCAGGCGGTGCTTGCCGCCCGGCGACGCCTGGTGGCGGCGCGTCTGGCCTGGCGTGGTCTTCAGGCGGACATGATCCGATCCGCCGCCGATCTGGCCTATCTGGTGCCGGAAGCGGTGCCCCTTCTGACCCATCGGGAAAGCAATCCGGGAGAGTCCCAATGACCCTGCGCACCGTTGTGATCACCGCGACACTTCTGGCCGCCGTTTTTGCCCTTGGCTGGTGGCTGGGCGGCGCCAACCATGCCCCCGCCCCGTCTCGGTCCACCCCTTCGCAGGCTTCGGGTGAAGCGCAGGGCAGCGCGGGCGACGGCCCTTCCGACAAAGCCGGGAAAGAGCGGGAAATCCTGTACTGGGTCGCCCCCATGGACAGCAGTTTCCGCCGCGACAAACCCGGCAAATCGCCCATGGGCATGGACCTGGTGCCCGTCTATGCGGATGAAGCCGACGATTCAGGCGGGGTGCGCGTGGATAGCGGCCTTACCCAGTCCATCGGCATCCGCACCGCCGAAGCGCGGCTGGCCCGCCTGCGGCCCGAAGCCCGTATGCCGGGCCGGGTGGTGGCCGATGAACGCCGCCGCGAACAGATCACCGTGCGCGCCGCCGCCTGGGTGGAGGCGCTGCATGTGCGGGCTTTGGGCACGCCGGTGAAACGGGGGGAGGCGCTGTTCGATATCTATGCCCCTGACATGGTGGCGGCGCAGAGCGAATATCTTCAGGCAAGAACCCGCGGAGACGCTGCCCGCCGCGCCGCCCGCGCCCGGCTTGAGGGGCTGGGCCTTGGCGAGCGGGAGATCGCGGCACTGGACAGGCGCGGCACCGCATCCGCCCGCATCACCGTGCACGCGCCCCGCGCCGGCACGCTCACCACGCTCAATGCGCGGGAAGGGGCTCCGCTGAAGGCCGATCGTGTGGCGGCGGAGATCACCGGCTTCGACCGGCTGTGGCTGATGGCGGACAGCCCGCCCCACATTGCCGCCCGCGCCCGGCCCGGTGCGGTGGCCTTGTTCGACAGTCGCCAGATGCCCGCATTGGCGCGCCGGGTGGTGCTGGATCATATCTACCCCACGCTCGATCCGGTCAGCCGCACCCGGCCCCTGCGGTTCGAGCTGGATAACGAAGATGGCAGGCTGGGCCCCGGCATGGTGGGCCGGGTGCGCCTGACCCTGCCGCCGCTTGAGGAAAGCGTGGTGGTGCCGAACGCGGCTGTCATATCCCTTGGCGACAGCGATCATGTGATCCTGGCGCTGGATGACAACCGCTTCCGCCCGGCCCAGGTGCGCCCCGGCGCGCTGGTGAACGGCGAGCGGCAGATACTGGCCGGGCTCAATGCCGGGGAACGGGTGGTGGTCTCCGGCCAGTTCCTGCTGGACAGCGAAACCGGCTTTCGCAATGCGGAAAGGCGCATGATCGGCGGAGAGGCGCCATGATCCGGCGCCTGATCGATCTGTCGTTGGCCCATCGCGGCCTTGTAGTGCTGGCGGGTGTTGCGGCGCTGCTGGCCGGGCTGTGGGCGGTGCGCACCACGCCGCTGGATGCCCTGCCGGACCTGAGCGATGTGCAGGTGATCGTGCGCACCCCGGCGCCCGGCATGGCGCCGGGCCTGGTGGATGACCAGATCACCCGGCCCCTTGCCACTACGCTGATGGCGGTGCCGGGGGCCACCACGGTGCGCGGCTTTTCCTATTTCGGGGACAGCTTCCTGTATGTGTTGTTCGAGGAGGGAACGGACCTGTACTGGGCGCGTTCCCGCGTGCTGGAATATCTGTCATCCGCCGATGTGCCGGACGGCATCACCCCCCAGCTCGGCCCGGATGCCAGCGGCGTGGGGTGGGTTTATCAATATGCCCTGGTGGATCGCACCGGCAGGCGCGCCATTGATGACCTTACCGCCTTGCAGGACTGGCAGATCCGCTATGACCTTCAGGCGGTGAAGGGGGTCAGCGAAGTGGCCACAATTGGCGGCATGACCCGCGCCTTTCAGGTGAATGCGGACCCGGATGCGCTGCTGGCCCATGGCCTGACGCTGGCGGACCTGGCCCGCGCCATGCGGGCGGCCAATGGCGAGGCGGCGGGTTCGGTGATGGAATTGGCGGAGGCGGAATACATGGTCCGCGCCACCGGCTATGTGTCCACGCCCGAAGACCTGCGCCAGGCACCGCTGAAGCTGTCCGAAGATCAGGTGCCGGTGACCATTGGCGACGTGGCGGATGTGGGCATGGCGCCCACCCCCCGGCGCGGCGTGGCGGACCTGAACGGTGAAGGCGAGGCGGTGGGCGGCATTGTGGTGATGCGCAAGGGCGCCAATGCCGCCGCCACCATCGCCAGGGTGAAGGACGCGCTTGAGCGAATCCGCGACGGTCTGCCCGAAGGGGTGGAGCTTGTCACCACCTATGACCGATCCGGCCTGATCGACCGTTCGGTGGCGACGCTGGCCGACAAGATCGCGCTGGAACTGGCGATCGTGGCGCTGGTGTGTGCCGCCTTTCTGTTTCACGGGCGCAGCAGCCTGATCGTGGTGCTCACCCTGCCGCTGGGCGTGTTGATCGCCTTTCTGGTCATGCGGGCACAGGGGCTGACCGCCAATATCATGTCGCTGGGCGGCATCGCCATTGCCATCGGCGCCATGGTGGATGGCCCGCTGGTGATGATCGAAGCCCTGCACCGGCGCCTCGCCGCGCAGGAAAAGCCACCCGAAGGCCGGGAGCGCTGGGCGCTGGTGGCGCAGGTGTGCCGGGCGGTGGGGCCGGCGATCTTTGCGTCGCTGGTCATCATCACGCTCAGCTTCTTGCCGGTGTTCGCGCTGGAAGCGCAGGAAGGCCGCCTGTTCAGGCCGCTGGCCTATACCAAGACCTGGGCCATGGCCGCGGCGGCGCTGCTGTCGGTTACGCTGGTGCCGGTGCTGATGGGCTATATGGTGCGTGGCCGGGTGCGCGATGAACGCGCCAACCCCCTGATGCGGGGATTGATCGCGCTGTATCGCCCGGCGCTTCGCTGGGCGGTGCGCCACCCGTGGCCGGTGCTTGCGCTTGCCCTGGTGCTGGGCTTTAGCGGCGCTTATCCGGCCATGAAGCTGGGCGGTGAGTTCATGCCGGACCTGCGCGAGGGGGATTTCCTGTATATGCCCTCGGCGGATGCGGGCCTGTCCATTGGCGAGGCCCGGCGACTGGTGCAACAGACCAACAAGATGATCATGACCGTGCCCGAAGTGGCCAGCGCCCACGGCAAGGCGGGCCGGGCCGAAACGGCCACGGACCCGGCGCCGCTGACCATGATCGAGACCGTGGTGCGGCTGAAGCCCCGCGACCAGTGGCGGGACGGCATGACCCTGATGGATATTCGTGCCGAACTGAACGAGACGGTGAAGGTGCCGGGCCTGTCCAATGCCTGGGTCTGGCCCATCAAGGGGCGGATCGACATGCTGACCACCGGTATCAAGACCGCCATCGGTGTCAAACTGGCCGGGGACAGCCTGGACCGCACCAGCGCCGCCGCCGCGCAGGTGGTCAGCGCGCTTGACGGCCTGCCCGGTGTGGCATCGGCTTATGCGGAGAAGTCCGTGTCCGGGCGCTATGTTACGCTGATGCCCGACCGGCGCGCGCTTGCCCGCCATGGCCTGTCGGTGGCGGACCTGCATGAGCTGGTGGCCACCGGCGTGGGGGGGCGCATAGTGGCCACCAGCGTTTCCGGGCTGGAGCGCACGCCGATCCGCCTGCGGCTGGCCCCCGACGCGCGCGACACGCCGCAGGCGCTGGAGGCGCTGGTGTTCCGCGCCCCCGGCGGTGCCCATGTGCGGCTTGGCAGTGTGGCCGAGGTGGCGGTGGAAACCGGGCCGGGCCTGATCAAGTCCGAGCAGGCGCGCTCTTTGACCACCGTGTTCGTGGATGCCGCCGGTGACGATCTGACCGGCACGGTGGCCGCGGTGCGCCGGGCCCTGTCGCAGACGGACCTGCCGCCGGGTGTCACCTGGTCCCTGGCGGGCCGGTTCGAATATCTGGACCGGGCCACCCGGCAACTGGGCGTGATCGTGCCGTTCACCCTGATGGTGATTGCCCTGATCCTGTATCTGCTGTTCAAGACATGGCGGGATGTGGGCCTGGTGCTGCTGACCGTGCCGCTGTCCCTGTCGGGCGGGGTCTGGCTGCTCTATCTGCTGGATTACCGGCTGTCAGTGGCGGTGGCCGTGGGCTTCATCGCGCTGTTCGGCGTGGTGGTGGAAACCGCCGTGGTGATGGTTTTCTATCTGCGGGACAGCCTGCGGGAAAGCCGCGCGGAATCGGGTGGGGCAAACACGCCCCAAACGGCGCGGGATGCCATCGTTGCCGGGGCACTGTTGCGGCTGCGGCCATTGGTGATGACCAGCCTGACCATTCTGGCGGGTCTGCTGCCGGTGATGTGGGGCGGCGGCACCGGTGCCGTGGTGATGCAGCGCCTGGCCGCGCCTTTGGTGGGGGGTATCGCGCTGGGGGTGCTGCTGGTGCTGTTCCTGCTGCCCGCCCTTATGGGCATGACGCGCCGGGCTGGCGGCCCGGACACGGAAAAATGAAGGGGCGTTGCCGGGTTTGGTCTGGCATCACTTTCGGCGCACGCTAGACTGACCCCATGAGAGAGGGAGAGGATCATGGCAAGGCCCCCACCGTGGGGCTCGTGCTGCCCGGCGGCGGCGCGCGCGGCGCCTATCAGGCGGGCGTGCTGGCCGCCATTGCCGAGATGGTGCCGGCGGGCCACCGCCCCTTTCCGGTGATCACCGGCACGTCGGTGGGGGCCATCAACGCGGTGTCGCTGGCCACCGGGGCGGCGGATTTTCACCGGGCCGCCGCCCGGCTTGAAGAGCTGTGGCGGAACCTGCGCGCCGATAATGTGTATCGCACCGATGCCCTGCATGTGCTGGCCCAGGGGGCGCGCTGGATCATGGCCATGCTGTTCGGCGGCATGGGCGCGGGCAATCCCCAATCCTTTCTGGACAATCGCCCGCTGGCGGAATTTCTCGATACCAATGTGGATTTCGACGCGCTTGGGCGGATGGTGAAATCGGGCGATCTTCAGGCGCTCGGCATCAGCGCGTCGTCTTATGCCACCGGGCGGGCGATCACCTTTTTCGAGGCCGCGGAAAGCGTGGACGAATGGCAGCGCGCCCGGCGCCGGGGCCTGCGCCGCCAGATCACGTGCGGCCATGTGATGGCGTCCGCCGCCCTGCCCTTTCTGTTTCCGGCTGAAAAGGTGGACGGCTTCTATTATGGCGACGGATCGCTGCGCCTGACCGCGCCGCTCAGCCCGGCCATTCATCTGGGGGCGGATCGGCTGCTGGTGATCGGCGTGCGCGACGCCCGGCTGGACGATGTGGACCAGACGGGGCCGACACTGCCCTATCCGGGGCTCGGTGACATTGGCGGCTATCTGCTGGACGTGATCTTTTCCGACAATCTGGAGGCCGACATGGAGCGGCTGGAACGGATCAACCGCACTCTGGGCGCCATGCGCCCCGATGCCCGCGCCGAGACCGACCTGCGCCCCATCGACATGATGATGATTCAGCCAAGCAGCGATGTGCGCCCCATCGCCAAGGCCCATGTGGATGCCATTCCGCGCACCATCCGGCTTTTGCTCAAGGGGCTGGGCGCCCATGGCACGGGCGGGCAACTGGCCAGTTTCCTGTTGTTCGAGCCCGCCTTCACCCATGAGCTGATGGCCATGGGGCGGGCCGACGTGGCCGCGCGAAAGCACGAGATCAAAGCCTTTCTGGGGCTGGATTGAAGCGGACCTGACCTGAAGCGGACCCGCCGCCCGTGGCCCAGGGGACATAGAGGGGGAGCACAGAGAGGAGGCACAGAGGGGCGACCCTTGTTTTGCGATGTGCTAGACTCCACTTATCAGGGAACGGGGTGGCACCACCTGCCGCCGCCGCACCAGCATTTTTTTGGGGGAGAGATTCATGCCGCTCAAAGCCTTGCGCCGCGATCTGCTGACCAGGTCGATTTTCAA
Organism: Yunchengibacter salinarum; assembly: GCF_037658235.1. NCBI lineage: Bacteria > Pseudomonadati > Pseudomonadota > Alphaproteobacteria > Kordiimonadales > Kordiimonadaceae > Yunchengibacter > Yunchengibacter salinarum. The sequence goes on along the minus strand of NZ_JBBJLN010000008.1, from coordinate 470 downwards.
ATGGGCCAGGGGCGTTTTGCCCGGTCTGTCCGACACGGAACGGGAAGCCCTTGAAGCGGGCGATGTGTGGTGGGATCGGGAGCTGTTCACCGGCCACCCGGACTGGCGCCGCCTGGCGGATACCCCGGCGCCCGCCTTGAGCGAGGAGGAGCGCGCCTTCGTGGAAGGGCCGGTGCGCGAGCTGTGCGCCATGCTGGACGAGTGGGAGATCAACCAGACGGGCGATCTGCCGAAAAAGGTCTGGTCCTTCATGAAGGCCAAGCGGTTCTTTGGCATGATCATCCCGAAGGATTATGGCGGGCTCGGTTTTTCCGCCTATGCCCATTCCGAGGTGGTGCGGATGCTGTCCACCCGGTCGGTGGCGGGGGCCGTGACCGTGATGGTGCCCAATTCCCTGGGTCCTGGCGAATTGCTGATGCAGTTCGGCACGGATGCACAGCGCAAATACTGGCTGCCCCGGCTGGCCAGGG
>NZ_JBBJLN010000007.1:0-214217 GCF_037658235.1 Yunchengibacter salinarum | reverse complement strand
CCCGAACTCGGAAGTGAAACAGGCCTACGCCGATGGTACTCCGGCTCAAGCCGCGGAAGAGTAGGTCGCCGCCAGATCCGCCCATCAATGATACAAAAAAATCACGTTGTTTACTGAAATGAATGTAAAAGCCCGGCGTGACCTTGAAGGTCCGCCGGGCTTTTGCTGTCTGACATCCCGTCGGTGTGGTGGTTTTTCCGCTTTTTTGACCCCCGGCGCCGGGATCACATTATCGACAGCACTCACGCGCCGGGTTCCAATCACAAGTCATTGCTTTAGCATCAGGGCCAAGGGCGCGGATGCGGGCGGTGACGCATCAGGCTGCGTCCGGCGGAAAGGATGTGGGCGAAGGAGGCGCTGTGACGATGCTGAACTGGGGAATTCTCGGAACCGCCAAAATTGCCGAGGAGCGCCTTGTTCCCGCAATGCGGCGGCTGCGGCATCCGGTCAGGGCCGTGGCGTCCCGCAGCGGTGATCGGGCGTCTGCGTTCGCCCGCAAGCACGGCATTGATCGGGCGCATGACAATTATGAGGCGTTGTTGGCGGATTCGTCCGTCACCGCGGTATATATTCCGTTGCCGCATGTTCAGCATGTGCCTTATGCCATACGCGCGCTGGAGGCGGGCAAGCATGTGCTGGTGGAAAAGCCGGTCGCGCTGGATGCGGAGTCTCTCATGGCCTTGCAGGCGGCGAGCGAAGCACACCCGGACCTGTTCGTCATGGAAGCCTTCATGTATCGCTTTCATCCGCAGTGGCGGGCCGTTCAGGCCATTCTTGCGGCGGGTGAAATCGGCCCGGTGACGGGGATCAACGGCTATTTCACCTATTTCAAGGAAGACCCGTCCAATATTCGCTTTCAGCCGGAGCTGGGGGCCGGTGTGTTTTGGGACATCGGCGCCTATCTGGTGGACAGCACGCTGCGCCTTATGGGGCAGGAGCCGTCCCGCATTGTGGCGGATCGGCAGCTTCACCCTGATATTCCCATGGACGTGGGGCTGGCCTGCGTTTTGACCTTTGATGGCGGGCTTGCCAGCCTTCATGCATCCATGCGGAGCGAGCGCAGCCAGCGCCTGCATATCATGGGGGAGCGCGGCCAGGTGGAGATCATGGAGCCCTTTAACCAGATCAACGCGCAATCGGATATTCACATCCGGCTTAAGAATGGTGCGGGGCGCGCGCTCACATATTCCCGCGGCAATGCCTATGTGGACATGCTACGCGCATTCGCCGCCGCCGTTGAGGCCGGTCAGTCTTCGGCACCGACCCTGGCCGACAGTCTTCGCACCACACGGGTGCTGGAGCGTATACAGCAGGCGGCATCGGCGCCGGGGGTTGTTGAGGGTGGGGAGAATGGCCATCTCAAGACCACATGATTGATCATCATGGCCAGGAATCAGGAGGATATCCATGACATTACATAGACGCCAGTGGCAGCGGAAAACCGGTATGGCGGCGCTTGGCGCCCTGGCCGTGAGTGCCTTGTCTCTCGGTCTGGCGCCAGAGGGGGCCACGGCCCATGATCAGCACACGGCCAATGCCATGATGCATGATCAGGATGGCCGGGAGATCGGCAAAGTGGTGCTGACCGAAACCGATCAGGGCGTGCATATAAAGGCATCGCTGACCAATATCCCCGCCGGAGCGCACGGTTTCCACCTGCATGAAACGGGAAGCTGCGAGGACGGCTTCAAGGCGGCTGGGGGTCATTATAACCCGGAAGGAAACAGCCACGGCTTTTATCATGGGGATGGCCGCCACGCGGGCGACCTGCCCAATATCCATGCCGAGGGGGACGAGATCGCCAATGCCGAGATGTTCACCGATCTGGTGAGCCTGAACCCGGACGCCGACAATTCCCTGATGGATTCGGACGGCAGCGCCGTGATCGTGCATCAATACCCGGACAGTTACGGCGAACAGGCGGGCGCGGGTGGCCGCATCGCCTGCGGTGTCGTGACCCGTATCAAGCACGAACACTAGGGCCCTGAAAGTCCGTATAATACGATGATCCGAAACAGGAAACGCTCCCGCTTTGGGGGCGTTTTCCATGGGGCGCTATTCCATGTTGGCGATCACGTCGCGGGCGATGATGATCTGCTGAATCTGGGTGGTGCCCTCATAGATGCGGAAAAGGCGGGCATCGCGGTATAGCTGCTCCACGCCATAGTCGGCGATATAGCCCGCCCCGCCATGAATTTGCACCGCCCGGTCCACCACGCGGCCCACCATTTCGCTGGCGAACAGCTTGCAGCAGCTCGCCTGGCGCCGCACGTCCTCGCCCGCATCCATGGCCGAAGCCGCTTCCCGCACCAAGGCGCGGGATGCCTGGATTTCCGTTTCGCTGTCCGCGATCATGGCCTGAATGAGCTGGAAGTCGCTGATGGCCTGGCCGAACTGTTTTCGCTCCCTGGCATAGCGTACGGCATCGTTCAGGGCGCGGCTTGCCAGCCCTGTACAGCTTGCCCCGATGTGCAGCCGCCCGCGAGAGAGCACTTTCATGGCCGTCTTGAAGCCCCGGCCCGGCACGCCGCCAATGATGTTTTCCGCCGGAACCCGGCAGTCGTCGAACACCACATCCGCCACGGGGGCGCCTTTCTGGCCCATCTTCCTTTCCGGCTGACCGATATGGATGCCGGCTGTGTCGGCGGGCACCAGAAAGGCGCTGACCCCGCTATGGTCGCGTGTATCCGGGTCGGTGCGCGCCATGACCGTGAACAGCCCGGCGATCGGGGCATTGGTGATATAGCGTTTGGTGCCGTTGAGCACATAATGGTCGCCGTCCAGCCGGGCGCTGGTCTTGAGCGCGCCCGCGTCCGAGCCGCTGTCCGGTTCGGTCAGACAGAAGGAGCCGATCACCTCCCCGCTGGCGAGCCGGGGCAGCCAGTAGGCTTTCTGTGCCTCGGTGCCGTCGATCACGATGGCTTGTGAGCCGATGCCCACATTGGTGCCGAAGATGGACCGGAAGGCGGGCGCGGCGCGGCCCAGTATCAGGGCGGCTTCCACTTCCTCGCGCATGGTCAGGCCAAGGCCGCCATATTCTTCGGGGATGGACAGCGAAAACAGCCCCAAATCCCGCATTTCCTGCACCAGAGGCGCCGGAATGGCCCCGTCCCGCTCCACAATCGGTTCGTTCACGATCATGCGTTCGGCAACGAAGCGTTCCAGCGTGGCGAGCAGTTGGCCCAGCGTTTCCTGATCAAACGGCATGGATCGTCCTCCCTTGTTTCCCCCGTGAAAAGGTACACCCCTGATCCTGTGTGACAAGCGCCCCTTGCCGCACGCCTTTTGGCGCACTAGCCTCTGGGTCGGAAGTTTCCAATGCAACGGTCCTCCCTAAGGTCGGGGCGGGCTGTCCCCGGTTCAACAAGGATGCAGCATGAGCAAGCGTGAGCCCGCGATGAATTATCCCAAGGGAATCGTGCCCTTCCACTGGGACGATCCGTTCTTTCTGGATCAGCAGTTGTCGCAAGAGGAACGCATGATCCGTGACGCGGCGCGGGCCTATTGCACCGACAGGCTGATGCCCCGTGTGCTGGAAGCGAACCGGCACGAGATATTCCACCGCGAGATCATGACGGAGCTGGGGGAGCAGGGGTTGCTGGGCATCACCCTGCCGGAGGACTATGGCTGCGCCGGGGCATCCTATGTCTCGTACGGTCTTGTGGCGCGGGAAGTGGAGCGGGTGGACAGCGGTTATCGCTCCGCCATGTCCGTGCAAAGCTCACTGGTGATGCACCCGATTTATGCCTATGGCAGCGAGGATCAGCGCCAAAAATTCCTTCCCGGTCTCGCCAGCGGGGAACTGGTGGGCTGCTTCGGCCTGACGGAGCCGGACGCGGGCTCCGACCCGGCGGGGATGAAAAGCCGCGCAAGGCAGGTGGACGGCGGCTACCGGCTGACCGGCGCCAAGATGTGGATCACGAACAGCCCGATCGCGGATGTGTTCGTGGTCTGGGCCAAGTCGGATGCCCATGACGGCAAGATTCGCGGCTTTATTCTGGAAAAGGGCATGGACGGGCTGAGTGCGCCCAAGATCGAGGGCAAGTTTTCGCTCCGGGCCTCCATTACCGGCGAGATCGTGATGGACGACGTGTTCGTGCCGGAAGAAAATCTGCTTCCCCACGCCAGCGGCCTTGGCGGGCCGTTCGGCTGCCTGAACCGGGCGCGTTATGGCATTGCATGGGGCGCCATGGGCGCGGCGGAATTCTGCTTTTTCGCGGCCCGGCAATACACGCTGGACCGCAAGCAGTTTGGCCGCCCGCTCGCCAATACCCAGCTTGTGCAGAAAAAGCTGGCGGACATGATGACGGATATCACCCTTGGCCTTGAAGGGGCGCTCAGGCTGGGCCGCCTGATGGACGGGGACAGCTTCAGCCCCGAAATGATTTCCATGATGAAGCGCAATAATTGCGGCAAGGCGCTTGATATCGCCCGCACCGCGCGCGACATGCATGGGGGGAATGGCGTGTCGGACGAATATCATATCATCCGCCATGCGATGAATCTGGAAGCCGTGAACACCTATGAAGGCACGCATGATGTGCACGCCCTGATCCTGGGGCGCGCCATAACCGGGCTTCAGGCGTTCACCGGCTAAGGGCACGTTTTCAAAAAAGGGGAGGGGCGTATGACCCGTACTGTGGAGACCATGTTTTCCTTGACCGGCAAGGTGGCCCTGGTGGCCGGGGCCAGTTCCGGTATCGGTGCCCAGTTCGCCGGTGCCCTGGCCCGCGCCGGGGCCGATGTGGTGCTGGGCGCCCGCCGGGAAGACAGGGTGAAGGCGCTGGCGGACGAAATATCCGGGGAGACGGGCCGTCGCACCCTGGCCGTGGCGCTGGATGTCACCGATGGCGACAGTGTGCGAGCCGCCTTCGATCAGGCTCAATCCGCGTTGGGGCTGCCCGATGTGGTCTGCAACAATGCCGGGCTGGCGGTGCCCGAATGGGCCGTGGACAGCACCGAGGATGCCTGGGACATCACCATGGACACCAACCTCAAGGGCATGTGGCGGGTCGCCACCGAGGCCGCCCGCCGCCTGCGCGATGCGGGCCAGTCGGGCAGCATCATCAACACGGCCAGCATTCTCGGCCTTGGTGTGGCGCCCATGCAGATGACCTATGCCGTTTCCAAGGCGGGCGTGGTGCAGATGACCCGCGCCATGGCACTGGAATTCCAGCGGTTCGGTATCCGGGTGAACGCGCTCTGCCCCGGCTATTTCAAGACGGAAATCAACGATACCTTCCTGGACAGCGAGCGCGGCAAGGCCATGGTGGCCAAAACCCCGGCGGGCCGTGTGGGCGAATTGCATGAACTGGAAGCGCCCATGCTGATGCTGGCAAGCGACGCGGCCAGCTTCGTTACCGGCGTGGCCCTGCCTGTGGACGGCGCCCACAGCGCGGCGCTGATCTGATCGCCCGGTCGGGTGAAAACGGCGTGGGGCTGGCTGTTCAGGCCAGCCCTTTTTCATAGACCCGATAGGTCTTGTATGGCTTGCAGCCTATGTCGGTCAGAATCTTGTTCATGCCGTCATTGTCTTCCAGTATCCAGCCCAGTTCGCCAAAGGTGGCGCCGCGATCCACCACATTGTCGCGGCTGTCGCTGATCATCCAGATGGCGAGCGCGGCACCGATCGGCCCGCGTTGATAGGCCTTGCGCACCCCCATCAGCGGCACCCGCATCCGGTCCTCCCGGCCACTCAGAATCAGGCGCCATAACAGTTTGGCCAGCCCGATCGGTGTCAACTTGCCGTTCAGGTCCCGGATTTTGTGGTTCACGTCTGGAATGGTGACCATGAAGGCGGCTGGTTCGCCGTCCACTTCCGCGATCATGGTGCGATAGGGCTTGACGATGGGCTTCAGCGCCTTGGCCGCATGGGCGGCTTCTTCTTCCGTGAAGGGCACATAGCCCCAATTGTCGGACCAGGCTTCGTTGAAGATATCCATGATAAGGGCAAGGTCGCGGTCAAAGTGCTTCATGTCCAGTTCGCGCACATTCAGCCGCTTGTTGCGCCTGGCCAGCTTGACGATGCGATGGGTTTTTTCCGGGAATCCGGGGTGCAGGTCCAGTTCATAGGCCAGCATGTCCCGCGCCTCGCCATAACCCAGGTCTTTCAGCCAGCCATCATAATCGGGCCTGCCATGGGGCATCATGAAAACCGGCGGCGTGTTGAAGCCATCCACCAGCAGGCCCGCCTGTTCATTGGCGGACAGCGACCACGGCCCCTGCACGCGGGTCAGCCCCCGCTGCCGCGCCCAGGCTTCGGCGGTTTCCATCAACGCGCGGGCGGTTTCGAAATCCTCCGCTTCGAAAAAGCCGAAATGGGCCAGGTCCGTGCCATAGCGATCCTGCGCCAGCCGGTCGCTCTGGGCCGAAACCCGCCCCACCACATGACCATTGCGCTCCGCCAGCCAAAAGGCCACCTCCGCATGGTTGAAATAGGGGTTCTTGTGGGCTTGCAGCGCGTCCAGCCGCTCCAGCGTGAGCGGCTGTATCCAGTTCGGATCATCCCGATAGATGTGCCGGGTGCAGGTGATGAAGGTCTTGAGATCCCGCTTGGTGCGAACGGGCCGGATAGTGGTGGTCACGGGGCATCCCTTTCCGTTTCGGGTGGCTGATCCTTGCGCCGCCCCAGCAGCCGGGCAAGCCGCCCCAGCCGCCCAAGCGCCGTTTCATCCGGCCCGGTCAGCCCGGCGCGGATGAAGATCGCCATCGCTGATAGCAGCAAGAGCGGCATGATCACAAGAAGGCTTCCAGGCGGTGGGCCGAGCAGGGCAATCCCCCGGCCCGCCAGCAGGATGAGAAGCGCCAGCCCCCCCGCCACCGCAAGGGGCCGGATCATGGCCCGCCCATAGGGGTTGAGCCGGAACAACGCCATCGTTTGCCACAGGGCCAGCAGGGCGGTGGTGTTCAGCCCGGCGGCGGCGGCCACCGCCGCGCCGTTCAGGCCGTGGGGCGGGATCAGCCACAATCCGAGACCGCCCATCACCACAAGCCCGGCCAGGCTGTTCAGTGCGGGCAGGGCGTGGTGGCCCAGCATTTCCACCAGGGCCGTGGCCGGGCCGGTGGCCGCTTCCAGCACCCGGCCCGCTACCAGAATCACAATGGCACTGGCCGCGGCCATGAAGTCGGGGCGCATCAGGGCAAGCAGGTCGTGGCGCATCATGATCAGGGTCGCCCCCAGCAACAAGGCCAGGCCCAGCGCGATGCGGGTGGCGAAGGCGCCCATGCTGGCCAGTGTGGCCCGGTCACCCCGGCTGACCCGTTCGGCGGCCAGCGGTGCCATCACATAATCGAATGTGAGCCGCACCGCTTGCAGGGCGCTTGCCACCTTGCGGGCAATAGCATAAAAGCCCGCCGCCCGCGCGCCGTCCGCCCCCGGCAGCATGGCGTTGAGGGCCATGACCGGCACTTCGGAAAACAGCTTCTTGGTCAGGGCCGCCGGCATGACCGCCAGCCCGTATCCCAGCATGGCCCGGTTGCCCGGCGCCAGTACGGGCGCGCGCAGCACCGCCCGCAGGCCATAGGCCCGGCTGACCAGCCTGAGCGCCAGCGCCCCGGCTATGGCGGTGGAGACGAGATGCGCGGCGAACAGCCCGAAGGTCATCAGCCCCAATCCGGCAAAGCCCAGCCCCAGCACCAGCCGGGCGCCCTGTTCCACGAAAATGCGCACCTTGATTTCCGGGCCGAAGGTGCGCCGCGCGCGAATGGCGGCGGTGGCGCTTTCCACACAGGTCCACAGCGGCACGGTCCACACATAAAGCCGGATGATCCCGGCCAGCGCCGCGCTGTCTTCGGCCCCGGCATTGATCAGCCGGCCCAGCGGCTGGGCCAGCGCGGTCATGGCCAGCGCCAGCGCGATTCCTATGCCCACGGACAGCTTCAGCGCCGCCCCCGCCCGCTCGGCGGGCTGATGGTCGCCGGACTGCTCGGCCAGGGGGACAAAGCGTTGCAGGGCGGTGGTCATGGCCACATCGCTGAGCGCGGAGAGCACCTTCACATAAGACCAGAGCGCGGCATACAGCCCGAATGTTTCGGCGCCATAGGCCCAGCCAAAGGCGATCAGGCTGGCCACTTCGATCAGCGCGCCCAACCGACCGAGAAAGGCTTTGCCCGCGCCCGCCGCCACGCGGTGATTGCCATTGCCCTGGGCCGTCGCCATGTCAGCCACGCCGCCGTCGGCTGCGCCATCGGGCCAGTTTGGTGCCCACCTGTCCTTCCTCGCTGTAGAAGAGCACCGCATACCCCACCAGCAGGAACAGCAGGAAGGGCGCCCATGCGGCCAGAATGGGCGGGGCGACGCCGAATTCCCCCATGGCCAGCATGAAATTGTCCGCCACGAAAAAGGTGAAGCCCAGCGCCATGCCCAGCACCAGGCGCAGGAACAGGCTGCCGCCGCGATGAATGCCGAAAGCGGCCACGGCCCCCAACAGCGGCATCAGGATGCTGGCGGCGGGCCCGGCGATCTTTTGCAGGAAGCTGGCCATCAGGCGGTCGGTTGCCAGCCCTTCTTCCCGGCGTTGTTCGATCTTGGACCACAGGCTGGCGAACGGCAGATGATCGGGCTTGATGTCCAGCAGGGTAAAGCGCCCCGGCGACACATTCAGGTCCACCGGCTCGGTGGGTTGAATGGACAGGGCGTGACTTTGCGTGTCGAAGCGGCGCACCTCATGCAGGGTCCATCGGCCATCGCGATACCAGGCGAAGTCGGCGCGTGCGAGTTCCACGAGTCGTGATGTGCCTTCCCGCTTGAAGATAGCAACCCGGTCCAGAACGATCCGGTCATGTACGCGGCTTACGCGCCCCACCCGAACCAGCTTTTCACCGTCTTTCAGCCAGACCTGACCGCCCAGTTCGGTGGGGGGCGGCAGGTCCACCGCATAATCATTCTTCGCCCAGTAATCCAGTTCCCGACTGGCATCGGCCACGATCAGTTCGTTGAACGCGAAATGGGCGCCCGCGATCATCAGGCTGGCCAGCCCGATGGGGCTCAGAATACGGTGGGCCGACAGCCCCGTCGCTTTCATGACGATCACTTCGCTGTGCTGGTTCAGCGTGGCCAGCGTCAAAAGCGTGGCGAGGAGCGCCACGAACGGCGCGAACTGACTGATCAGTTGCGGCAGCCGCAGCGAGACATAGCTGATGATGGAGGCATAGGACGCGCCCTCCGCAGAGAGGATATCGTCGCTCTGTGCCAGCAGGTCGAGAATCTGGAGCACCATGGTCAGCCCCAGCAGAACGCCGAAGAAGCGTGTGAGATGCATCCTGGCCATATAGGTGGACAGGGTGCGCGACGGCAGGAAACGTCGGCGCAGGGCCCGCAGGGTGGAGATCGGGCGGCTGGCTGGCGCGGCGGTCATTCATGCACCCCGATGAGCTTGCGGGACAGGCGCCCGATCGGCCCCGCCACCATGTTCCAGCTTGCATTGACCCAGGCCAGCGGGTCGCCGCCCGCCCGGTGCGCTGCTACATGATAGAAGAACAGGCTGAGCAGGGCAAAGCCGGTGAACAGCGCCCATATGCTGAGATAGGGCGATATGCCCGCGGCCACGGCGGTTTCCATGCCTTCCATCACTTCATTATAGACGATCAGCAGGCCAAGCCCCACCACAAGCCCGGTGCTGCGCCCGGTGCGCTTGTTGGTCAGGCCCATGGGGGCGGCCAGAAAGGGCAGTATCAAAAAGGTGATGCTGTGCATGAGCCGCCAATGGAACTGGGCTTCAAAGGCGTTCCGGCGCCCATCGCTCAGGGTCGGGTCGTCTTTCATCTGCATCAGTTCGGGCAGGGTGATTTCCCGTTCTTCCCCCCCGCGGGACCGAAACGGCGTGCTGGTGGGCAGGTCGATCGCCAGATCCTGTTCGTCAAAGGTGAGGACGCGGGGTTTTTCCTGGCTTTCGTTCAGGTCCACCAACATGCCGTTGAACAGCCTGAGCAGCACGGTCTGATCATTGTCGGTGGCATAGAAGCCGCCACGCTCGGCGGTGACGGACATGCTGCCGCGTTCGTCCCGCCGTTCCAGAAAAACGCCATAAAGATCGGCGCCCTGATTGCGGGATTCCTCGATCCGCAGAACCATGTTGTCGCCCACCTCGACAAATTCACCCACCCGGATGCTGGCACCCAGCGCGCCGGAGCGCAGATCGAACACCAGCCCGCGATAGGCATAGCGGCTGTGCGGCTGAACCCAGCCCACAAGGGCCATATTGATCGCCACCAGCAGCAGGGAAAGCAGCAGCAGCGGGCGCATCAGGCGGGGCAGGCCGATGCCGCTGGCCACGATGGCGTCATATTCGCTGTTCAGGGACATCTTGCGAAAGGCCAGCAGAACGCCCAGGAACAGGCCGACGGGCAGTGCCAGCCCCATATAGTGCGGCGTAAGATTGGCCAACATGCGAAAGACCACGCCCACCGGCCCCCCTTCGTTGACGACGAAGTCGAAAAGACGCAGCATACGCTCCAGAATCAGCAGCAGGGCGGCAATGCCCAGCGTGATGAGCATGGGAGTCATCACCTGGCGGAGCACATATCTGTCAAGACGCGAGAGCATAGTTTGGCGCTACACTGCTTTAGGGGTGGATGCAAGGGCAATGGCGGCTTCCCGCCTTGCCACATCCTGCCTTTGGGCCACCATATTCCGGCCATGATCGCACGGCAGGGGTGGAGCAAGCGGTGTTCCGGGCCGCCAGGGCCTTGCCGGGCCAATGCCGCGGCCCTGGGCTGTCAACATGTAAGGAGAGTCTGATGTTCCCGTTTGTCCGTGCCGGTTCGGTTGTGTCCCCGGTTCGCATCCTGCGCCAGGCAGCCCTGGTACTGGGTGTGTTTTCGCTGCCTCTTGCGGGCCTGTCCGCCGCGCCGCTTCAGGAAGAGGCGGCTGATTCCGAAAGCGGCAGGCCGCCCCCCACCACGCTGGAAAACGCGGCGGGCTATCTGGGCGATGACTGCGAGCCCGGTTCCGGCGAGGCCAGTGTTCGCGTGCATGTGAGCAATATTACCGAGGCGGAGGGCAATATCCGGGTGCAGATTTATGGCCCCGACCCGGATGATTTTCTGGCCAAGGGCGCCAAACTGATCCGGGTGGATGTGCCTGCCGAGGATCATGATCAGACGGTCTGCGTGCCATTGCCCAAAGCCGGGGAACAGGCGCTTGTGGTGCTGCATGATCGGAACGCCAACGGCAAGGCGGACTTCTTCTCCGAAGGGTTCGGCTTTTCCCGCAACCCGGAACTGGGGCTGGGGAAGCCCGATTTCGACAAGGTGGTGTTCACCGCCGAGCCCGGTGTTCAGGATATGGATGTGCGGCTCACCTATATGTTCGGCAGCGACGCACCCGAAAAGAAAAAACGCCGCCGTCTCCGGCGCAGATAAGACCCCACGGGCGTTTTTGGAAGACACGCCAGAGAAAGCCACGGATATGTGAGGGGCCTTCCTCTTGCCTTTCGGGTCAAGTTTGGCTAAATCAGGCGCAACCGAGATGCCGCGTCGGGCAGGGCCCGATGCGAGGTTTTATTGCGGATCTGGCCCGCTGAATGCCAGAACAGGATTGGGATGCGATGCAACTGGACCGGTCAACAGTAAAAAGCGGCGCCGTGGTGCCCATGGTCGGGTTGATTTCCAATCCCAAGAGCACAACCAATGCCGGGGGCATGGAAAAGGTCCGTCGCCTGGTCTCGGAAAGCGGCAATGTGGTGCATTACGAACTGGATGGCCCTGCCAGCGTGGATGACGCCCTGGCCCTGCTGGCCCGCGCCAATCCCGCGGTTCTGATCATCAATGGCGGCGATGGTACCATCGGCATGGTGCTGGCGGCCCTGCTGCACCGGTCGCCGTTCAAGGTGATCCCGCCCATCGTGCTGCTGCCCGGCGGCAAGACCAACATGACTGCCGCCGATCTGGGCGCCAGGGGGTGCCCGGAAAAGGTTCTGCGGCGCGCGCTTTCGTTGTTGCGCCGGGGCAAGCTGGCGGATCGGCTCACCAGCCGGAACCTGCTTGAACTGGATATGGGTGACGGCACGCCGCCCAGGGTGGGCACCTTTCTGGGGGCTGCCGGGGTGGTAAAGGCGATTTTCTGGTGTCGGCGTCATGCCTATGCGCGCGGCCTGCCCAATGTGGTGGCGCATGGTGTTTCCCTGTTCACCATGCTGGGCGCGGCTCTGGCGATCGGCCCGCAGCGCAAGCTGATGCGGTCCAACCCCATGCGTATCAGGGTGCGCGGGGGCGGCGCGCTGGAAGGGCGATATATGGCGGTTTTCGTGACCTCGCTCAACAGCCTGCTGTTCGGGCTCAAGCCCTTTGGCCGGGAAGGTCAGGGTGGGCTTGGCTTCGCCGCGGTGGAACCGGGCACGGCCAATGTGATGCGGGCTTTCGTTGCCGTGCTGGGGCGCTGGTTTGGCCGCACCACCGTGAAGGGCGCTCATACCCGGCGCAGCGATCAGGTGGTGCTGGAATGCACCGATCCCCTGACCCTGGACGGCGAAATTTATACGCCCAAGCCGGGTGTGCCCATCACCGTGCGGGGGGACCGGGCGCTTACATTTGTCCGGCTCTGAGCCGTGACCCCCGGCGCGGCCATTCTGGCGGAGTGGGACGCCAAATCCGTTCCAGGCGCCATCGATGCCGCCGCCCGCGATGTGGCGGATCGTTTTTCCCCCGGTGTGGCGGGTGTGTTGTTTTACGGCTCTTGCCTGCGCACCGGTCAGGTGGCGGATCGAATCCTCGATTTTTATGTGCTGGTGGACCGGTACCGGCCAGTTTATGACCGGGCCTGGCTGGCGGTGGCCAATCGCGTTTTGCCGCCCAATGTATTTTACCATGAAACCCGGTGGGGCGATCAGGTGCTGCGGTCCAAGGTGGCGGTGCTTTCCCTGGATGACCTGGCCCGCCGCGTGTCCCCCGATTGTCTGAATGTGTCGGTCTGGGCGCGGTTTTCCCAGCCGGTTCTGCTGTTGCAGGCCCGCAGCCGGGCGGATCGCCGCCATATCGCCGATCAGGTGGGGCGGGCGGTGACCACCATGCTGGCCCATGCCCGGCCCATGGCGCCGGATGCGGATCATGCCGGGCTCTGGAAAACGGCCTTTCGCCAGACCTATCGTGCTGAGCTGCGCTCGGAAAAAGGCGGCAAGGGGGACGAAATCCACGCCCTGGACGCGGCCCGGTATGAAAAGCTGACGCCGCTGATGCTGCCCCATCTTCCTCCGCAGGCGGCGCGTGGTCCGACAGCGGCGCGCTGGTACTGGTGGCTCAGGCGTGTCAATGGCAAAACGGTCAGCTTTCTGCGCCTGATCAAGGCAGCCGCCACCTTTGATGGCGGCATTGATTATCTGGCCTGGAAGATCGAGCGCCATTCCGGCGTGCCCGTCCCGGTGACGGACGCCATGCGCCGACATCCGATCCGCTCCGGCCTCCGGCTGTTCTGGCAATTACGCCGAAAAGGCGCCTTCCGCTGACCAACCGATCGTTCGGCCTCTGGACCCGCCACTATCCCGCCCACGGACCCATCCGACGGGCGCGACCGCGCCCCGCCGCCCATGCGGCGCCCCCGCGGAGCGCGTGCGAAAGCACGCTTGCGTGAGCGAAAACAAAGCCGCGACTCACAGACACCAACGTCGCCTCTACCGCCATCCCGCACACGCGGGATGAGCGGAGGCCACAAGCGTGGCCCGCGGCAAGTGCCGCGCCCTCGCGGAGCGCGTGCGCAGCACGCTTGCGTGAGCGGTAAGCAAACAAGCACCGGCGCTGCTTCTACCGCCATCCCGCACACGCGGGATGAGCGGAGGCCACAAGCGTGGCCCGCGGCAAGTGCCGCGCCCTAGCGGAGCGCGTGCGCAGCACGTTTGCGTGAGCGGAAACAAAGCCGGGCGCAAGCCGCCCGGCGTGAGCGGAATCTTTAAGTCAGGCCGCTTCCAGCAGCCCCACTTTTTCGGCGGCACGGTGGAATCGGGTGATGATCCGGTCCACCTGTTCGGTGCTGTGCTGGGCGCAGAGCGAGGCGCGCAGCAGGTTCATGCCGCTCGGCGTGGCGGGGGGCAGGGCCATGTTCACATAGACCCCTTCCAGCAACAGGGCTTCCCAGAGCCGGGTGCAGCTTACCGGGTCCGGCAGGCAAAGGGCGATGATCGGGCTTTCCGCTTCGGGTGTGGCCAGCGTGAAGCCCATGTCCTTGAGCGCGCCGTGCAGGCGGCGGGCGTTTTCCCAAAGGTGCGCCCGGCGATTGTCCGCACGGCTCAACCCTTCGATGGATGCCAGCGCCCCCGCCACGACGCTGGGCGGCAGCGAGGCGGTAAACATATAAGGGCGACAGACAATTCGGAGCGTGTCGAACTTGGGCTCGTTGGAAACGCAGAAACCGCCAATGGTGCCCACCGACTTGGAAAAAGTGCCGATGATGAAATCGGTCAGATGCTCAACGCCCTGTTCCTGCGCCACGCCGCGCCCGGTTTCGCCGCAGAAGCCCATGGAGTGGGCTTCGTCCACCAGGGTCATGGCGCCATATTTGCGGGAGACTTCCAGCAGCGCCTTCAGCGGTGCGGCATCGCCCATCATGGAATAGATGCCTTCCACTACCACCAGCTTGCCGGCGTCCGCGGGCAGGCGCTTCAGGCGGCGTTCCAGATTGTCCGGGTCATTGTGCTTGAAGCGCACGACGGTGGCATTGCCCATGGCCGCGCCGTCATAGATGGAAGCGTGGCTGTCCGCATCGATGATGAGATAGTCGTCCTTGCCCGCCAGCGTGGCGATCACGCCCAGATTGGCCTGATAGCCGGTGGAAAAGACCATGCAATGATCCATGCCGTAAAAATCGGCCAGCGTGGCTTCCAGCTTCTTGTGCCCGTCATAGGTGCCGTTGAGCACGCGGGAGCCGGTGGTGCCCGTGCCATAGGCCCTGAGCGCGGTTTCCGCCGCTTCCATGGCGGGCTGATAGAAGGTCATGCCCATATAGTTGTTGGTGCCCGCAAGGATGGTGCGGCGGCCATCGATCATGGCTTCGGTTTCCGAGAGAACCTCGTCCATCACCACCTTGAAGGGGTCCGCCTTGTCCACCGGCAAATGGGCCTTCTGGGCGGCCACGGGGTCGAATTTGTCCAGCAGGTTCATGGCTTACACCCCTTTTTCCTGAATGCGCTCCACCGCGTCCGCCACCTGTTCCACGGTCTCAAGCTCAGGCAGGATATTCAGCGGCAGAACGATGTCAAATTCGTCTTCGATCTCTGCCACAAGGTCCATGACCGTGAGCGAGTCCAGTTCCAGGTCCCCGGCGAAGGAGGTCTGGGGCGCGACCGTGACCCCTTTCTTGTTGAGCGGAGCGATCAACGCGATAATGCTGTCCAGGGTTGCCTGTTTGGCCATGCGGTGCCTGCCCTTCTTCTGTCGGCGCCTGCCGACCACGTGACTGAATACGATCCCCGTGCCAGGCGCGCATGTGCCTGCACCGGGTTTGAAAGGGCTATAGGTACCCGTGATCGCGGTACCATGCAATGGTATCCGCAAGCCCGCTGACAAGAGTGTGTCGCGCCTGCCAGTTTTCAAGCCGCGGCACCCTGCCTTTGGTGACCACCCAGTCCGGGTGTGCCAGAAAGCGGCCTCGGTCCCGGTCCAGCGTCAGGGGGCGCCCCCTGAGCCGCCCGATCAGCCCGCCGCCGAGACCGAGCGTTTGCAGCACCGCGCCGGGGACCGGCACCACGCGGGGCCGTCGGCCACCGGGGGCATGGGGGGCGAGCGCCCCGGCCACGTCATGAATGCCGTAGCCGCCGGGTGTGCCGTCGTCCATCTCATAGACCTTGTGTTGATGGCTGGCCGGGTCGGCGATTCCCGCCAGCGACAGCGCCACCAATGCACCGGCCATGTCGTCCGCGTGGATCATGGAAAAGCGGTTGTGGCGGCTGCCCGGCGCAGGCAGCAGACCGAAGCGCATGGCCTTGAAGAGCGTAAGGATTTCCATGTCGCCGGGGCCGTAAATGGCGGGCGGGCGCACGACCGTCCAGCCAAAGGGCCAGGCCGCGAGCCCCGCCCGCGCCGGATGTTCCAGCATCTGTTCGGCGGCCCGCTTGCTGGCGCCATAGGCGGACAGATGGGGTTCCCGCGCGGCCAGAGTAGAGACCAGCAGCACATGGCGCACATTCGTGGCGGCGGCGACCTTGAAAAGGGCGGTGCTGCCGGTAGCATTGACGGTGAAGAAGCCGTCCCGGTCCAGCGCCTTCACCAGCCCTGCCAGATGGATCACGCCGTCGGCTCCCGCCAATAGCTGTTCCAGCGCTGCGTGCTGATGCAGGCGGCCAGCGATCCAGCTTATGGGCCGGGTTTCCGTGGCCGCCAGATCCGCCGCCAGGGACGGGCGGGCCAGCGCGCGCACGCTCACCCCGGCATCGGCCAGGCGCGTGATCACATGGCGCCCCAGAAAGCCGGTGGCGCCGGTGACAGCGACCACCGGCGATGCGGGGCCGGCGGGTGCGGGGTCGGTGCCGGGCGCGGCCACGGGGCTAGCTGGCCCGCGCTTGCAGCCCGCCATTGAGATATTTGGTGCGGGCCTTGGACCGGCTGAGCTTGCCGGAACTGGTGCGGGGCAGGCTGCGGGGTGGTACCAGCTCGATCATGCAGATGATGCCGGTTTCCTTTTGCACCAGGCGTTTCATCTCGTCGATGAAACGGGCGCGTTCATTGCTGTCCGTCATACCGCAATGGGCCAGGATCAGGGGCACTTCCTCCCGGTTTTCGCCGGGAATGGAAATGGCGGCCACGTCACCGGGGCGCACGCCGGGCATTTGTTCCGCCGCCCATTCTATATCCTGCGGCCAATGGTTGCGGCCATTGACGATGATCATGTCCTTTGCGCGGCCAACGATGAACAGGTCGCCGTCCTTGAGATACCCCATGTCGCCGGTGTCCAGCCAGCCGTCGTCGCTGAGCACGGCGCGGGTGGCATCCGGGTCGTTGAAATAGTCCCGCATGACGGATGTGCCGCGCAGATAGACCTTGCCCACGCCGCCTTCACCGAGGGTTTCGCCGTCCTCGGTGCGGATGGCCACATCGAATTCGGGAAGCGGCGTGCCGCAATTGACCACTTCGCGCATCCGCTGGCTGTCGCCGCTTGCCGCGCTGTCCTGCTCGCCGGACAGCAGCGCTTCTTCTTTCTGGTCGATCTCCACACCGCGGCCCGCCTTGCCGAAGCTGACGCCCAGCGTGCATTCCGCCAGGCCGTAGCTGGGCAGGAAGGCCCTGTCGTCAAACCCGATGGCGCTGAAGGTGTCGTGGAAGCCGCGCAGCACGTCGGGGCGGATCATGTCCCCGCCGATGCCGGCCACCCGCCAGGTGGTCAGGTCCAGCTCGTCGAGCGCCTTGGCGCGCAGCGCCGCGCGGCGCGTGCAGATGTCATAACCGAAGGTGGGGCTGTAGGAGATGGTCCCCCTGTTGGCGGTGATCACCCTGAGCCAGCTCAGCGGGCGCCGGGCGAATTCTTCCGTGGGGATGAAGTCCACCGATACCTGGTTGGTCAGCGTGGTCAGGAAGGTGCCGACCAGCCCCATGTCGTGATAAAAGGGCAGCCAGCTTACGCAGCGGTCCCCGTCCTGCATCTGCACGCCGTGATAGCCCATGCCGAATGTATTGGCGATCAGCGAGCGGTGAGTGATGGAGATGCCGTGCGGGAAACGGGTGCTGCCGCTGGAATATTGCAGATATGTCAGATCGTCCGCCGTGAGCTTCGCCAGCCCGCCCGATGCATCGGTGGCCTGTTCCAGATCGAAGCGGGAGCCGGAAAAGGCGATGTCCAGCCCGTCGGCGGTCTGCTTGATGATGTCGGCCATGAAATCCGGCCCGACCACGCCGCGCGCGCCGCAACTGGTAAGCTGGGCGGTCAACTGGCTAACATAGCCTTCCTTGCCACCGAACGAGGTGGGCAGGGGCAGCGGCACCGGCAGCACACCCGCATACTGACAGCCGAGAAAGGTTTCCACGAAAGCCACATTGGTTTCGGCGATCAGGGCCAGCCGGTCGCCTTTCCTGAAGCCGAGCCCGGTGAGCTTTCGCCCCAGCATTTCCGCGCTGTCCCGAAGCTGCGCCCAGGTGCGGCTGTCCACCAGGTCGCCGCGCGCATTATAGAAATTGGTGCCCCTTTGTCCGCGCGCGGCATATTCCAGCGCGTCCACAAGGGTATCGAAATCCGAAAAGCGCCGCGGCAGGGTCGCATCGTTGGTAGGTGTGATGGTCGGTGTATCAGTCATACTATCGGCAGCCCCGGCGATCATTCCTATCCGGCCTTTCGGCGCCCTGCAAGAGGCAGGATCTTCCCGAAACCCGGTCTGAGACGGCACGCGCCCCGTTCCAGACCTTGAAACACAGGCACCCTGAACCCGGCCACCGGGTTCAGGCTTCAGTCATTTGGTCCCGAACCCAAGCCCCGGACTCAGGCGTCAGACCCGAACCCAAAACATCAGGGCGCGTGATCAGCCATCATCATGTGGCGAAATGATGGCGTCGCGCCCCATTAGAAAAGCACCGCCCAAGGGCTTCAAGTTCTTTCTGCGGCGGTTGTGCGTGATCCGGCTCCAGCGGTGCCGGTGATTAGCCGCCCTCGCGCATTGGTGCAAGCCAAAACTGTTCCGGGGCGCCTTTCCGCATCATCATGGTGCTGTACAAGGGGCCTTGAGCGTGGCCGGTCAGGCGCGTAAACAGGATGGATCATGACAGATACCGAAGCCGCCAGGGGGGCGCATTCCCCGCTCGATCCCGTTCGTTTGAAAGCCGCCACGCCCGGCGCGGCCAACCGTTTGCATCTGGATAATGCCGGGGCCGCATTGATGCCGGAGTCGGTGATCTCCGCGCTGACGGACCATATCGCGCTGGAAGCCCGCGTGGGCGGCTATGTGGCGCAGGAGCGAGTCGCGGATCGGCTGGCGGCGCTGTATCCCCGGCTGGCGGCGCTGTTCGGCGGCGCGGCGGATGACTATGCCTTCACCGCCAGCGCGGTGGATGCCTGGACCCGTGCCTTCTACAGCGTGCCTATGGCGGCGGGCGACAATCTGGTCACCGCTTATAATGATTATTGCAGCAATTATGTGGCCTATTTGCACCGCGCCGAGCGGGACGGCGTGGAGATTCGCGTGGCGGGGTCGCCGGGCAGCGGCATAACGGACGCGGACGTGGCCCGCCTGATTGACAGGCGCACCCGGCTGGTGAGCCTGAGCCATGTGCCCTCATCCAGCGGGGAGGTGAATCCGGTGGCGGCCATCGGCGCGGTGTGCCGTGCGGCGGATGTGCCGTTTCTGCTGGATGCCTGCCAGAGCGCGGGGCAGTTGCCGCTGGACGTGGCGCGGATCGGCTGCCACATGATGACGGGCACCGGGCGAAAATTCCTGCGCGGGCCGCGAGGCACCGGCTTTTTATATGTGCGCGCCGATATGCGGGAACGCCTGTTGCCGGTGATGCTGACCAACACCACCGGCTGGGTGGCGCAGGACCGCATTCAGATACCCGATTCCACCCGCATGTTTGAAGCATGGGAGCGCAGCGTGGCCGGGCAACTGGGCTTGCTGGCGGCACTGGACGGGCTGTGGGCCACCGGGCCGCAGGCGGTTCATGACCGGATCGCGGCGCTGGCCGAAAGGCTCCGGCGCGGGCTTGCCGCCCTTGAGGGGGTGGAGATGGGCTGCCCTGAGGGGGCGTCCGCCGGAATCGTCACCTTCACACTGGCAGGCCGGTCTCCTCAGCAGGTCAAGGCGGCGCTGGAGGCCGAGGATATCGCGGTGCAGGTGGCCTCCGTGGCGCATACAAGGCGCGATCTGGAGCCGCGCGGCATTGACAGCCTGGTTCGGGTTTCCCCCCATGTCTATGTGCTGGAGGCGGAGATTGACCGCTTTCTGGACCGGGTGGCGGCGTTGTGAGCCGGGACGCGCCCACAGACGGCGAAGCCGGGGCCGACCGGGTGCGCGCGGAGGGGGCGGGGGGAAAGCCCGTTACCCCCGCATATCTGGAGCGGGCGGCGCTGCATTATCTGGGCCGCTTCATGGCCAGTCGTGCGCGGCTGGAAGACGTGTTGCTGCGGAAAGTGCAAAGGCGCACCGGGCTGTGGGAGATCAGCGCCGAGCACCGGCAGGCCGTCGCCGCGGTGGTGAGCAAATGCGCGGAACTGGGTTATGTGGACGATGCCGCTTTCGCCCGCGTGCGGGCGCGCAGCCTGCTGGGCCGGGGCAAGCCGCCGCGACAGATCGCGATGGACCTGAAACAGAAGGGTGTGGACGAGGCGGAGGCGCAGGCGGCGCTTGCCGCCCTAGATGCGGAGACCGAGGAACCCTTGCCCCGCGAGGCGGCGGTGGCCTATGCCCGGCGGCGGCGTTTCGGGCCGTTTCGCCGGAACCCGGATGTGCCGCTTGAGCCGGAGCGCCGGGACCGGCAGATCAAGTCCATGATGCGGGCCGGGTTCGGCCCCGATCTGGCGATTCCGCTGGTGGATGCCACCGACCCGGATCATCCTCTGCCAGAGGAATACTGACCCCAGGCGTGACCCCGGTTCGCCTTCAGCCGGGCCAGATCGCCGGGCCGGTCCACATCGAATATGGCGGTTTCGTCCCACGGTGCCCGGTCCAGCAGGGCTGACCAGCGCGTCAGCAGGCGGCGGGCGCCGTTTTCACCCGTCATCTGGCGCAGTCGGGGCAGGGCGCGGGCGGGCCAGATCACCGGATGGCCGGGCACGCCTTCATGGACCGGGCGCACTATCCGGTGCGGGCGATGGCGGCGCAGCATTTCATCCAGCAATGCGTGGTTTATCAAAGGCATGTCGGCGGGCTGGATCGCCACCGCCTGATCGGGCGGCGCCGCGCGGGCACCGGCTTTGAGGCTGGCGGCCATGCCCGCACCGGGCGCCGGTGCCGATATGCAGCGGCATTTCAGCCCTTTCAGGGCGCGCCGCAGGGCGGCGCCGTCCGCGCCTGTGACGATGATCACCGGATCGAAAGCCGGATGAGTCGCATAACACGCCACCACATGGCGGATCAGCGCCTGCCCGCCAACGGGCGCGCGCAGCTTGCCGCCCCCGAAGCGCCGCCCCCGACCCGCGGCGGGAATGAGCGCGGTGATCCGGCGTGTCATGAGGTCTCTCCGGGGGTCTTTTCGGCAGTTTCCCCGGCAGGGTTTTCCGTCGCTCTATCAGGGCGCCGGGGAACAATCCGTGTGCGGTATGCGCGGATCATGTCCGCCTGAATGGACACGGCGATTTCAGCCGGGGTGGCGGCCTGAATGTCCAGCCCCACCGGCCCGTGGATGCGATCCAGCTCGTCTTGATCGAAGCCGGCTCCGGCCAGCCGCTCCAGCCGACGGGCGTGGGACTTCCGCCCACCCAGCGCCCCGATATAAAAGGCCGGGCCGCCCAGTGCGCACCACAGGGCCGCATCGTCGATCCTGGGTTCATGGGTCAGGGCCACCAGCGCGCTGTGCCGGTCCAGCGGGTGCGCGGCGAGCCAGTCATCGGGCCAGTCTTCCACCAGGGTGGCTTCCGGGATGGGGCCGCTGTCCACAAAGGCGCCGCGCGGGTCCAGCACGGTTGTCCGCCAGTCGCACCGCGCGGCCATGGGCGCCAGGTGGCGGGCAATGTGCACCGCGCCCACGATTACCAGATGGGGGCTGGGGCGAATGGGCAGGGCGAGCGATGTGGGGGCGGCGCGCGCGGAATCTTTCCACAGCACGGGGGTGTGGCTGTGGCACCCCGATTCAAGCCGCGCCGACCCGTCATTCAGGTTCAGGTGCAGGGTGGCGCCCTGTCGTTCGGTCAGGGCGGTCAGCGCGGCCTGCACCGCCCCGGCGTTTTCCGGGCCCAGACAGATCAGCGCCACCTGAAGCTGCCCGCCGCAGGCCAGGCCAACGGCGAAGGCATCCGTGTCGGATACGGAAAAATCCAGAAGCAGGGCGCGGTCCCCAGGTGTCAGGCGCGCCGCTTCCGCCATGACGCTGCCTTCCACACAGCCGCCGGACAGCGACCCCACCACGCGGCCATCCCCGTGCAGGGCCATCAGGCTGCCGGGCTGGCGGGGGGCCGAGCCCCAGGTGGCGACCACCACGCCCAGAACGGCGCTGTCGCCAGCGACAAGCCAGTCATGAAGGGCGGCCAGTTCCTGATGCATGGGACTCTCCACGGGTGACGGGAATACCGGGAGCAAGACGCTAATCGCTGACCCGGCCCGCGGCAAGGGCGGGCGCGTTCCTGTATCCTTTCTTGATCTTGACCCCGACTGGCGATAAAAGCCGAAATAACGGGGTCCGGCGCGGGATGGCGTTTCGGGCTGTGGAGGGGCACGGGGCAGTGCCACACCAATTCAAAACAAGGGGACCAGTCCTATGGCGTTGTTTTCCAACCCGGCGGGGAGGAACTTCCTCGGTAAGTCGCCGATCTGGTATAAATGGACCATTCTGGCATTTCTCGTCATCAATCCGTTCCTGAACATGTGGAACCCTTACATGGCGGGCTGGATTCTGGTGCTGGAATTCATTTTCACACTCGCCATGGCCCTGAAATGCTACCCGCTGCAACCCGGCGGGCTGTTGGCGCTGGAGGCCCTGTTCATGGGCATGACCAGCCCGGAAACGGTCTATCATGAAATTCAGGGCGGCCTGCCGGTGATTCTGCTGCTGGTCTTCATGGTGGCGGGGATCTACTTCCTTCAGGGGCTGTTGCTGTTCCTGTTCACCAAGCTGATCTGCCGGGTGCCCAACAAGCTGGCCCTGTCGCTGATGTTTTCCGCCTCGGCGGCGATTCTGTCCGCCTTTCTGGATGCGCTGACGGTGACCGCGGTGGTGATCACCGTGTCGGTGGGGTTCTATTCCATCTATCACAAGGTGGCCTCCGGCAAGGATTTCCACCACAGCCATGATCATGGCGACGATGAACAGGTGGATCAGCTCAACCGCTATGATCTGGAAGGTTTCCGGGCGTTCCTGCGCAGCCTGATGATGCACGCTGCGGTGGGCACGGCGCTCGGCGGTGTGATGACCCTAGTGGGCGAGCCGCAGAACCTGCTGATCGGGGAGCGGGCCAATTGGGATTTCATCGAATTCTTCTTCCGCATGGCGCCCGTATCGCTGCCGGTATTCGTGGTGGGCCTGCTGACCGTCATCATGCTGGAGAAAACGGCCATAGTGGGGTACGGCGCCAAGCTGCCGCCCAAGGTGCTGAAAATCCTTCAGGACTATGACGCCTATCAGGATGAGCGCCGCACCCGCGAAGAGCGCGCGGGCCTGGTGGCGCAGGGGCTTGTGGCCGTCTGGCTGGTGATCGGCCTGATGTTCCACATGGCCGAGGTGGGGCTGATCGGGCTCAGCGTGATCGTGCTGGCCACCACCTTCCTGGGCGTAACGGAAGAGCACCGTATCGGCCATGCCTTTGAGGAGGCACTGCCCTTTACCTCGTTGCTGGTGGTGTTCTTTGCCGTGGTGGCCGTGATCGCGGATAACAATCTGTTCAAGCCCGTGACCGATTTCGTCTTCAGCCTGGACGGGTCGCAGCAGATTTCCACGCTGTATGTGGCAAACGGGTTCCTGTCCGCCATTTCAGACAATGTGTTCGTGGCCACGGTCTATGTGAACGAAACAGCCGAGGCGCTGGCCAATGGCATAATCGATCGCGACACCTTCGACATGATGGCCGTGGCGATCAATACGGGCACCAATATCCCCAGCGTTGCCACGCCGAACGGGCAGGCCGCTTTCCTGTTCCTGCTGACCAGCGCGCTGGCGCCGCTAATCCGTCTCAGCTATATGCGCATGGTGATCATGGCCTTCCCCTATACGGTGACCATGGCGATCACCGGTTTCCTGGCCGTGGTCTATCTGTTGGAGCCAGCCACCGAATACATGTATGACGCGCACCTGATCGAGCATCATACCGAACTGCCGGGAGAGGCTTCTGAAGGGGGCCACTAGTCTCGGCGCTGCCATGTGCAAGGCCGGCCTCCCAGGTGGGGCCGGCCTTTTTTCGTGATGGGCTGATCGGGGCCGAATGGGGTGATTTCCGCGGTTTGCCGTGCGGTTAACCCTGTCCGGGGCCGGGCATATTAACCGTGTTTTGACTTGTATTCTGGTTAAGGAATGGTAAACTCCGTCACAAATTGTTGAAAGTGTGTGATGTGGGGATCCTGATGATGGACGACCAAACCGGGGGCGCCGTCGCGCCTGAGAAGGACGAGGCCGATTGTATCGAGTTGACCGGTCGTGTGAAATGGTTCGACGCCGTCAAGGGGTACGGATTCATTGTGCCGGAAGATGGCAGTGGCGACGTGCTTCTCCATTTCTCCGTGTTGCGGGAAGTGGGCCGCCGTTCCGTGCCCGAAGGAACCACCGTGCGCTGCGAGGCGGCGCAGCGGGAGCGTGGCCTTCAGGCTGTCAATGTGATCACCATTGATCTGTCCACCGCCGTCACCCCGGAAGATCTGGGGCGGTCCTCATTTTCCCATCCCGGCATGAATGTGGATGTGGCCGATGAATTCGAGGATGTGACGGTGAAGTGGTTCAATCGCACGCGGGGGTATGGCTTTGTCTCTCGCGGGGATGGCAGCCAGGACATTTTCGTGCACATTGAAACCCTGCGCCGCGCTGGCCTGACGGACCTTGATCCCGGCCAGCCCGTGCGTGTGCGGATCGGCTCGGGCGAACGCGGCCCGCTGGTGGCGCAGATCGCATTGCCGGGGGACGCCTGATCCTGTTCACGGCGCGGGTGCGGGGCCTGTCCCTTGCCTATTGTGCGCCGTGACGGCACTGTGTCCGTGACATTCAACACGGGACACATCATGAGCGCCTTATTCACTCGGACTCGTCATTTATTTCTGTCAGCCGCTCGTTTTGCGGCGCTGGTGCTGCTTGCGGCCAGTCTTTCGGGCCCTGCGTCGGCGCCACTTTCCGCGGCGGAGCCGACCCCTGAAGCGGCGATCGAGCCAACGCCTGATCGGGCGGTGGTGGTCGCCGGGGATGGCAGCCGTCATGCCTTCACCGTGGAACTGGCGCGCGACCCGGAAAGCCGGGCACAGGGCCTAATGTATCGGCGGTCGCTGGATGACGGCAAGGGCATGTTGTTCCTGTTCCCGGATGCCGAGCGGCGCAGCTTCTGGATGCGCAACACCTATATCCCGCTGGACATTCTTTTCATTCGCGCGGGCGGGCGCATTGCCAATGTGGTGGCCAATGCCCGGCCACGCACGGACACGCCCCGCCGCTCGCGCGGGCGCGCCGTGGCGGTGCTGGAGATTCGGGGCGGCCTCGCCGAAGAATTGGGGATAGAAGCGGGGGACCGTGTATTGCACCCCTATATCAACGAGCCGGGCAAGGCCTGGTGAGCGGGCCCGAACCGGGAGAGGGGCGGGTGGCCGATGCGGCCATGGTCGCGCGCGCCCGCCCGCCGCACGGCTATGAACCTATCGTGTCCAACTCCGCCTTTGGCTGGCATGTGGGGCCGCTTTTTGAGCGGCCGCATCAGGGGGGCGCGGTCGAGCGAGGCTTTCGTGTGGATGACTGCCACATCAATGCGGGCGGTATCTGCCACGGCGGCATGATGATGACCTTTGCCGATATTCTGTTGTCCGCGGCGGTGATGCGGGTGATCGCGCCGCCTTTTGTAACGGTGCGCCTGACCACGGATTTCATCGGCCCGGCCCGCCATGATCAATGGGTCAGCGGGCGCGCCCATGCCCGGCCAATGCGGGATAAGGACGGTGAGAGCGATCTGGTGGCGGTGGATGGCACGGTCATGGCGGAAGATGCCGTTGCGGCGCGCATCAACGCCGTTTTCAAGGCTCTGCGGCGCCGGTAAGCCGGTGGCGGGGGGAATTTTGTCTTGCCCGCGCGCCGGTAAATCCTTAATACATCTTCCAGTCGGGGAGTGGCGCAGCCTGGTAGCGCACCAGTTTTGGGTACTGGGGGTCGCTGGTTCAAATCCAGTCTCCCCGACCAGTTCGGGCGGTGCGCGTCCGGTGATGTGCCCCAGGTCACGGCGAAGGAAAATGGCATGAAAGCACGCATTTATCGTCCGGCCAAAACGGCCATGCAGTCCGGCACCGCCAATACCCGCAAATGGGTGCTGGAATATGAACCGGAAGAGCCCAAGCGCCTTGACCCCCTGATGGGATGGACCGGCTCCGGCGACATGCGCCGCCAGATCAAGCTGAAATTCGATACGCGGGACGAAGCGATACAATACGCCAAACGTTATGACATCCCGCACGAGGTGCTGCCGGAACATCGCCGCCGCACCATCATCAAGGCCTATGCGGACAATTTCAAATAAGGCCACGGCCTGGGGCGATCACCGCCCCCGATCCCCGGCTCCTGGCCTGTTTCACCCCCTCCAAAGCGCCCGTAGCTCAGCCGGATAGAGCAGGAGTCTTCTAAACTCAAGGTCGCAGGTTCAAGTCCTGCCGGGCGCGCCATTTTCTTCATAAAAATCAAGTTCTTGTCGCTTAACCATGGCGCGGCAAAATTATCTCCTGCGCCCGGTAAGCAATAGGTCAGCAGACGGCGCTGGCATCATGACCGCTCTGGCAGGGTCTCTCGTCGGGACTTGGCAGGCGGGGCGTGAAGCGTCAGAACGTGCTGGACAGGGGACGAAAGAGACTCGGTACCGGGTTCGACTCGACCGGGTTGGACAGCCGAATTCTAATCCGCGCCGGCCCATATGGGGTCGGTCAGGGGGTGGCGGACATATGGGGCTCATATATCGGCAGTGTCATTCAGGCTGTCGGCCTCCCTGAACCACCCCGGTTTTGCCGGTGGCTCCAACGCTTGAGTAGACAGGCGCGGAAAGGAGCCGAAGATGAGCAAGCCAAACAAAGTCCATTCCCCGGAGGTCCGCGAGCGGGCGGTTCGGATGGTGCGCGAGCATGAAGCCGAGTATCCGTCCCGGTGGGTGACGATCGTGTCGGTCGCGTGAAGCTGTTTTGCCCGTGATGGGGGTGTGGTCTTCAGGGTCTTGATGCGCGGGATTGGGCTTTTTTGTCTGGTCTGGTACCCTGTGCCGTGGCATTGATCGTCCTGTGTTGTGACGTTGTTTTGAGGAGAGTTGCTGTGCGTATGGCACGATCGATCGGTCTGGCGCTGGTATTCGGCCTGATGGCGAGCGTTGGCGGCGCGCGGGCTGATACACTTTATATGGGGCTGGCGGCGCAGGATTACCCGCCTTTTTATTACCGTGCCGAGGGGCGTTATGAAGGCGCCGCCGTGGAACTGGCCCGTGCGGCCGCGGATCGGCTGGGTCATGAGTTGGTCTTTCAACGCTATAATTTCGCCCGCCTTCAGCAATTGCTGCGTGTTGGTGAGGTGGACGGCCTGATCCTTTACTTCCGCTCACAAGATCGGGAAAAGGGCGCCGTTTATGTGGATGAGTCCCACATCAGCGAAACCAGTTCCGTATTTGTGCGCGCTGATGCCGATGTGGCGTTTGACGGGGACCTGTCCGTGCTTGATGGCAAGCGTGTGGCGCGGGTGCGGGGGTATTATCACGGTGCCGCCTTTGCCGAGGCTTCGGAGATCGACAAGCAGAATGTGCGGGACGAGGAAGCCCTGATCCGCGCGGTTCTGGATGGCAGTGTGGATGCGGGCGTAGGCAACCGTCCGGCCCTGATGTTTCATGCCCGGCTGATGGAGGTGGCGGATCAGTTGCGGTTCCTGACCCCGGTGATCGACCGGGCGCCGGATTATATCGCCTTTTCGCCGCAATTGTCGGGTTCGCAGGCTCTTGCGAAGGACTTTACGCAAGCCATTCGTGTCATAAAGCAGAGCCCGCGCTATGACGCGATCCTTGAGAAATACGGTTTCACCCCGGCGGAGGATGCGGGCGGCTAGATCTGGTCCATGCCCTGCCAGCCCACCACCTTGAACACATGGCGAATATCATCCGCCGTGAAGCGTAGCCGCTTTTCAGGGTTCGTCTGGCGCAGCACGAGCGCTTCATGGCTGCGGCTTTCAAGGAACTTGATATAGCCCGTGTGATAACGGGTTTCCACCAGCACCAGATCGCCGCTGGCAGCCGTGGGGCGCGGGTCCACATGCACCAGGTCCCCGCCCCTGAGCAGTGGCGCCATGCTGTCGCCCGTGATGAATACCGCAAAGGCTTCCGCCACATGGTCGAGACCGCTGGGCCGCCGTGCCCAGCCGATCGGGCCTTCCCCCAGGATCAGCGCGCCGTCCTCACCGCCCTGGGCGCGCCCCAGAACGGGCAGGGTGCGCTGAATGCGACGTGGCCGGGTGCCGGGCAGGCCGCGGCGGCGAAGGCTGCGCGTTCCGCGACCCGCCCCCGGTCCCCCGCGCCGGGGGGCGTGATCACAGGGCCTGAAGGCCGGTGTCGAGGCGGATGATCCTGCCGCCGCGCCATTGTGTGGTGCCGTCAGTTTTCGGGGCGCATCCCTGTGATGGCTGGTGAAGGGGGGTAAAACTGACATAAGCGGCATCCTTTACTGAAACACGTGCGTTGCTGAACCTTTATAGAACATATCAAGAACACTTATGCGTGCAACGGATTTATCAGGCTGAGGGGGTGCTTGATCCGCATGGGGTGGCACAGCCATTGCATCACTATGGCCGAACCAGATCGGTACGGGCTGGTGCGGCGCCCACAATGACGGGGCGCGGCAAGCCTTGCCGACACCGGGGAAGGACCTGCCGCCCGGCAGATGCCCATATCCCAGCGGGAGAGATCAATGGCCTTGAATTCCATTCTGGACACAGCCCTGACCGGCCTTCAGGCCAGCCAGACGGCCATCCGCACCACGTCCAACAATGTGGCCAATGTGAACACGCCCGGATTCCGCCGTCTGGAAGTTCAAACAGAGGCGAATATCACGGGCACCCAGGCCAATGGGGTGAAGGTTTCCGGGATCGAGC
Source organism: Yunchengibacter salinarum (assembly GCF_037658235.1). Classification (NCBI taxonomy): domain Bacteria; kingdom Pseudomonadati; phylum Pseudomonadota; class Alphaproteobacteria; order Kordiimonadales; family Kordiimonadaceae; genus Yunchengibacter; species Yunchengibacter salinarum. The sequence goes on along the minus strand of NZ_JBBJLN010000007.1, from coordinate 185,378 downwards.
GCGTGGTGGATGAGTTTCTGGAAAAGGCCGCGCGCACCGCTTCTTCCAACCGCTACGAATTTACCGCTCAGCGGGAAATCCACGATCAGTTGCAGGGCTTTCTGGGCAAACCGGATGGTCAGAGTTCGCTTTCGTCACGGATCGACCGGGTGTTCGGCGCCATGGCCGATCTGTCGCTCAGCCCCACCGATACCATTCGCCGCCAGCAGACCGTGACCAACCTTCAGGGCTTTCTGGGGGATGTGGACCGTTTGCAGGACAGCGTGCAGCAATTGCGCGGTGAAGCCAGTGAGCGCATGGTGGATTCGGTTGATCAGATCAACGGTCTGCTGCGGGAAATCCATGACCTGAACCCGCTTCTGGCGGAGGCCAGCACCAGCCTGGACGGGCAGGGCAGCGTGGAAAACCAGATGGCGCGGGCCCTGAGCGACCTTTCCGAGTTCATTGATATCAATTCGTCGCGCCAGGCCGGTGGCACGTTCCGGGTGACCACCGGTTCCGGCATGGTGCTGGTGGATCAGACCCTGCGGCAGCTTGAATACAATGCGCCGGGCATTTCCAATGCCGAGACCATTTTTCCCAATGTGGAAATGTTCGAGGTGAACCCGGATACCCTGGCCAAGGAAGACCCCGCCGGTACCGATCTGGCGCCGCATATCCGCTCCGGGCGGTTGAAGGGTCTGCTGGATGTGCGCGATGAGCAGCTTGTTGACCTGTCCGAGGCGCTGGGTGAGATGGGCGCCAGGGTCAAGGACGAATTCAACGCCATCCACAATGATTTCAATACCGTGCCGCCGCCCAATTCGCTGACCGGCAAGCAGACCGCCATTCAGGGAAATCATGATCTGAATTTCAGCGGGGCGATGACCTTGAACGTGCTGGATGGCAGCAATCAGATCACCGATCAGGTAACGGTGGATTTCGATGCGGGCACGGTGAACGGCACGGCCATTCCGAACGGGGCGAACGCCAGTTTCAACGATCTGATCGCCACGGTGAACGGGGCCGCCGGTTTCAACGGCGCGGCCACGCTGTCCCTGACCAATGGGGTGATGAGCCTGACCGCCGCCAATGCCAATGACGGCGTGGTGATCGATGATGTGGACGGCAATGAGAGCAGCCGGGCGGGGCGCGGCTTTTCACACTTTTTCGGCATGAACGATCTGATCACGTCGGACAGCGACGGCATTTTTGAGCCGGGCCTGTCGGGCACGGACGATCTGGGCACGAGTGGCGGGGACATCAATCTGCGGGTCGCCGGGGAGAACAATCGGGAACTGACCCAGGTGGCCATCACGCTGGGGGCCGGCAGCACGGTCAATGATCTGGTGTCGGCCTTGAACAGCCCGGCCAACGGCCTGAACAATTTCTTCACCTTCAGCCTTGATGGCAATACCGGCAAGATCAGCTACGAGCCTGTGGCGGGGCGGGAAAATGTCCGCCTGCAAACGGTGACGGACACCACCGATATGGGCGGCACCGGCCAGCGTGTGTCCGAGACATTCGGGCTGGATACCGCCTTTCGGGCCACGGCGGCGCGGGACTTGCGGGTACTGGATCGCATTCAGGATTCACCGGACCAGCTTTCCCTGGCCAAGTTTGACGACACTGGCGGCGTTGGCGCCACCGGCCTCACATCGGGGGACCAGCGCGGTGCCCTGGCATTTCAGCGGGCAGAAACCTCCCTGGTGCAATTTGCCGAGGCGGGGGAATTGCGGCAGACCAATGTGACCATGTCGCAATATGTGGGCAATTTTCTGGGCAATGCGGGCCTGATGGGCGCGCGCGCGGAAAACCTGGAAGAGGACAATCAGGCGCTTCAGCTTGAACTGGAAGAACGCAATGCCGATGTGTCCGGCGTGAATATGGACGAGGAACTGGCCAATCTGGTCACTTATCAGAACAGCTATAATGCGGCGGCACGGGTGTTGTCGTCGGTTCAGGAGCTGTTCGACAGTCTGTTGTCCGCAGTCTAGCATCAAAAATCGGCATGGAATGTGCATAGCCTGATACAGCATCAGGAGACGTTGCCATGGTTTCACGGATTTCCAGCTTCGGTCAGCAGCAGAACCTGCTTCAGGCCATTCAGCAGAACCAGCGCCGGGTGTTCGAGGCGCAGGAACAGATTTCCACCGGCAAGAAAACGGATGAATTCCGGGGGCTTGCGGGGAAGGTCAATACACTGCTTGGGTCCGAGAGTTTCCGGTCGCGCATCCAGACATATCAGCGATCCATCGATACGGTGGTGGGCAAGCTGGACGCCAATGATGTGCAACTGGGCAGCATCATCGACACCATGGGGCGCGTGAAGGATACGGTGGCCACCACGGTTGCCAATGACCAGGCGGAAGCCTTTGATCAGATGCTGGACCAGAGCTTCCGCTTCGTGACCAACGCGCTCAATACCAATTTTGACGGCACCTTCCTGTTTTCGGGCACCCAGTCCGGCCAGGCGCCAGTTCAGAACGGCACCTTGCAGGACTTCATCAACCGGGTGCAGGCGCGGATCGACGCCGATGGTGACGGCGTTGCGGATGATGTTGACGGGGACGGCACGCAGGATGTGTCCCTTCAGGATGCCATCCGGCAGGAGTTTTCCAATTCCGATGAAGCCTTTTCCGTGCGTGTGGCCGACAATGTGGACATTGAATTCGGCGTGCTGGCCGAGGATGTGGGCCTGGAAATCTTCGAGAGCTTCTACCGCCTTGGCAGCGGCGATCTGGACGGCGACGGCGTGAATGACGGCGACCCGGACTTTCCGATCACATCCGGCGAACTGACGGACGCCCAGTTCAGCTTCCTTCAGGGGGAGATCGGCTCGCTGGAATCCCGCATCGACAATATGCGCCAGATCCAGACCAATAACGGCTTCATCCAGAGCCAGATGGACACCATCCGCGAACAGCACCGGGATCGGGAGGTGTTTCTGGATGGCTTTATCGCCGATATCGAGGATGTGGACATGGCGGAGGCCATATCCCGTCTGCAAAATGATCAGGTGGCCCTTCAGGCGTCGTTCCAGTCCATCTCCACACTGTCCCAGCTTACATTGCTCAACTTCATCTGAGCGCATCGCATCGGGCTGGCTTTTTGGGCGCACCGAGGTGTTCCGGCGCGGCTTTTTTCGTGTTTCGGACCATGGCCCCCTTGCCGGGGCGGGGAGCTTGGCCTAACCATCAAGTGATCCGCGCCGCGCCGCGCGCCCTCGTCAGTCACCATGCGGGAGCCTTATGCCTGTCAGCGAGCACGACTTCAAACTGGGTATGCGCCGATTGGGCGGTGCCGTCACCATTGTCACCACCGCCCATAATGGCGTGCAGGGCGGGCTGACGGCCACCGCTGTCACGTCGCTATCGGCGCAGCCGCCCCGGCTGCTGGCCTGCATCAACCGGCAGGGCGGGTCGTACGGGCTTGTGTCCAACGGTCGGGTGATGGCGGTTAATGTGCTGGCGGAGCGGCATCAGGCGCTTGCGGAATGCTTTGCCGGGCTGGACGATACGCCGGAAAGTGACCGCTTCCGCAAGGGCGCCTGGCGTACCGGGGCGCTGGGCGTGCCGGTGCTGAGCGATGCACTGGTGGCGTTCGAATGCCGGGTGGAAAGCATTCTGGACGTGGGCAGCCACGGCGTCGTGATCGGCTCGATCGAGGCCGTGACCGCCCCGGAAAAGGGCGGCGCCCCCTTGTGCTATATGGATGGCGGCTGGGCGCACATGGTTCCGCGTCGCGGCGATTGAACCGCTTTTTTCCCCGCATCGCCGCGATTTTTCAGGATTTTTCCGCGCTGGTCCGGCACCCTGCCAGGCACCATATCTGGCGACTGGCGCTCTGCCGGGACTCCATATTTGGTGATCTTCCGGCGATCTTCTCAATCCCTTTGTGAAGGCCCACCCATAAACCCTTGAATCTGCCTCTGGAATCCGTAAAGTTAAAATTCTAGTCAATTCTGCCTAAAGCATTCGGGTGACGGGAGGGCGGTATGACGGACGACAAGATTGCCAGACTGTTGACCCTCGCGCGGGACCGTTCCCGCGAGGCGCGCGCCCATCTTGTGGATAATATCACCGACCTGTTCCTGTCCGACGAAGGCCGCCTGAGCGAGCAGGAGCGGGCGCTGATGTCCGACATTCTCGCCAAGCTGATCGATCAGGTGGAGCGCGACGTGCGCAAGCAACTGGCGGAGGCGCTGGCCCGTTCCGGCGCCGATTATCCCGATCTGGTGAAGCTGCTGGCGTCGGATGAGGTGGATATCGCCCGCCCCCTGCTTGAGAAAAGCACCCTGTTGCGAGACCCGGACCTGATCGAGATTGTGCGCATCCGCACGGACGAGCACCGGCTTGCCATCGCCATGCGGGAAGGGCTGAGCCAGCAGGTGAGCGATGCGCTGGTGGAATATGGCTCCGAAGATGTGATCGAGGCGCTGCTCAACAATGCGGATGCCCGGCTTTCCGCATCGGCCATGGAATATCTGGTGGCCGAAAGCCGCCGGGTGGATCGCTTTCAGGAACCCCTGCTGGGGCGGGATGATCTGCCGGGCGATCTGGCTTATCGCATGTATTGGTGGGTATCCGCCGCGCTGCGCCAGCGCATTCTGGACGATTTCGATGTGGACCCGCTGGTGGTGGAAAACGCCGTCAGCCGCGCCACCAGAACCGCCATTGTGGACCATAAAAGCAGCGACAGCGCCCGCGTGCGCGCCCAGAAGCTGGTGCGCCGGATGCGGGAAGGCGGGGAGTTGAGCATTTCGTTCCTGACCACGGCGCTCAGGCAACAGCGGGTGGCGGTGTTCGTGGCCGGGCTGGCGGAACTGGCGGGTATTACTTTCGAGACGGCGTGGCGGATATTTTCCGACACCAAGGGCCAGAGCTTCACCATTCTGGCCCGCGCCATCGGTATGGACCGCAACCAGTTCACCACGCTGGCGCTGCTGATCCTTCAGGCGCGGGACGGGTCCAACCCGCGGGAAACCGGGATATTGGCCAACATTTCCAAGCTGTTCCAGTCCGTGACCATGGAACAGGCAAAGGCGGCCTTGCAGGTGTGGCAGCGGGACAATGCCTATCAGAATGCGATCGAGGAACTGGAGCGCCTGAATAATAGAAGCGCCTGATGAACTGAACAGCCGAGTATCTGAGTGCGTCATAGAGTGATGGGGTTACCGGGCCGCCGGGGGTGGCGGCATCAGGGGGGACAGGACCATGGCAGCACGGAGCGGCGAAGCGCCGAAAGACGGCTTGAAAGACGGGACGGAAGCGCCGCGCCCCGGCACGGGCGGCAAGGCGGACGGCAAGGTGGTCAGCCTGGCCGGGCGTGGCCACCGTGCGGATGCGGGCGGTGCGGGGCAGAAGGCCGCGGGGCAGGGGGCTGACGAAACACCACCCCAGACCACGCCGGAATCCCAGCCCGCGCCGGACGGGCCGGTGGCCGCGCTTTTGAACCGGCTGGTGGTGGATGAAAGCCTGCCGCTTTATCTGGCGGATGCGGACGGCACCCTGCTGCATGTGAACGGCCATTATCACACCCTGATGGAGCGGCTGGACGGGCCCACACTGGCCCCCGGCCCCGGCGAGGCGGGCGTGGGCTACAGCGTGCCCCAGCTTGCCGGAACACTGGCGGATGTGGTCGCATTGGGTGAAACGCTGCGCCAGCGGGAAAGCATCACGCTGGCAAGCGGGGAAACCCGCACCTGGCTGGGCCGCCATATGCCGGTGCGCGGCACGGGCGGCCAGATCATCGCTGTGGCCGGCACCTATGAAGATGTCACCAGCCATATTCGCGCCGTGGAGGATGCCCGCAAGCTTCAGGCCCGGCATCAGGATTTCGCCCGCGCCACATCCGACTGGTTTTTCGAGGTGGACGCGGAGCTGAAAATCACCAGCCTGTCCGAACGGTTCACGGCCCTTGTGGGGCAGCCCGCGCCGCTGTTCATCGGCACCCATCTGATGGACCTGGGCCTGCCGGGAAAGAATCTGTCGGGCCGGTCGGACATGGATGCCGCCATCAGCCGCCGCAAGCCGTTTCGGGACCAGCTTGTGCATATCCGCGACGACAGCGGGGACCGGCAGCGTTTTCACCTGTCAGCCGTGCCGGTCTTTGGCCCGCGCGGCACGTTTTGGGGGTATCGCGGCGTGGGCATGGCGGTGGAGGACCGCTACCGGCAGGCGGAGGAGCGGGACGACGCCCGCCGGGAGATGGAAGGGCTGCTGAAGGAACTGACCCGTAAGAACCATGCGCTGGATCAGGCCCACGGGGAGCTGAGCGCGGCCCTGAAGGCGCGCACGGAATTTCTCGCCGCCATGAGCCACGAACTGCGCACCCCGCTCAATGCGGTGATCGGCTTTTCCGACGGGCTGAAGGATGCCCGCCACGGACCCCTGAGCGAAACCTATCAACAGCACGGGGCGGAGATCGCCCGCGCCGGGCGGCATCTGCTCAGCCTGATCAATGATGTGCTGGACGCCACAAGCCTGGAAAGCGGCGGGCTGGCCCTGTCCGCCACGCCGCTGAACGCCGCCGCGCTGCTGGCGGAGACGGCATCCATGATGGCCGACCGGGCGGAGGCACGGGGGCTGAGCCTGACCGTGGCGAACAGTGACGCACCCCTTGTGGGGGACCGGCGCCGCGTGTCGCAAATCCTGATCAATCTGGTGGGCAATGCCGTCAAGTTCACGCAGCACGGCCATGTTACCCTGTCAGCAAAAACGGACGGCACCCGGACCCACTTGCACGTGACGGACACCGGCCCCGGCATCCCCGCCGACCGGCTGGAGCACATCTTCGACAAGTTCAGCCAGATCAGGGGGGAGGGCGAAGCCTACGCCCGCGGCCAGGAGGGCACCGGCCTCGGCCTCCACATCTCCCGCCAACTGGCCGAAGCCATGGGCGGCACCCTCACCGCCACCAGCAAAGAAGGCAACGGCAGCACCTTCACCCTCACCCTCCCCGCCACCGAAGACGGCACCGAAAAAACCAATGAATCCGACCACTGCGGCGATTTTATTTGACTTTAAGTTGAAATTCCTTGTTAGCCTCTTGGGTGATTTTTTGACCTGAGAGGTGACTTCATGACTGATTCCGGCCTTCGAAAAGCGCCACGTGCCCAGCGAGATGATACGCCGTTCACAGGAGATCTTTTGAATCGAAAGGTCTTCGCAGATCGCATGACCGACCTGATTGCAACTGCACCAGGACCTTTTGTCATCAGCGTAAAAGGTGAATATGGAACGGGTAAAAGTTATTTCGCTGGCGAGTGGAAAAAGAAGATTGAGGCCGAAGGCGGCAAGGTCGTGCTTTTTGACGCATGGAAGTCCGACTTCATGTCCGATCCAATGGCTGCGTTGGTAATGTGTCTGGATGAGAATTTAAAAGGAAATTCCGAAGATTCAGATACTATTCTCGATAATATAAAGAAAAGGGTTGCATCACCTTTAATCAAAAATGCTCCCTATTTAATAGGAAAAGCAATATTAAGCAAAGCATTTGGAGACGGTGTTGCCGAAGACGCGTCTAATATTTTTAAAATGGGTAAGGGTGATATTTCTGATTTAATATCTGGATACTCCGAGTCATTAATTATTGAGCAGAAAGAAATTTATTCCAATATGGAAAAATTCAAGGAAGACTTGTCCTTATTGGTTAGAGAAATTTCTGGGTTTGATGACGAGGGAGGGCTAAAAAATAAGCTTATTTTTATTGTTGATGAGTTGGATCGGTGTCGTCCTGATTATGCAATTAAAGTATTGGAGAAAATAAAGCACTTTTTTGATGTAGAGGGTGTTATTTTCGTTTTGATGGTTGCAGAGCGTCAGATTCATTCAGCAATACATGCCGTTTATGGCTCTGAGGTTGACAGTGCCGGGTATCTCAAAAGGTTTATCGATTGGGAAGTCTCGTTACCTACGCCTAATCCAGAAGCGATTGTAAATGAGCTATATGATCATTATGGGTTCGAGCATTTGTTTTCCCAAAGAGGTAATTCCGGGCAGCCATTTGATAATTTCATACCAAATTTATTTCGCGTTATGGGTGTTCCAATCAGAAATCAGAAAAAGATATTTTTGAGTGTAAAGGTGATTATAGAGAATTGCCAATCTTTACGAGGGTTCCCCTGCATCCCGATCTTTGTACTGGTTACATTAAAGGATCACTCTCCTTCTCTTTATAAAGAAGTATTGAATCTTTCTGGTCCGGAAGCTTATGAAAAAATTCGTCGGCATTTTCAGATTTGGGATGCATATGATCGCTTCAATAGGGATAATATGTCTTGGTTGGAAGGTTCGATTTTAGGCACGTTTTTGGGGAATGGCGATACTGAATGGTATGATAAGCAGAATGAATATATAGAAAGCTCGGATCATGTAGACAATCCTCCCCGTAAAGATCGGTTGTGGATTACTGCAGCTGGGCAAGTATCTGGTCTGTCATACGGCGAAAGAGAAGCGCGGGAAGAGTCAATTGCGGCAGTCGAGCGTTTTTCCGATATACTCTGTTCTGGTAACTAATCCGTAAATTGTTCCGTCAGTATCCGTTCTTCCAGATTGTGTTCCGGGTCGAAGAGCAGGGTGCATTGGTTTTCCCAGTCCTCTTCCACCAGGATGTGGCGCACGTCGCGGACTTCGTGCATGTCGGCTACCGCCGAGACGGGGCGCTTGTGGGGTTCCTGCATGGTCAGTTCGATGCGGGCCGTGTGGGGCAGCAGGGCGCCGTGCCAGCGGCGCGGGCGGAAGGCGGAAATGGGGGTCAGCGCCAGCAGCTTCGATCCGATGGGCAGGATCGGCCCGTGGGCGGACAGGTTATAGGCCGTGCTGCCCGCCGGGGTGGCCACCAGCACGCCATCCCCCACCAGTTCGTTCAGGCGCACTTTTCCGTCTATGGTGATGCGGATTTTTGCCGTCTGCCGGGTTTCGCGCAGCAGTGAGACCTCGTTCACGGCGATATGCTCCACCACTTCCCCGTCGCAGGTGGTGGCGCGCATTTTCAGCGGGTGCAGGCTGATGGGGTCCGACTTCTCGATCCGCTCGATCAGTTTATCAGGGTCATAGCGGTTCATCAGAAAGCCCACCGTGCCCCGGTTCATGCCGAAAATCCGCACGTCCCGGTTCATATAGGCATGGATGGTCTGCAACATGAAGCCGTCCCCGCCGAGCGCCAGGATCACGTCGGCGCTTTCCACGCCCACGGTGGCGTATTTCTGGCGGATCATGCGGGCGGAGTCTTCCGCCTCGCCATACTGGCTTGCGATTACGGCGAGCTTCATGCGCCCTTCATCCCCTGCGTTCAAGGCCCCTTCAACGGCCATCACGGTTTCAGAAAAGGCCCCGCACCGCAAGGGTTTATGCGCTTATCCCCCGGTCATGGACATGTGCCGGTCCACCTTGCCGGTCATGTGGCCATCGGTGACGGCGAAGTCGTGGCCTTCGGGCTTGGCGCCGATGGCCCGGTCCAGCGCCGCATCCAGCGCCGCCGCGCCATCCGGCCCGCGCAGGGCGGCGCGCAGGTCCACATGGTCATCCTGGCCCAGACACATGTAAATCTGCCCCGTGCAGGTCACGCGCACCCGGTTGCAGCCGCTACAGAAATTGCGGCTGAGCGGCGTGATCAGCCCCAGCCGGGACCGGCTGCCCGCAATGTCCATATAACGGGCCGGGCCGCCGGTGCGGTGATCGCTGGGGGTCAGTGCGGCGCGGGCCTCAAGCGCTGGCAGCAGGGCGCTGACGGGCATATAAGTGTCTTCCCGCGCGTCGGCCACGTCGCCCATGGGCATGGTTTCGATCAATGTCAGGTCAAAGCCGCGGTGGCGGGCGAAATCGAACAGGTCCGGGATGGTGTGGGCGTTGCGGTTCTTCATCACCACCGCGTTCAGTTTCACCTTCAGGCCCGCGTCTTCCGCCGCATCCAGCCCGCGGCGCACATCATCCAACCGGTTCCGGCGGGTGATGGCGTGAAAGGTGGCCGGGTCCAGCGTGTCCAGCGACACATTGATGCGCCGCACGCCCGCGCGGGCGAGCTTGCCCGCCATGGCTGGCAACTGCGTGGCATTGGTGGTGAGCGTCACCTCGTCCAGCGCGCCGGATTGCACCCGCGCTCCCAGCCGGTCGATCAGCCATTGAATGTTCCGCCGCACCAGCGGCTCCCCGCCCGTCAGCCGGATGCGCCTGACGCCCCGGTCCATGAAGGCGTCCGAGACGGTCAACAGCTCTTCCAGGCTGAGCACGTCCTTTTTGGGCAGGAAGGTCATGTCCTCCGCCATGCAATAGCGGCAGCGCAGGTCACAGCGATCCGTAACGCTGAGCCTGAGATAGGTGATGGTGCGCCCGAACGGGTCCACCAGATCGGGGGCGCGCCCACGCGCGGGCATGTCTGCTATGGGGATGCTATCCGGCATGGTCTGATTTTGGCGCGCGCGGCGCCATCGTCAAGCGTGGTGACGCGCCGTGGGTCAGCTTTCGTCGTCCAGCAGGCCGCCAAGGGCGTTTTCCGTCTCCGCAATACGGGAAAAAGCCGCCGCATTGGCGCGAAATACATTCTGTTCCGCGCGGAAGTCCACAACTGTCTGGATCAGGTCGGAAAAGCCGGCGGCGTCCGCCCCGCTGACCTGCGGGGGGCGGGGGGCGGCCCCGGCCTGCGGCTGTTGCTGCCCGGCCTGTTCGCCCGCTGCCTGTGCCGGGGCAGGGGGTGTGCCCGTGCCCTCCGCGGCGCCAAGGATGCGGTTGGTGGTGCTGGCGTCAGCCGCAGAGTCCCGCACAATGCGCCCGGCCAGATCGGTGGCACGCTGCTGGCTGGCCAAAAGACCCTGCGTGGCTTTGGAAAGGGCATCCATGGGCTTCACTCCTCGAACATGGGCGGCCAGCATAGCACAGCCCGCCCTTTCGCGCCAGAACCGCCCCTGTTAACCTGCTGCCTGGAAGGAGGCCGTGCAATGAATGTGGATGTGGTGATCGATGTGGTCTGCCCCTGGTGCTTTGTGGGCAAACGCCATCTGGACCGGGCCATGGCCGCCCGGCCCGGCCTGGTGCAGGCGGTGCGCTACAGGCCCTATCAGCTCAACCCCAACACGCCGGAAGACGGCGTGGACCGGGACGCCGCCTACCGCGCCAAGTTCGGCGACGGGCCGGAGCTTGACCAGATGCGCGCCCAACTGACCCGCATCGGCGCCGAAGCGGGCATTGCATTCGATTTCACCACGCCGGTGCGGATCGCCAACAGCCTGGATGCCCACCGCCTGATTCGCTGGGCCCTGTCCGCCGGGGTGCAGGCGGCGGTGGCGGATCGGCTGATGAGCCTGTATTTCGAAGAGGCGCGCTTCATCGGGGATCATGCCCTGCTTGCGGACGTGGCCGGGGATGCGGGCATGGACCGGGCGCTGGTGGCGGACCTGCTGGCCAGTGACCGGGACAAGGCGATGATCGAGGAAGAAGCGATGGCCGCCCGGCAGATGGGCGTGACCGGCGTGCCCTATTATGTGTTCAACCGGCAGGCGGGCGTATCCGGGGCGCAGGCGCCGGAGGTGCTGATGCAGGTGATGGACCGGCTGGCGCCACAGGTGGCGGGCGAAGCCTGATCGGGGCGGTGGCACGCGAAATTTCGGGAAAAAGAGAAACGAGGGCCGGACGGGTACTCGATACACCTTGGGACATGCCCGGCCCCCGTTCAAGGGAAGGGTGATCACTCAGAACAACTCGTAACCCTGATCACCCTGAAATCCGAAAGCAGGGGGGAACCCCAACACACCACATGCAATATTGATCATGTAGCACCCGGCCTTCGGATAACCGTACTGGCCTGGGCAAGATGCGCGACTTGTAACACCTTGAAACTGAACGCAACCCTGGACCCCACGCCAACCGGGCTAAAAGCCCGGCCCGGTATTCCGTGACAGCCGCCGGGGCCTCAAAACCACCCGAAACGATCCCGGCGCCGTCAACTGGACGGTAGCGAGACTCCCTTTCCAAAAGGTAAACGTCAAGGTGGCGACAGCGACTTTTGCAAACGTTTGCAGATTGCAATGCGGAATGCGGTTCAACATGCCGGGAAAAATGCGTTGCAAATCTGTGGTTTGGTGTGTCGCGCCGATGATCCGGTCCTTCGGATCACATTTGTGTGACCACCTTCATGCAGTCGGGACGACCAGTGCGATTCCCCCGCAGGGTCAGGCATTTTCCGGGGCCTTTTCCGCCAGACTCGCCAACTGCTTGACCACCGCATTGACGGATTTCAGGCGTTGCACCACCGATTCCATGCGGGCCAGATAGACCAGCTTGTGATCCGGCTTCAGCTTGGCCGTGGCGCCGGTGCGGGAGATGAAGTCCACCAGCCCCGCGGGGTTGGGGAAACTGTCCTTGTAAAAGCTGATGGTCATGCCCTTCGGCCCGGCTTCCAGCTTTTCGATTCCCGCCCGTTTGCAGTGGCCCTTGATGATCATCACATGGGCAAGCTGCTTTACCGCGCCGGGCAGGGGGCCGAACCGGTCGATCAACTCCGCGGCGAAGGCATCCACATCTTCGCGCGTGGTCAGGTCCGCCAGTCTGCGATAGAGCGCCATACGGGTGTTCAGGTCCGGCACATAGCTTTCCGGGATCATCACCGTGGCCCCCACATTGATCTGCGGCGACCAGTCCTCGGCCAGGCTGTCATCGGCGCCACCCGCGCGGGCTTCACTGACCGCTTCTTCCAGCATCTTCTGATAGAGTTCCACGCCCACCTCGCGCACATGGCCGCTTTGTTCCTCGCCCAGCAGGTTGCCGGCGCCGCGAATGTCCATGTCATGGCTGGCCAGATTGAAGCCCGCGCCCAGCGTGTCCAGGGTTTGAAGCACCTGAAGGCGCTTGTCCGCGTTTTCGCTCAGCGCCTTGCGCGGCGGCACGGTCAGATAGGCATAGGCCCGCATTTTGGCCCGGCCCACGCGCCCCCTGAGCTGGTATAGCTGGGCCAGCCCGAAGCGGTCGGAGCGGTGCACCACCATGGTGTTGGCGGTGGGAATGTCGATGCCGCTTTCAATGATGGTGGTGGACAGCAGCACATCAAAGCGCCCTTCGTAAAAGGCGGTCATCACGTCCTCGATCTCGCGGGCGGGCATCTGGCCGTGGGCGATGGTGAATTTCACTTCCGGCACATGATCTTTCAGGAAGGTGGCGGCTTCCTGAAGGTCGGCCACATAGGGGCACACATAGAAGCTCTGGCCGCCGCGGAAATGCTCCCGCAGCAGGGCTTCCCGCACCACCACCGGGTCGAAGGGCAGCACAAAAGTGCGCACGGCCAGCCGATCCACCGGGGGCGTGGCGATGATGGACAGGTCGCGGATGCCGCTCATGGCCATTTGCAGGGTGCGCGGAATGGGCGTGGCCGTCATGGTCAGTACGTGCACGTCCGCCTTCAGTTCCTTCAGCCGTTCCTTGTGGGCGACGCCGAAATGCTGTTCCTCGTCCACGATCAACAGGCCCAGATCGCGGAAGCTGATGCCCTTGCCCAGCAGCGCATGGGTGCCGATTACGATGTCCGCCGTGCCGTCCGCCAGTTCCGCGCGGGTGGCCTTGGCGTTCTTCTGGCTGACCAGCCGCGATAGCTGCGCCACCTTCACCGGCAGGTCGCGGAAGCGTTCCTCGAAGGTTTGATAATGCTGGCGGGCGAGCAGGGTGGTGGGGGCGATCACCGCCACCTGATGCCCGGCCATCACCGCCAGAAAGGCGGCGCGCAGCGCCACTTCCGTCTTGCCGAAGCCCACATCGCCGCAGATCAGCCGGTCCATGGGGCGGCCGCTTGCCAGATCGCCCGCCACATCCGAAATGGCGCGCAACTGATCGTCCGTCTCCTCAAAGGGGAAGCGGGCGGCGAATTCCTCGTAAAGCCCTTCCGGCGGGGCGATGCGGGTGCCTTCGCGCATTTCCCGCTGGGCCGCCAGCTTGATGAGCTGATCCGCCATTTCGCGGATGCGCTCCTTCATTTTCGCCTTGCGCGCCTGCCAGGCCACACCGCCCAGCTTGTCCAACTGGGCCTCGGTGGTCTCCCCGCCATAGCGGGACAGCACCTCGATGTTCTCCACCGGTACGAACAGCCGGTCGCCGCCATGATAGACCAGCGCCAGGCAATCATGGGCGGCGCCGTTGACTTCCACCGCTTCCAGCCGGTCGAACCGGCCAATGCCGTGCTGGGTGTGCACCACCAGATCGCCCGGTGAAAGGGCGCTGGCCTCGGACAGGAAATTGTCGGCCCTGCGCTGGCGACGTACCTTGCGCACCAGCCGGTCGCCCAGAATGTCCTGTTCGGTCAAAAGCGCCAGATCGTCGGTCTCGAACCCGGCATCCGCGGGCAGCACGGTAACGGCGGACAGGGATTTCGTCTCCCGCCGGATGGCGGCCCAGCTTTCCGCGAAGGCGATGGGGGCCACGCCGTGGTCCTTGAGCACGGTTTCCATGCGCTGTGCGGCGCCCGCGCTGGTGCAGGCGAAGACCACGCGCCTGCCGGCCTTGCGCAGATCCACCACATGGGCGCGCACCGCGTCATATATATTGATCGCCCTGTCATTGCGTTCCGGCGCGAAATCCCGGCCCCGGCGCGCCTTCATGGTGATGGTGGTTTCGTTCTCCGGCTCGTTGTTCGGGCTGAAGTGGCGGGCGTTCAGGTCCAGCAGGCGGCTTTCCCATTCCTGCCCGGTCAGAAACAGCAGGCCGGGCGGGCAGGGTTTGTACAGGGGCGATGTGGTGTCCTTGCCTTCCCGGATCATGGCCAGCACGGTTTGCCGTGCCTCGAAATGGTCCTGAACCGCTTTCAGCCGTTCGTCCGCCGCGATGTCGGCCTGATGGTCCATGGTCAGCACCGGGCTGTCCACATAGTCGAACAGGCTGTCCATGCGGTCATGGAAAAAGGGCAGCCAGTGTTCCGCCCCCTGTAGTGCGCGGCCCTGGCCCACCGCTTCGAACAGCGGGTCTTCCCCCTTGGCGGGGCCAAAGGTGTTCACATAGGCGCGCTGGAAGCGCTGCCGGGACTCCGGGTCCAGCGAAAATTCCGCCGCCGGTTTCAGATTGACCCGATCCTGCCTGCCGGTGGTGCGCTGGCTCAGCGGGTCGAAGCGGCGGATGCTGTCCAGCTCGTCGCCGAAAAAGTCCAGCCGCACCGGTTCTTCGGCGCCGGTGGGGTACAGGTCCAGCAGGCCGCCGCGCACGGCATATTCGCCCGGTTCCATCACCTGATCGCTGCGGCTGTAGCCCGCCTCATGCAGGCGGTCGGTCAGGGCGGTCATGTCGGTCTGGTCGCCGGGCGCCAGGCCCAGGCTGGCGGCGGCCACCCATTCCTTCGGCGGCACCCGTTGCAGCACGGCGTTCACCGTGGTCAGGATCAGGGCGGGGCCTTTCACGCCCGCCGCCAGTCGGCTCAGGGTTTCCATTCGTCGGGCGGTAATGTCTGCCTGCGGGCTCACCCGGTCATAGGGCAGGCAATCCCAGGCCGGGAAATCCAGCACGGTCAGGGCCGGATCGAAAAAGGCCACCTGGCCGATCAGGGCCGACAGCGCCCGGTCATCGCGGGTGATGTGCAGCACCGGCTTTTTCAGCCTGTTATGGGCCTCGGCCGCCGCGCGGGTCAGAAGCCAGGCATCGAACCCGCCGGGAACACCGGCTACGGTCAGCGGGTGTTCCGCGTTGATCAGGGCATCAAGCGACATGCAGGCTCCGTTCTGTTCTGTGTCTTGTTATGGCAGCGGGCGCGTCAGCGCGCTTTCAGGGTCATGAAATCAAGCTGGCGCAGGGCGTCCATCATTGGCCCGGCATAGGCTTGAGGCGGGTCTTCCTTGCTGGTGACCCAGTTCATCACCTGATGATCGTTTTCCTCGAACAGGCGCTCGAACCAGGCGCAGTCCTCGTGGCTCAGGCTTTCCATGCGGCTCTGGATGAAATTGCCGAAGATCAGGTCCATTTCCTTGATGCCGCGGTGCCACGCCCGGAACAACAGGCGGCGCCGCCGGTTTTCCAGGTCCAGTTCGCCGTGCGGGTCATATGCCTTGGGGCGGTCGCGCTCTGTCATTTCCGGCCTTTCCAATTGTCACCATGCACAGCTAGGATGCCCCCGAACGCCGCCCCGCAAAGAAAAGGCCAGAAGACGGAAAGCCGCCATGCGCCCGGAAGCCCTGTTCCAGTACTTCGCCGATATAGAATCTCTGCCCGGCATCGGCAAGCGCTCCCGTCAGGCGGTGGAGGCGCTGGCCGGTCCCGCGGTGAAGGATGTGCTGTTTCACATGCCCGCCTCGCTGGTGGATCGCCGCCCCGGCGCCGACAGCCAGACCGCGCGGGAAGGCGCGGTGGTCACGCTGGAAGTGACCGTTTTACAGCACACGCCCCCCGCCAATCGCCGACAGCCGCACCGGGTCACCGTACAGGATGCGGGCGGCTTTTTGTCGCTGGTATTTTTTCATGGCTCCCGCGCCTGGATCGAGGGGCAGTTGCCCGAAGGGTCCACCCGGCTCGTATCCGGCAGGCTGGAACGCTATCAGGGCCGGCCGCAGATGAGCCACCCGGATTACATCCTTCCCCTTGAGGCGGCGAACACAATGCCCGCGCTGGAGCCGGTTTATCCGCTGACCAGGGGGCTGAGCAACAAGGGGTTGATGAAGGCCATCCGCGCCGCGCTGGACAGCGTGCCGGACCTGGACGAATGGCAGGACCCGGCCTTGCTGAAGCGCGAAGGCTGGCCCGCTTTCCGTGCCGCGCTGGTCAGCCTGCATCAGCCTGAAAGCCCCGATGACGTGCTGGCGGACAGCCCGGCCCGGCGGCGCCTCGCCTTTGACGAATTGCTGGCCACCCAGCTTGCGCTGGCCCTGGCGCGGGAACGGTCCCGCCGTCGCCGGGGGCGGGCGCTGATGGGCGATGGCAACCGGCGCGGCGCCATTTTCCGGGCGCTACCCTACAGCCTGACCGGTGACCAGCAAAAGGCGCTGTCCGAAATCGTGGCGGACATGGAAGGCCCGCACGCCATGCTGCGGTTGTTGCAGGGGGATGTGGGCAGCGGCAAGACCGTGGTGGCCGCGCTGTCCATGGCGCTGGCGGTGGAGGCGGGCGCGCAGGCGGCGCTGATCGCGCCTACGGAAATCCTCGCGCGGCAGCACCTTGAAAGCCTCACACCCCTGCTTGGCGCGGCGGACATGCGCATGGCGCTGCTCACCGGGCGGGTGAAGGGCCGCGCGCGGGAAGCGATCCTGCGCGATCTGGCCGCCGGGCGGATCGATGTGCTGGTGGGCACCCATGCGCTGATACAGGACGCGGTGACATTCCGGGACCTGGGCCTTGCGGTGATCGACGAACAGCACCGTTTCGGCGTGCAGCAGCGCCTGAAACTGGCCCGCAAGGCCACGCGCGGGGTGGATACGCTGGTGATGACAGCCACCCCCATTCCCCGCACGCTGACACTGACCGCTTATGGCGATCTGGATGTGTCCCGCATTCGGGAAAAGCCGCCGGGGCGCCAGCCCATCGATACCCGCGTTCTGCCACAGGAAAGGCTGGGCGATGTGATGGATGCGCTGTCCCGAAAGATCGCGGACGGGGCGCGGGCTTACTGGGTGTGCCCGCTGGTGGCGGAATCCGAGACCAGCGATCTGGCCGCGGCGGAAGAGCGGTTCGCCGATCTTCAGGCCCGCTTCGGGGATCGGGTGGCGCTGGTGCATGGCCGCATGAAGGGGGAGGAAAAAGACGCCGCCATGGCGCGCTTTCAGTCCGGGGAGGCGCAGATACTGGTGGCCACCACGGTGATCGAGGTGGGCGTGGACGTGCCGGAGGCCACCATCATGGTGATCGAGCAGGCGGAGCGCTTCGGCCTGGCCCAACTGCACCAGCTCAGGGGCCGCGTGGGGCGGGGCAGCGGCAAGTCCACCTGCCTGCTGATCCGCGCCGACGATATCAGCGATGTGGCCAAATCCCGCCTGAACGTGATGCGGGAAACGGAGGACGGCTTCCTGATCGCGGAGGAAGACCTGCGCCTGCGCGGCGCGGGGGAGGTGCTGGGCACCCGCCAGAGCGGCCTGCCGGATTTCCAGCTTGTGGATCTGGCCGCCCATACGGACCTGATCGAAATGGCCCGCGACGACGCCCGCCGCATTGTCGCCACGGACCCCACGCTGGACAGCCCCCGCGGCCAGGCGCTGCGCCTCGCCCTCTATCTGTTCGAGCGCGACGAGGGCATCCGCCTGATGCAAAGCGGTTAGGGCGCGGCTAATAGGAGCGGTATTCCCGGTCTTTGCGGGTAAAGAACTGCCTGGCATAGGCGGCGGCGAGCGCTTCCAGGTCTTCGGCGGGGGCATCCGATATGTCGTATTTTTCGCGGATATATGCCCGTTTGTCCGGGGGCATATGGGGTATGTTTTCATGGACCCGTACATAAAAGGCCTTCAATCGTGGAGAGCAGCTTTTATCGGCCTCATGAATGGCCCTGTTTAAATTGTTGTAGGCGTTGCCCCAGAACTGGTCCAGGCGCTTCTGGAAGTATTCCTCAATCTTGTAAGTGACCCGATCACTGCCGAACTTGAAAAGGTTTCCCTCCGCCGCCATGCGGGTAGCGTGAAGGAATGTCGCTTTTGCGAAATGCTGATAATAGCGGGCGGCTATCTTTTCCCGGTCGAAAATATCATTATCCAGTTTTTCACGGATTGGATAGAAGTCGGAGACCAGTGACATAAGGGGGGTGTATTGCACACGCCGCTCAATATCCTGCCAGGGCTGACCGGACAGCAATAAAATCCGCATGTTCAGATAGTCTTCGAAGCTGTCTTCCGAATAGGGCAGCCCATTAAATAGCCAGGCAATCTTTATGGTGCTTGGAACTTTGAGTTCGTCCAGAAACAGCCCGTCCAGAAAGCGCAGGGTGGGCAGGTGGCCCGCCAGATCGGCGGCTGCGAACAGGAACACCACATGGCGGGGATAATAGGCCTGATAATCATAGGCTGGCCGGTATTCGATGAAATGGTCCAGCAGCTTGGTCAGCAGCGCCACATTGCCCTTCAGGTAATAATATCCCAGCAAATGATGAAAGTCCCGCTGCGACAAAAGGGCTTGGCGCAGATAGGGGCGCATTTCGCCGTCCAGATAGGGGGCAATGTCCGGCGACCGCTCCACCATGGTTTCCGCTCGGTAAAAACCGTCATATTTGCAGGATGCCTCCCGCCCCGGAATGCTGGCACTGGCGGGGACGGACAAGCACAGCAGCGCAAATGCCATCAACAGGGTCGGGGCGGAAAATAGCGTGCTTTCAAGTCGGCCCAGAATGGTTTTGAAGTATATACCCATGCCCATGATCAACCCCCGATGAAACAAGCGACAGCCAGCACCCGGCTTGTAGAAGGCGCTATAAAATCTGAGGTTGATTTAATGATACCGGAAACACAAGGGGGAAATCTATCCCCTACAGTTTCGATGCCGTCTTGCGGCGATTGCGGGCGGCGGTGGTCCTGCTATCCGGCCCCAGGAATCCAAAAGGGGGCCTTGGCATATATGCGCTAACGATAGTGCTTTCAGGGGCGCTAAACCGTCTTCGCCAGTGAGACCTGGAAGCCTTCTTCCTCCAGGACGGTGACGAGGCGGTCGGCGTGTTCGCGGTCCTTGGTTTCCACCACCAGTTCCATTTCCGTCATTTTCAGGGAGATGGCGCCGAATTCGCGCTGGTGTTTCACCTCGATCACATTGGCGCCCACGCGGGCCACCACGTCCGTCACCTTGGCCAGATTGCCCGGCTGATCCAGCATGGTGATGCGCAGGCGGGACAGCCGCCCGTCCCGCGCCATGCCGCGCATGATGGCGGAGGCGAGCAAACGGCTGTCGATATTGCCGCCGCACAGCACCGTGCCCACCTTGCGGCCCCGGAAGCGTTCGGGATAGGTCATCACGGCGGCCAGCCCGATGGCCCCGGCGCCTTCCACCACCACCTTTTCGATTTCCATCAGCATCACGATGGCGGCTTCGATCCGGCTTTCCGGCACCACCAGAATTTCATCCACCAGGGCTTTCACCACCTTGCGGGTGTTCTGGCCCGGATTGGCCACGGCGATGCCTTCGGCGATGGTGATGTGCGAGCCGTGCAGCGACGTGCCCTCGATCGCCTCCTTCATGGAGGGGAAGGCTTCCGTCTGCACGCCGACAATGCGGATATCCGGGTTGATGGCCTTGGCGATGGTGGCGATGCCGGAAATCAGCCCGCCGCCGCCAATGGGCACCACCAGCGTGTCCAGGTCCGGCACGTCCGCCAGCATTTCCAGCCCCACCGTGCCTTGCCCGGCCATCACCATGGGGTCGTCGAACGGGTGCACGAAGGTCAGGTTTTCCTGCTCCGCCAGGTCCAGTGCGGCCTTGGTGGCGTCTTCGATATTGGCACCGGCCAGCACCACGCGCGCGCCCAGTTCCTCGGTGCGCTTCACCTTGTTGAAGGGGGTGCCTTCGGGCATGACGATGGTGGCCGGAATGCCCAGCCGGGCGGCGTGATAGCTGATGCCCTGGGCGTGATTGCCCGCGGACATGGCCACAACCCCGCTGGTATCCGCCGGCAGGGACAGCAGCTTGTTCAGCGCGCCCCGTTCCTTATAGGCGGCGGTGAACTGGAAAATCTCGAATTTCAGATAGATGTCCGCCCCGGTGATCTCCGACAGGGTGGTGGACTGGGTGGTGGGCGTGCGCTTCACCGCGCCCTGAATGCTCCCGGCGGCGGCTTTCACATCGTCCGCATTGATGGGCAGGGTCGGCTTGGTCTGATCGCTCGCCATGGTTTTCGGGTCCTGGTTAAGGTGGGTAAAAGACTGGCTTGGCTGTTGCCACAGGGGGGCGGGCCTGTCCAGCCCCGGTTTATTTCAGGTGGGGTTCCAGAAACTGCTCGATCGCGGCCACGCTGGCGGGTTCCTTCAATGTGGGGGCGTGGCCCACATCGGGTACCGTCACGGCGGTGAGCCGGGGGTGGCCGCGTTCCATCGCCGCCAGTGTCTCGGCGGACAGAATGTCCGACAGCTCCCCCCGCAGCGCCAGGGTGGGGATGCCGGTCAGGGCCTCGAACACGGGCCACAGGTCGGGCAGCACCTCGCTGCTGTCGGCGTTCAGATTCTCGGCGATGGCGGGGTCATAGTCCAGCACCGGGCCGCCATCCCGTTCCGCGAAGATCGAGCGGGCGAAATCGCGCCAGTCGTCATCGTCGAAGGTGGGGTAGGCGTCCGCCATCATGGTCTTGCAGGCTTGTACGGCGGCATCCCAGTCTTTCACGCCTTCCACCTTGCCCACATAGGACTGGATGCGCTGGATGCCCGCCGGCTCGATATGGGGGCCGATGTCGTTCAAAATGGCGGTCTGCACCACACCCGGCGACGTGGCGGCGGTGATCATGGTCAGGATTCCGCCCAGCGACGTGCCCACGAAATGGGCCTGGCCGATGCTCAGATGCGCCATCAGTTCCCGAATGTCCGCCACATAGGTGGGCGGGGCATAGCGTTCGGGCCTGGGGTCCCACTGGCTGCCGCCGCGGCCCCGCATGTCCGGGCAGATGACGCGGGCGCGCTCCGACAGGCGCTCCGCCAGTGCCTCGAAGTCCCGCGCGTTGCGGGTCAGGCCCGGCAGGCAGATCACCGTGTTGGGCGAGGGCGGCATGTTGTAGTCCCGATAATGCAGCGAAAGCCCGTCGCTGTTGGTGAAGCTGGCCTCGTCGAAATGCGCCATGGGTCATCCTTCCTGCGGTCTTCTCAAGCGGGTCCGTGGTCAGTCCGCACGCCTGTTCCTTCAAGACCTTTCCCGTCTTTTCGCGGCGCGAGACGTTGGCAGCTTTGATCGCCAAGTGCAAGCGGCAGGGCGCGCGGGGCGCTGTTGGGCCTACCGTCTGTGGCGTGCATCTGATAGGAAGCTGTCAGGGGCGGCGCCGCGTGCGCGCGTCGCATGACATACCATCAGGGGGAGCATCATTCATGGCGACGCATCGCTTCAAGGGCCCTGTGCGGGCAGGGCTTTCAGCCTTCATCTTCATGATTTCGGGCGTCATTACACAGGGGAACCACATGACCGCGGCCAGCGCCGATGATCTGACCATTGACCGGCTGGTGGCGAGTCCGTCGCTGTCCGGGCCACAGGTGCAGGGGCTGAAGCTGTCGCCCGATGGCGGGCGCATCACCTTTCTGCGCGGCAAGGAAAGCGACCAGAGCGTGCTGGACCTTTGGGCCTTTGACCGGGACGCGGGCGCGGCGCGCAGGCTGGTGGATTCCGCCACCCTGATCGACGGTGCGGAACGCGCCCTGTCGGAAGAGGAGAAAGCCCGGCGGGAGCGGGACCGCACGCTTACCGGCAAGCGGGGCATCGTTTCCTATGACTGGAACCATGACGGCACCATGCTGGTATTTCCGCTGGACGGCGATGTGTTCGTTCTGCCCGTGGGGGAAGGGGAAACCGGCACGCCGAAGCGGCTGACCCACAGCGAGGCGTTCGAGACGGACATCCGCTTTTCCCCCAAGGGTACTTATGTGTCCTTCATCCGGGACGGGGATCTGTATGCCGTCGCGGTGGCGGACGGCGCGGAAACGCGGCTGACACGGGGCGCCAGCGAAACGCTCAGCCACGGCACGGCGGAGTTCATCGCGCAGGAGGAATTCGCTCGTCGTACCGGTTATTGGTGGGCGCCGGATGAGCGCCACATTGCCGTGACGGCGGTGGATGAAAGCCCCGTCATGGTGAAGGAACGCTATGAACTCGGCCCCGACGGCGGTGTTACCAGCATTGAGCAGCGCTACCCGCAGGCGGGCACGGCCAATGCCAGTGTGCGGCTTGGGGTGGTGGCGCTGTCCGGCGGGGCGCCGCGCTGGTTCGAGCAGGTATTCGACGACGGCTATCTGGCGCGGGTGGACTGGCTGCCCGGCGCCGACGCGCTGACCTATCAGGCGCTGAATCGGGACCAGACGCGGCTTGACCTGATCAGGCGGGACCTGTCCGGCGGCACCCGGACCCTGCTCAGCGAAACGGCGGATACATGGGTCAATGTGACCGACGATCTCACATTTCTGGAGTCGGGCGGCTTTGTCTGGACCAGTGAACGCAGCGGGTACCGCCATGTTTACCGGGCCGATGCCGAAGGCGCGCTGACCCCGCTGACCCAGGGTGACTGGGTGGTGGACCATGTGGCCCGCGTGGATGAAGCGGCGGGGCAGGTCTATTTCGTCGGCTGGATGGATACGCCGCTGGAACAGCATCTGTACCGCGTGCCGCTGGATGGTGGCGAGGTGGTGCGAATCAGCCGCGAGTCCGGCTGGCACGCGCCGCAGGTGGGTGACGGCGTTTATGTGGACCGGTTCAGCGCGCCCGATCAGCCGCCGCGCATATCGGTGCGTGAACTGGCCGATGGCAGCCGGGCGGGGTGGATTTCCCGCAACGGACTGGACGGCGATCACCCTTACGGCCCCTATCTGGCGGACCACGCCCCCAGCCGGTTCGGAACGGTGGCCGCCTCGGACGGCACCCGCCTGCATTACCGCATGATCCTGCCGCCCGCGCTTGCAAAGGCGCTGGACTCGGGCGAGCCCTATGACGGGCCGCGTTATCCGGTGGTGTTCAACCCCTATGGCGGGCCGCACGGGCAGGAAGCGCGGCGGGAATGGCTTTTGGACATGAACCAGATTCTCGCCCGCCGGGGATATATCGTCTTCATTCTGGACAATCGCGGCATGTGGAACCGGGGCAAGGCGTTCGAGGATGCCATATACAAGGCCATGGGCACCGTGGAAATCCGGGACCAGCTTACCGGCGCCGCCCATTTGCAGACCCTGCCTTATGTGAATGGGGAGCGGATCGGCTTCTGGGGCTGGTCATATGGCGGCTATATGACCCTGATGGCCCTGACTCAGGGCGCGGAAACCTTCAAGGCGGGGGTCAGTGTGGCGCCGGTGACAGACTGGCACCTGTACGATACCGGCTATACCGAGCGCTATATGGGCCACCCGGAGCGGGCCAGGGCCGCCTATGAGCGGGGCAATGTGCTGACCCATCTGGGCGGCTATGAAGGCGGCCTGCTGCTGATCCACGGCATGGCGGACGACAATGTGTTCTTCGATCACAGCGTGGTGCTGATGCATCATCTTCAGGCGCAGGGCAGGCCCTTTGACCTGATGACCTATCCGGGTAAAAAACATGGCATACGGGGTGAGGCCGCACGGGCCCATCTGTTCAAAAAAATGCTGGATCATTTTGAGGAAACCTTGAAACGGGATTGATAAGGTTAGTTAAAACAAAGGCTTGAGAAAGGGGTGTCGGCGCATCCCTTTCTTGTGTGCACTGCACAAAAAAGCTTGACAAAATGCTGCGGTGCCGGTACAACCGACATCAGAGAGTGCGGTGCAGCATAAGCTGACATCGTCGGCCCGAAAGTCCCCCGAACCCTGCAAATGGCTTCGGGCGGTCAGAAGAACAGACGGGCCCGGTTGGAAAACCGTCTTTTTGACTGACAACCCGGACACCAAGGGAACTGAAAAATGACCACTACCAGCACGAAAAGCACCAAGAGCACCGCAACTGACAATGCCACCAAGGTTGCGGATGACATGAAAAAGAATTTCGAAGCCTTCTCCGAGTTTTTCTCGGCGCCGAGCTTTGACGCTTCCACCATGTTCGACTTCGGTCGCAAGAACATGGAAGCATCCGCTGAAGCCAGCCGCCTCGCCTTTGAAGGCATCAAGACGGTGGCCCAGAAGCAGGTGGACCTGGCCAAGGACAATATGAGCCAGTTCAGCGAAGACGCTTCCAGCGTGTTCTCCACCAAGACACCGGAAGATGGCATCAACGAAACCTTCAAGAAGAGCCAGGATCTGTTCAAGAAGAACCTGAAGGCTCTGCGTGAAGCCAATGATGCCGCTGTGGACGCCAACCAGAAGGCCGTGTCCGTTCTGCAAAAGCGCTACAGCGAGTGCGTTGAAGATCTGAAAAGCGCAGCGAAGTAATGTGACGGTGGCGGGGCCTCAGGGGTCTCCCTCCCTCCCCTCCCTCAACTCCTGAGGGGCCCGCTCGTCCATTAAGCGCTTGCCCGCCGCCTTCTCCCCAGGGCGGCGGGCTTTTCATGTTCGGGGCGTGGTGCGGAACCAGCGCTCACCGGGTATGGCAGGCGGGCTTCCCCCCTTGCATTTGTGGTTCGGATCGCTAGGGTCGCGCCCATCTGGCCGCGCGCCAGCCTGACCAGACAAGTAAGGGAATATCCCATGGGCCTTGCCGAGGAAATCCGCAAGCGGCGCACCTTCGCCATCATTTCACACCCGGACGCGGGCAAGACCACGCTGACCGAAAAACTGCTTCTGTTCGGCGGCGCCATTCAGCTTGCCGGGGAAGTGAAGGCCCGTGGGGAGCGGCGCCGCGCCCGGTCGGACTGGATGAAGGTGGAGCAGGAACGGGGCATTTCCGTCTCCTCGTCTGTGATGACCTTCGAGTTCGAGGGGCACACCTTCAACCTGCTGGACACGCCGGGCCACGAGGACTTTTCGGAGGACACCTATCGCACGCTCAGCGCGGTGGACAGTGCCGTGATGGTGCTGGATGCGGCCAAGGGGATCGAGACCCAGACCCGCAAGCTGTTTGAAGTGTGCCGCCTGCGCGACATGCCCATTACCACCTTCATCAACAAGATGGACCGTGAAGCCCGCGACCCCCTGGAACTGCTGGACGAGGTGGAGGAAAGCCTGGCGCTGGACGTGTGCCCGGCAAGCTGGCCCATCGGCATGGGGCGGGATTTCCGCGGCTGCTATGATCTGTTGAACGACCAACTGATCCTGTTCGACCGCTCCAAGGGCGACGAGATCAAGGAAGGTATCAAGTGCAGCGGGCTGGACGATCCCAAGCTGGATGACTTGCTGCCCGATTATGCGGTGGAACAGTTGCGCTCGGAGGTGGAACTGGTGCGGGGCGCCTGCGCTTCGTGGGACCCGCAAGCCTATCTGGATGGCACGCTGACGCCGGTGTTTTTCGGTTCGGCGATCAATAATTTTGGCGTGCAGGAAATTCTGCGTGGACTGGGGGATTTCGCCCCGTCGCCGAAGCCCGCGCCCGCCGTCACCCGCGAGGTGAGGCCGGAGGAGGAGAAGGTTTCCGGCTTCGTCTTCAAGATTCAGGCGAACATGGACCCGCGCCACCGGGATCGCATCGCCTTTCTGCGCCTGGCTTCGGGGCGTTTCCGCAAGGGGATCAAGCTGAAGCATGTGCGCAATGGCAAGACCATGGCGATCCATAATGCGCTGCTGTTCCTGGCCCGGGACCGTGAAGTGGCGGAAGAAGCCTATCCCGGCGATATTATCGGCATCCCCAACCATGGCAATCTGCGCATTGGCGACACGCTGAGCGAGAGCGAGGACATCCGCTTCAAAGGCGTGCCCAGCTTCGCGCCGGAACTGTTGCAGACCGTGCGCGCCGATGACCCCATGAAGGCCAAGCATCTGGGCCGCGCGCTGGAGCAACTGGCCGAGGAGGGCGCGGCCCGCGTGTTCAAGCCGCTGATGAGCAGCGATTGGGTGGTGGGCGTGGTGGGCGCCCTGCAATTCGACGTGCTGGCGGATCGCATCCGCACCGAATATCAGGTGCCGGTCACGTTCGAGCCCACCAGCCTGATGACCGCCCAGTGGGTGGAGGGCGACAAGGCCGTTCTGAAAAAATTCGAGGAGCGCAACCGCACCGCGCTGGCCCATGATCATACCGGCGCGCCGGTCTATCTGGCGCGCAATCAGTGGCATCTCGACAAGGCCATGGATGACTTCCCCGAATTGCACTTCCTGAAAGCCAAGGAAGAGGTGGTATAGGGCCTGTTGCGTCGTTCCCCTTGATCCCGGCGCCGTTTTCGGGTGCTGTCATGACAGGGATCATCATGAGGAGGGGGCGAACATGGGTTCGACATGGCTGCGTGTGGTGCTGGGGCTGCTGCTGGTGGTGGCGGGATTCTTCGGCGTTCTGGCCTTTCTGGTGCCCGCCCCGATCAGCCCGGTGGCCTGGCGCGCACCCGCCGCGCCGGCCCTGACGGGCGCCCTGACCCGCAATAATGAACTGGATGGCGCCGAGCGCCTGCCCCTGGGCGACGGTGTGGGCGGCGAAGACGTGGCCGTGTGGCATGACGGGCGCATGATCACCGGGCTGGATGATGGCCGCCTGCTGGTGATGGCCCCCGATGGCCGTCGCCTGCATACATTGCTGGGGCGGGGTGGCCGCCCCTTGGGGCTGGACTGGGCGGCGGACGGCAGCCTGATCGTGGCCGATGCCGGTCGCGGCCTGCTGCGCGTGCGTCAGCCGTTTTCCCCGGACGCGGCGATGGTGGACACCTTGATCCCGGCTGGCGCGGCGGATGCGGCCCACCTGCATTTCGCGGACGATGTGGCGGTGGGGCCGGATGGCCGGATATATGTAAGCGATGCCAGCGCCCGCTTTACCATTGGCCAGTCGCGGCTGGACATCATTGAGGGGCGCGGCACCGGGCGCCTGCTGGCGTATGACCCGGCGGAACGGGCCGTGCGGGTGCTGCTTTCCGGCCTGCATTTCGCCAATGGCGTGGCCGTGGCCGATGACGGGTCTTCGGTGCTGGTGGTGGAAACCGGGCGCTATCGCCTGCGCCAGCTTTTCCTGTCCGGGCCGCGTGCGGGCGAAAGCCGGATCGTGGCGGACAATCTGCCCGGCTTTCCCGATGGTGTTTCCCGTGGGGCAGGGGGCGTTTATTGGGTGGCGCTGTTCGCGCCGCGCAATGCCCTGCTGGATCGGATGCATCCTTACCCCGTATTGAAGCGCATCACCACCCTGTTGCCGGACTGGCTGGCCCCGGCGCCGGTGCGTTCCGGCCATGTGCTGGGGCTGACGGTCGCCGCCGATGGCGCCGCCGTGATGGCCAGCCTGGACGACCCGGACGGCAGCCACCTGCACCATGTGACATCGGTGGAGGAAAGAGGCGGAATGCTGTTTCTGGGTACGCTGGACAGCCCCCATATCGCCCGGATACCGCGCCCGGCCCTGGCTGTGGATGCGGCCCGGTAGGGGATGCCGGTCAGGGTGTGGGCGGCGGTATGGTGCCGAAGCTGCGCACCAGCGAGCCCGCCAGCAGATTCCAGCCGTCCACCAGCACGAAAAAGATCAGCTTGAACGGCATGGAAACCATCACCGGGGGCAGCATCATCATGCCCATGCTCATCAGGACCGAGGCGATCACCATGTCCAGCACCAGAAAAGGCACATAGATCAGGAAGCCGATTTCGAAACCGCGCCGGATTTCACTGATCATGAAGGCCGGGATCAGCGTGGCCATGGAAATGTCTTCCGGGTTTTCCACCGTTTCATTCGGGACATTGCCCAGATCCATGAACAGCTTCAGATCGTTTTCGCGTACCTGGCTCATCATGAAGCCGTGCAACGGCCCGCGGGCGCGTTCATAGGCATCGAACTCGTCGATCTCTTCCTTGATCAGCGGGTCGATGGCGTTTTCCCAGACCCGGTCGAACACCGGCGCCATGACATAGAGGGTCAGGAAAAAGGCCAGCGATATCATCACCATGTTGGGGGGGGAGCTTTGCGTGCCCATGGCGTTGCGCAGGATGGAGAACACGATCACCATGCGCACGAAGCTGGTGACCATGATCAACATGCTGGGCGCCAGTGAAATCACCGTGATCAGCAGGATGAGTTGGACCACGCGCCCCGTGAGCGTGCCGGATTCGCCAAGATCCAGATTAACCGACTGGGCCGCGCCGGGCTGGCTGAGGGCCACCACCATGACGGCCATGATCGCGAGCGCCCCGGCCACGGGCAGCGCCCATTTCAGGGCCTGTCGCAGACCACGCCGGGCATCATCGGCGATCTGGCCATAGTCGGGCGTGGACGCAGGGGAGAATTTCGCGGTCATGACGGGTCACTCAACTGGTCCTGAAAGGTGCCGCCGGTATCGGCTGGCGTGCGATCGATCAGGCGGCTGCCTTCCTGACCGACGGCAAGAAGATAACGGTGCCCCCGCCAGCGCACAAGCACAAGGCGGTTGCGCGGGTCCAGCGCGCGGGTTTCCAGAACCTCCACTTCCCGCGATTGGCCGCGCGGGCCAAGGGGAACGCCCGGAACCAGATTGAAGCGGCGCACCAGCCACGCACCGCCGAACAGCACCCCAAGCAGTATCAGCAGCACGCTGAGCGCGCTCAGGATATCCACCACATAGCTGCTGTCATCCATCGCCGTTTCCTTCAAGCCGGGGCTGTGCCGGGGCATGGCGGTACACGCCTTCCACCGCATCGGGGCGCGCGCCGGTGCCGACGCTGACCGTCGTGGCGCCATGGTCGCCGCTGGCCTCCTGGTTCGCGCGGTAAACCCGTTCCAGCACCATGGATACAGCCGTCAGTGCTTCCAGCGGAATGGGGCTGTCCACCTCAAGCGTGGAGAGAATGTCCACCAGGGCCGCATCTTCGCGTACCTTTACACCATTGGCGAAGGCGATATCCAGAATCCGTTCCGCCAGCGCGCCTTCACCGGTGGCCGTGACACGGGGCCCGCCAGCGGCGCTATCACCGGACACCGCCACCGCCCGCCTTGGCGCTGACCCGGCCCCATGTTCAGGGGCATCCCGGTTGCTGGTGTGATCATTGCCCATGCCCCCAGTGAAGGCGGAAAGGGCCGGCTTTTGCAAGGGGGGACTTGCGGTGTGGCGCTCTTAAACTGGCACCATGATTGCATATCATTCATCCGACCACGGTGTCGGGGCTGAGAACGACCCCATCGGCAAGGGAAGGGTGACAGAATGAGTATGCAGGATCTGAGTGTGATGTCGGCGCTGAAGGAGCGCATGATCTGGCTGACCGCCAATCAGCAGACCATCGCCGAGAATGTGGCCAATGCGGATACCCCCGGTTATCACGCCAAGGAAATGCCCGGTCAGTCTTTCGGCGGCATGGTGGAAAAGCTGGCCAGCCGCACCGATGATGCCGGTCGCCCGGCATCCAGTGCCGGCGCACGCGGCGCCGCCGGGGCCGGTGGCCGCGATCAGCGGGTGCCCGAAGCGCGCGAGGCCGACACCGAAGTGACGCCGGATGGCAATGCCGTCGTGCTGGAGGACGAGATGATCAAGCTGGCGGACAATCAGATGAATTACGGCATGGTGGCCAATCTGTACAAGAAGAACAGGGATATTCTGTCAGCCGCCCTGGGCAGGGCCTGAACACAGGCCGGATGACCGCCAGCCCGCCCGGAATGAACACTGACCGCCTGAGCCAAGGAGACGAACAATGGACCTGAAACAGTCAATGATGGCATCCG
Organism: Yunchengibacter salinarum; assembly: GCF_037658235.1. Classification (NCBI taxonomy): domain Bacteria; kingdom Pseudomonadati; phylum Pseudomonadota; class Alphaproteobacteria; order Kordiimonadales; family Kordiimonadaceae; genus Yunchengibacter; species Yunchengibacter salinarum. The sequence continues at coordinate 155,148 of NZ_JBBJLN010000007.1, read as the reverse complement.
CATCGGGCCTGAAAGCCCAAAGCACCCGGATGCGGGTCATCTCGGAAAATCTTGCCAATGCGGGCACGCAGGCGTCCGAGCCGGGCGGCGATCCCTATCGGCGCAAGCTGATCACGTTCAAGGCGGAACTGGACCGCGCCAGCGAGGTGACCCTTGTGAAATCGGATCGGGTGGTTCATGATCAGAGCGACTTCGGCAAGAAATACGATCCGGGCAATCCGGCTGCCGATGCGGACGGTTATATCAAGACCACCAATGTGAACAGCATGGTGGAAATGATGGACATGCAGCAGGCGCAGCGCTCCTACCGTTCCAATCTGAACGCCATGGAAAGCGCGCGCCGGATGGCGACCCAGACGGTCGAACTGCTGCGTTAGGGCGTGGTGAAACGGGCCTGCCCTCTTGGCCGCGGGCCCGGAAAGGTGTGACACATGGACATCAAGAATTTCGACGCTGCCAGTGCCTATGCCCGCGCGTCCCAGGCACTTCAGAGCGGCGGGGCGGACAAGGCCGACGCCGCGGGCGAGGGGCAATCCGGCTTCACCCAACTGCTGGAAGACAGCCTGAAGAATGTGCGCGACACCAGCGAGCGGGCGGAAACCGCCTCGGCGCAGGCGGTGCGCGGCGAAGGCAATCTTGTGGATGTGGTCACGGCGGTCTCGGACGCGGAAAATACCGTCAATACGGTGGTGCGCGTGCGGGACAAGATTCTGGAAAGCTATAACCGGATCATGCGGATGCCCATTTAGGGCCTGTCGGCACGCCGGTTCCCGCCAGGGCCTGGTTCGGGAAACGGCGTCTATCACCATCATCGGCGCGCCTTTGCACCCGGCATACTTTGCCGTGGGGGGTGCTTTTTGCCGTGCATGGGCCAATGTTGCCCGGTTCTGCCGGTGCGTTGATTGACAGCCGCTTGAAAGCGCGGGCAGACTGCCGGGCGATGCACCACTCGCGGGCCGCGCGCCCGACCGGTTAACAGTGACGGGAACCAGCCAATGACCGGCCCTGAAGTTCTGGATGTGGCGCGGGATGCGCTGACCACGCTTTTGTCGGTGGCGGGGCCGATCATGGCCATCGCGCTGGGCACCGGCCTTATCATCGCGCTGTTCCAGGCCATGACCCAATTGCAGGAAATGACCCTGACCTTCGTGCCGAAGATCATTGCGGTGTTCCTTGGGCTGACCCTGCTTCTGCCGCGCATGGGGCAGCTTCTTGGCAGTTTCATGGACCGGATCGCCGACAAGATCGTTACCGGCGGGGGGTGATCATGCTGGGAGATGTGCTGCCCGCCGAGGCTTTCGGCTATCTTCTGGTTCTGGTGCGCATGTTGCCGATGGCGCTGATCATGCCCGCCCTTGGCGACCGCAGCATCCCCACCCGCATCCGAACCACCCTTGCCATGGTCATCAGCCTGCCGGTCTATCTGTCGGTGCAGGCCCACCTGCCGGATATGCCGGCCTCGCCCTTTGGGCTGGGGGCGCTGATGCTGCGGGAACTGTTGCTGGGCAGCATGGTGGCCTATGCCGCCCGCGTGCTGGTCTCGGCAAGCCATGTGGCGGGCACGGTGATCGCCTTCAATACGGGCCTTGCCGCGGCACAGAGTTTCGACCCGTCCCAGGGAACCCAGTCGGCCACCGTGGCCACCCTGCTGACCCTGATCGCCACGGCGCTGATTTTCGTGACCGACCTGCACCATGTGCTGATCCTGGGCATGGTGGAAAGCTATACGAAGTTTCCCGCCGGTTCGGAGCTGATGGTGGCGGATTTTGCCGGTGTCATGATCGGCTTCGTGTCCGATGCGTTTTATCTGGGCATCCAGATGGCCTCGCCCTTCATGGTCTATGCCCTGATCTTCAACACGGGCCTTGGCCTGGTGGCGCGCCTGTCGCCATCGCTTCAGATCTTCTTTATCGCCATGCCCATGAATATTCTGGTAGGCTTCACCCTGTTGTCGCTGGTGGTTGGCACCATCATGCGAGTATATCTGGACCATGTGCGGCAGATGTTTCTGGGGTTCATGGGCTGATGGCCCTTAAGGCGCGCACGCGGGAACACCATGGCGGACGACGAGGAAAAAACAGAGGAGCCCACCTCCAAAAAGCTGGATGACGCCAAGGAAAAGGGCGACATGGCCGTTAGCCAGGAAGTGAAAACCTGGGTCATGCTGATCGTCGTCACCTTCCTTATGGCCATTGCCGCCCCGTGGTTTGCCGGATCGCTTCGGGACATATTGTCCGTCTATATGGAGCAGATTCACGGTATTTCGCAGGGCACCACGGGGATAATGCCACCCATAATCGGGCTGATTTCCGAGGTGGGCGTGCTCATGGCGGTGCCGTTCAGCGTGTTGATGCTGGCGGGGTTTCTGGGCAGCCGGGTCCAGAACCCCGTCGTTTTCACCAATGAAAAGCTCAAACCCAAGCTCAGCAATATGAGCCCGGCCAAGGGGCTGAAAAAGATTTTCGGCACCCAGAGCCTGATCGAGCTGCTGAAAACCCTTCTGAAATTCGCCGCTGTGGGCTTCACCGTTCTGTTGATTGTCTGGCCGGAGCGGGACCGGCTGGACACGCTGGTCATGGTGCCCATAGAGGAGACCGTGGAGGTCATCTTCATCATGGTGGTGCGGGTTCTGATCGGGGTGACACTGGTGGTCACCATCGTGGCCGCCATCGATATCGCTTATCAGAAGCACAGCTACCACGAAAAGATGAAGATGACGAAGCAGGAGGTGAAGGACGAGCGCAAGCAGCAGGAAGGCAGCCCGGAGGTCAAGAAGAAACTGGCCCAGATCCGCGCGGAACGGGGCCAGCAACGTATGATGGCCAGCGTGCCCAATGCGGACGTGGTGGTGACCAACCCCACCCACTTCGCCGTGGCGCTGGAATACAAGCATGGCACCATGGATGTGCCCAAGGTGATCGCCAAGGGGACGGAGGAAGTGGCCCTGCGCATCCGCGAAACGGCAGAGGAACATGGCATCCCCGTGCTGGAAAACCCGCCGCTGGCGCGGGCGCTGTTCGCATCCGTCGATCTGGATGAAGAAGTGCCGCCGGAGCACTACAAGGCCGTGGCCGAAGTGATCGGCTATGTGATGCGCATGAACAAGGCCGCTGGCGGGCGCCGGCGCGCCGCGGGTTAGGGGGCGCCAATGTCGCGCCTGCCGCAGCAGCATTCCGACCCACCCAATGGCTTTGGCGGCCTCGCCCGGCCCGTTCGTATCGCGGCACTGGCCCTTGTGGCGGCGGTGGTGGCCTTTGCCCTGGGGCTGTTTCTGGCCGGAATGACATCGGCGCTGCTGCCCGCTGTACTTGTCATGGCGGGCGGTGGGGCGCTCGCCCTTTGGGATCATTTCCGGCAGGGCAATGGCGGCGCGGTGGCCCCGCCCGCCGTGCAGCGGGATATCCGGCTGGTGCTGCGGCTTACGGCCATGTCGCGCCGGTGTGTTCTGGTCACCGATATGGACGGGGTTCGCGTCGCCTCCAACAGTCGCTTCGATACGCTGTGTGGCGGCAACCGCGCCGGTCTGGCGGATGCGCTGGGGCCGGAGCAGGCGTCGGCACTGATTGCCGCCATTCGGGGCCGGGATGCGGTGGACAGAACGCTGGAACGCACGCCTGTCGGCCCCGTGACCCTGACGGTGGAGCGCACGAGCCGCCACCTGATATGGCAGATCAGCACCCGTGATCCCGCGCCGCGGCTTGAGCGGGAGATGGGCGACCTCATGTACGGCGTCGGCCCGGCGCTGGAAGCCCTGTCGATCGGTGCGGCGGTGCTGGACCCTGCCGGGCGGCCCGTGTATCTGAACACCGTGTTGCGTCGCTGGCTGGGGCTTCACGGCGACGGGGCGGCGCCTCAGGGGCTGACCCTGTCCGGTGAAAACGGGTCACTCGCCTGTGCCGATGGCAGCGTCATGCCGGTGACGGTGGCCACCACGCCCTTGCCCGTCAGGCGAAAGGGGGAAATGTTTGGCAGCCTGGCGCTGGTTCGGGATGCGCGCGGGGCGCGGTCGCTGCCCAGCATGGCCGCGCTGGACGAGTCCGCTCTTACCCTGTTGCTGGATCAGGCCCCCATTGCCATGGCGCTGCTGGACGGTGAAGGCGCCGTGATCAGGGCCAATGCCCGCTTTGAACGCCTGAGTGAGGGGGATGGCGGTGAGGGGCGCCTGGCGGCGGAGGCGGTCATCGTCCCGGAGGACCGTGGCCTGATGCGGGATCGGCTGGAGGCGGCCATCAATGGCGCGGCGCCCGATGCACCGGTGGACGTGCATCTGGCGGTGGACGGCGCACCCGCCCGGCTCCATGTGGCCGGTCTTCAACATTCCGGGGATGTGGCTGCCGCCCTGTATCTGGCCGATGCAAGCCAGGAAAAATCCTTTGAGCAGCAGTTCGTTCAGGCGCAGAAAATGCAGGCGGTGGGGCAGCTCGCGGGCGGCGTGGCGCATGATTTCAACAATCTGCTGACCGCCATACTGGGTTTTTGCGATCTGCTGCTGTCCCGGCACGGGGCGGGGGACCCGTCCTTTTCCGACATCATCCAGATTCGCCAGAATGCCAACCGGGCCGCCAATCTGGTGCGCCAGTTGCTGGCGCTGTCACGGCAGCAGACGCTGCGGCCCAGAGTGATCTATGTGACCGATGTGCTGGCGGAGCTGAGCGCCCTGCTGCGCCGCCTGATCGGGGAGCCGATCGAGCTGGACGTACAGCATGGGCGGGAGCTGCCGCCGATCCGGGTGGATCAGGGCCAGTTCGAGCAGGTGATTGTCAATCTGGCGGTCAATGCCCGCGACGCCATGCCGGATGGCGGGCGACTGTCGATCCGTACCGTCGCGGTGGCCCCCGGTGACGCCGTTTTCGCCGCTCATCCCGAGGTGCCGCCGGGCCATTATCTGAAGCTGACCATCCGCGACAGCGGCGTGGGCATCCCGGAGGATATTCAGGCCAAGGTGTTCGAGCCCTTCTTCACCACCAAGCAGTTGGGGCAGGGGACCGGGCTCGGCCTTGCCACCGTTTACGGTATTGTCAAGCAGACCGGCGGGTTCGTCTTTCTTGATTCCAGCCCGGATGCGGGCACCACCTTCACGCTGCTGTTCCGCGCCCATGAGGGCGATACGGACGATGCCCCCGACGGTGAGGGGCATGACGACGCACAGGAACGTCAGCGCGACCTGACCGGCAAGGGCACCATTCTGCTGGTGGAGGATGAGACCGCCGTGCGCCTGTTCGCCGCCCGCGCCCTGGCCAACAAGGGATATCAGGTGATGGAGGCCGATTCCGCCGAAACCGCGCTGGAATTGTATCAGGACGCGGAGGGCGCCGTGGACCTGATCATCAGTGATGTGGTGATGCCCGGCATGGATGGCCCGGCCTTGATGGAGGCGATCGGCGCGCAAGGCCCCCGTCCGCCGGTGATTTTCATATCGGGTTATGCGGAAGACATGCTGCGCAAATCCCTGGAAGGGGACGATGTGCGCTTCCTTGGCAAGCCGTTCTCCCTGAAAAGCCTGGCCGAAGAGGTCAAGAAAACCCTCTCGCCCTGACATTGCCCCGTTGGGTGGCCTTGTTCGGGAACGCTTTTTCGACCTGATAAGAACAAATCAGGAATTTCCCTATTGCAATATAGAACAAATATCGTACAAATGACCCGTTGAACGGTGCTTTTGCCTATGGAATAAGGGGGTTCAAATGACCATGCCGGAGTTGGAGCTTGTGAAAGGATCATCCGTGGACAAGACAAAAGCACTGGAAGCCGCGCTGGGCCAGATCGACCGGGCCTTTGGCAAGGGGTCCGTCATGAAACTGGGCGCCAAGGAGCGCACCGTGGATGTGGACACCATTTCCTCAGGGTCTCTCAATCTGGATATCGCGCTGGGAATCGGTGGCTATCCCAAGGGCCGTGTCATCGAGATTTTCGGCCCGGAAAGTTCGGGCAAGACCACGCTGGCGCTGCACGCCACGGCGGAAGCCCAGAAACAGGGCGGGGTTGCCGCTTTCGTGGATGCGGAACACGCGCTGGACCCGGTGTATGCCCGAAAGCTGGGCGTGGACGTGGAAGAATTGCTGGTCAGCCAGCCGGATACCGGTGAACAGGCGCTGGAAATCGCGGATACGCTGGTGCGCTCCGGCGCGGTGGATATCCTGGTGGTGGATTCGGTGGCCGCCCTGACCCCCAGAGCCGAGCTTGAGGGGGAGATGGGGGACAGCCATGTGGGCCTTCAGGCGCGGCTGATGAGCCAGGCGCTGCGCAAGCTCACCTCGTCCATTTCCCGGTCCAACACCATGGTTATCTTCATCAACCAGATCCGCATGAAGATCGGTGTCATGTATGGCAGCCCGGAAACCACCACCGGTGGGAACGCGCTGAAATTCTATGCGTCCGTCCGGCTCGATATCCGCCGTATCGGCGCGGTGAAGGACAAGGGCGAAGTGGTGGGTAATGCCACCCGCGTGAAAGTGGTGAAGAACAAGATGGCGCCGCCGTTCAAGCAGGTGGAATTCGACATCATGTATGGCGAGGGTGTCTCCAAGATGGGCGAGCTGGTGGACCTTGGCGTCAAGGCTGGCGTGGTGGAAAAATCCGGCGCCTGGTACAGCTATGACAGCCAGCGCATCGGCCAGGGCCGGGAAAACGCCAAGCAGTTCCTGCGCGAAAACCCGGATGTGGCGGAAAAGATCCAGAAGACCATCCTGTCCAATGCCGGTCTGGTGAATGAAGCCATGCTGGCCGATCCGGGCAAGGGCAAGGAAGACGACGAATAGCCCGTTCCCCGCTGCCCGGAACGGCGGCGGGCGAAAACGGGGGCAGCCATCTCCGCCGCTTTGGGCGGGGTGGCTGGACAGGGGGCGGGTGCGGCGCTAAAACGGCGGCTGTTGACGGGACGTTCAAAAGGTCGCCTGAACGCGCACCCACCGTGATCACAGCCAAACAGGATGGTTTTGCATGGCCGCCACTGCCCCCACCACCAATGAAATTCGACAGACATTTCTGGATTTCTTCAAGCGGGAAGGCCACACCGTGGTCCCGTCCAGTCCCCTGGTGCCGCTGAACGACCCCACCCTGCTGTTCACCAATGCGGGCATGGTGCCGTTCAAGAATCTGTTCACGGGCGCCGAGACGCGGGATTATGTGCGCGCCGCCTCCAGCCAGAAATGCGTGCGTGCCGGGGGCAAGCACAATGATCTGGATAATGTGGGCTATACGGCGCGCCACCATACTTTCTTCGAGATGCTGGGCAATTTTTCCTTTGGCGACTATTTCAAGGAAACCGCGATCGACCTGGCCTGGCGGCTGATCACACAGGAATTCGGCATTGACCCGGATCGGTTGACCGTCACCGTCTATCATGAGGATGACGAGGCGTTCGATCTGTGGAAATCCATTGCCGGGCTGCCGGATGAGCGGATCATCCGCATCGCCACCAGCGACAATTTCTGGTCCATGGGCGATACCGGCCCGTGCGGTCCCTGTTCCGAGATTTTCTATGACCACGGCCCCCATATCGCCGGTGGCCCGCCCGGCACGCCAGAGGAGGATGGCGACCGGTTCGTGGAAATCTGGAACCTGGTCTTCATGCAATATGAGCAGATGGCGGACGGCACCCGGATCGACCTGCCCAGCCCCAGCATCGATACAGGCATGGGGCTGGAACGGATCGCCGCCGTGCTTCAGGGCACCCATGACAATTACGAAATCGATACATTCCGCCATCTGATCAAGGCGTCCGTGGATGTCACCGGCGCGGCGGAGACGGACGAGACCCGCGCTTCGCACCGGGTGATCGCGGACCATTTGCGCAGCGCCTGCTTCCTGATCGCCGATGGCGTCATGCCCGCCAATGAGGGGCGCGGCTATGTGCTCAGGCGCATCTTGCGACGCGCCATGCGCCACGGCCATATGCTGGGGGCCGATGATCTGGTGATGCACCGCCTTGTGCCGGCGCTGATTGGTGAAATGGGGGATGCCTTCGGTGAACTGCGCCGCGCCGAAAGCCTGATCGTGGAAACCCTGAAGCTGGAGGAATCCCGGTTCCGCAAGATGCTGGACACCGGCCTGACCTTGCTGGAGGAGGCCGTGGCCGCGCTGCCGGAAGGGGCTGATCTGCCGGGGGATGTGGCATTCAAGCTCTATGACACCTATGGCTTCCCGCTGGATCTGACCGAAGACGCCCTGCGCGCCGAGGGGCGCGGCGTGGACAAGGCGGGTTTCGATGCCGCTATGGAAGAGCAGCGACGTCTGGCCCGCGCCAGTTGGAGCGGGTCCGGCGATACGGCATCCGAGAAGCTTTGGTTCCAGTTGAAGGACCGGCTGGGGGCCAGTGAATTCCTGGGATATACAGCCACGGAAGCCGAAGGTACGGTTCAGGCGCTGGTGGCCGACGGCGCGGAGCTGCCATCGGCCAGAGCGGGCGATACGGTGCGCCTGATCGCGGATCAGACCCCGTTTTACGGCGAATCCGGCGGCCAGATGGGTGATACCGGCACCATAAGCGGGCCGGGCGTGTCTCTGGTGGTGACGGACACGGTGAAAGCCGCCGGTGGCCTGCATGTGCATGTGGCAAAGGTGCGGGAAGGTACCGTCAAGCCGGGGGACCGGCTCGGCTTCGCCATTGATGCCGACCGGCGGGACCGGCTGCGCGCCAACCATTCCGCCACCCATGTGCTGCACGAGGTATTGCGCCGCGAACTGGGCGACCATGTAACGCAGAAGGGTTCGCTGGTGGCGCCGGATCGCTTGCGGTTCGATATCGCTCATCCCAAGCCGGTTGACCGGGCGCAGCAGGCGCGCATCGAACAGGCGGTCAATGCCATGATCCGCGCCAATGGCCCGGTGGAAACCCGCCTGATGGATTATGATTCCGCGCTGGAGGCCGGGGCGCTGGCCCTGTTCGGTGAGAAATACGGCGACGAGGTGCGCGTGGTGGCCATGGGCGGCGCCGACGGGGACGCGGGCAAGGACGGCTTTTCCGTTGAGCTGTGCGGCGGCACCCATGTGCACCGGCTAGGCGATATCGGGTTGTTCGTGATCGTGGGCGAAAGCGCGGTATCCAGCGGCGTGCGGCGGATCGAGGCGCTGACCGGCCAGGCGGCGTTCGATTTTCTGGCGGATCGCCGGGCGCGACTGGCGGAGGCGGCGGACCTGTTGAAAACCGTGCCGGACGAGGTGCCGGATCGCATCCGCGCCCTTCAGGATGATCGCAAGGCGCTGGAACGCCAACTCAAGGAAGAGCGCAAGAAAGCCGCGCTCGGTGGGTCCGGTGGCGGTGCGGAAGCCGAGCAGGTGGGGGATGTGAAGCTGATCGCCCAGGTGCTCGACGGCGTGAACCCGAAGGACCTGCGCGGCCTTGCGGACGAGGCCAAGAAAACCCTCGGTTCCGGCGTGGTGGCGTTTGTGGCAGTCAATGACGGCAAGGCGGCGCTGCTGGTGGGGATCACATCGGACCTGACCGAGCGATTGAGCGCGGTGGACCTGGTGCGCGCCGGGGCCGCTGCGGTGGGCGGCAAGGGGGGCGGTGGCCGCCCGGACATGGCTCAGGCTGGCGGCCCGGACGGTGACAGCGCCGAAGCGGCGCTCAATGCCATCCGCGATGCCATGAAGGCAGCCTGATATGACAGTGCACCCGCCCGACGCGTTAGGTATGCGACGGCGGGTGTATGATTTTCTGGAACTGGGTGGTTTCGGCGCCTGGCCCGCGCGCCTGTTCCAGTATTTCATGGTGGCGCTGATTGTTACCAATGTGGCGGCTGTCGCGATGGAGACGGTGGACGACCTCTGGGAAAGCCACAAGCGGGCTTTTCTTGCGTTCGAGATTGTCTCGCTGGCGCTTTTCAGCCTGGAATATGTGGCCCGTGTCTGGGTTTCCGCGGAACGGGAGCCCGACGGCGCGGTTTCCCCGCTACGGGCCCGCCTGCGCTATATGGCTACCCCCATGACCCTGATCGATCTGGTGGCCATTCTGCCTTTGGCCCTGCTTGCGGGGCCGGGGGTGGACCTGCGTTTTCTGCGCATATTCCGGTTGCTGCGTCTGTTGAAACTGGTCCGGTATTCCGCGGCTCTGGCCACATTGGGCCGGGCCGTCTATGCCGAGCGCATGGCGCTGCTCGCCTCTCCGGTGGTGATGCTGGGCCTGTTGTTCCTGTCCGCGGCGCTGATCTATTTCGCCGAGCGCGATGTGCAGCCGGAAGCGTTCGGCAGCATCCCGCGTGCCCTGTGGTGGGCGGTGGCGACACTGACCACGGTGGGGTATGGCGATGTGGTGCCCGTAAGCAATCTGGGTCGATTGCTGGGCGGTCTGGTGATGGTGTCGGGGCTTGGCTTTTTTGCGCTGCCCATTGGCATTATTGCTTCCGGCTTCACGGAGGAAATTCACCGTCGGGAATTTCTCGTGCCCACCGGGCTGGTGAATCGCAATCTCCTGTTTTCCGGTCTTGACCGGGATGTCACCGCCGCCATTGGCGCGCGTATGCGGCCCATAACGGCGGCGCCCGGCATGGTGCTGGCCCATCGCGGCGAGCAGGAGACCGGCCTTTTTCTGATCCTGTCCGGGGAAGTGACCCTGTTTCTGGACCGGCGCGGGATCGATCTGGGTGCGGGTGACTTTTTCGGGGACATCAGCCCCGTGCGGGATGATGGTGTGCAGCCGCCCGCCGTGGCACGCAGCCGGGTGCGTATGCTGTGGATGGATCGGGAGCGTCTGGAAGACAGTCTGGCGGCCACACCCCGCATTGCCCATAATGTGCGCCTGGCGGCGGATCGGACGCTGGCTGCACTGTTGAAGGCGGGCCGCCTGAGCGAGGATGACGTGGCGCGCCAACGGCACTGGGTGGACGCGGCCCTGATGGAACTGGGCATTGACCCTGCCGATCATTCCGCCGAGCACGCGCCAACGGGAGGGGCGGGGCAGGGTTGACGCGCCCTCAGCCACCTGAACCCTCAACTGAAAAAGCACAGACCCCTTAAAAACAAGGGCCCCGCGGCGCAAACCGCGAGGCCCGTTACGGATCGAACAGCGCCTGGCGTGGTTAAATGGCCAGTTTCGCTTTCAGGTTCTCGTCGATCTTGTCGAAGAACTGGTTGGTGGTCATCCAGTTCTGATTGGGGCCGATCAGCAGCGCCAGGTCTTTGGTCATGAAGCCGTTTTCCACGGTTTCGATGCACACCCGTTCCAGCTTTTCGGCGAAATCGGTTACTTCCGGTGTGTCGTCCATCTTGCCGCGATATTTCAGGCCACGGGTCCAGGCAAAGATGGAGGCGATCGGGTTGGTGGAGGTTTCCTTGCCTTCCTGATGCTGGCGATAGTGGCGGGTCACCGTGCCGTGGGCGGCTTCCGCTTCCACCGTGCCGCCGTCCGGCGTCATCAGTACGCTGGTCATCAGGCCGAGCGAGCCGAAGCCCTGGGCCACCGTGTCGCTCTGCACGTCGCCATCATAGTTCTTGCACGCCCAGACAAAGCCGCCGGCCCATTTCAGGGCGCAGGCCACCATGTCGTCGATCAGGCGGTGTTCATAGGTCAGGCCCGCATCGCGGAACTTGTCGGCGAATTCGTTTTCATAGACTTCCATGAACAGATCCTTGAAGCGGCCATCATAGGCTTTCAGGATCGTGTTCTTGGTGGACAGATAAACCGGATAGTTCCGCATCAGCCCGTAATTCATCGAGGCGCGGGCGAAATCCCGGATGCTGTCATCCAGATTGTACATGCCCATGGCAACGCCGGAGGAGGGGAAGTCAAAGACTTCCTTTTCAATGGCTTCGCCGCCGTCTTCCGGCTCGAAACGCATGGTCAGCTTGCCCTTGCCCGGCACCTTGAAATCGGTGGCGCGGTACTGGTCGCCGAAGGCGTGGCGGCCGATGATGATGGGTTGGGTCCAGCCCGGTACAAGGCGCGGCACATTCTGCATGATGATCGGCTCGCGGAAGACGGTGCCGCCGATCAGGTTGCGGATGGTGCCATTGGGGCTGCGATACATGCGGTTCAGATCGAATTCTTCCACCCGCGCTTCGTCCGGGGTGATGGTGGCGCATTTCACACCAACGCCATGTTCCTTGATGGCCTCGGCGGCATCCACGGTCACCTGGTCATCGGTGGCGTCCCGGTTTTCGATGGACAGGTCATAATAGCGCAGGTCCACATCCAGATAGGGGCGGATCAGCCGCTCCCGAATCCAGTCCCAGATGATCCGGGTCATTTCGTCGCCGTCGATCTCGACGACGGGATTTTTTACCTTGATTTTGCTCATTGGGTCCCTCTGGCGTTACAGTGTGAATCTGGGGAGGAGGCCGCGTCTGCCCCCTTTTGCGCCCCTTGCAACCCTTTCGGGTCGTCGAATCGCGGCGGAGCCTATCACCAAGCCCCATCTGGGTGAAGGTGAAATGGCCAAAAAAGCGGACAGCGTGATTCCGCCGTTTGAACAGGGTCTTGCCAGGCCCGGAAAGCCCCGCGAACAGTGCGGGCAAGGGCGGCCAGGCTCAGAACAGGGCGCTCTCGCTTGGCCGGGTGCTGCGCGACGTGTGGCCGAGAAGACCAAGCGCCTCTTCCGCCGATGCGGCCACTTGCAGGATGCCGCGGTGTTTTTCGTCCGCAAAGCCAGCTTCCAGCACATGGTTCACCAGCTCCAGCAGCGGTGTCCAGTAATTCTCGTGGTTGATCAGGATGATCGGCTTGTCGTGCAGGCCCAGTTGCACCCAGGTCATCACTTCCAGCGTTTCATCCAGCGTGCCGAATCCGCCCGGCAGGACGATAAAGGCATCGGAGCGGTCGAACATCATTTTCTTGCGCTCGTGCATGTTTTCGGTGATGTGGGTTTCGCTCAGCCCGTCCTGAACGATTTCCACATCGTCCAGATGGCGGGGGATGATGCCCACCACCTCGCCGCCCGCGTCCCTGGCCGCGCGGGCCACCACGCCCATCAACCCGATGCTGCCGGCGCCATAGACCAGTGTATGGCCGCGTTTCGCCAGCCCCTGACCGATGGTTTCCGCCATGTCCTTGTAGGCGGGATGGTTGCCCATTCGGGAACCGCAATAGACACAGACGGAGCGGATGGGCCGGGAGGCGTTGTCCTGCATGTGAACTCCTGTGAATAAAAGGCTGTCAGGTGCGCCTTAACCCAGACGGCGCGACGGGTCACGTCTTGATTTTGACATCTTTATCGCAATTTTATCGGCTAAATGATAGCGTCCGATCACCGGTTTGGGCGGGTCGAGCGAAGTTAAAGTGGGGTGCCATGGCACTTTTTGATATGGAAACCGCCGAAGGGCGCAGGAATGCGCTGTCCATCCTGTCGCTCGCCGCGCTTGTGGTGGTCGGTATCGTCGTGCTCGTGATGAGCGGCGGCAGCGGTGATCGGTCGCCACAAGATGCCGATAAAGGGCGGGACGAGAGCGCTGCCACCGCCCCTTCACCAAATCGTGATGCCGATGGGTCGACGCCTTCGGGCGGCGATGGCAAGGGCGCGGCCCCCGATGGGGTTGCGGCGCGCCCCGCCTTTGACCTGGTGCGCATTTCCCGTGGCGGTACCGGGGTGATAGCCGGGCGTATGGCGCCGGGTGTGGAAGTGCGGCTTTTTGCCAATGGCAAGCAGGTGTCGGCGGTCACGGCGGATCAGAACGGCGAGTGGGTGATGATTCTGGAGGAACCGTTGCAGAGCGGTTCCGTCAAGTTGACGCTGGAAGCGGGCGGCGATGGTGATGCGCCCCGCGAAGCGGAAAACGTGGTGGTGGTCTCCGTTCCCGAACGGGACAGCCGCCGCTTCATGGAACGGCAGGAAAACGGGGTGGTCGCCGTGCTCAGCCCGCGGGACGGGGAGGGCGGCAGCCGTGTTCTGCAAAAGCCCGGCGTTACCGGGTTCGGCGAGGTGGGGGACAGCCTGGCCATTGACGTGATCGATTATGGCGCGGGCGGTCACGCGGTGGTGACGGGCCGGGCGCTGCCACGGGCCGATGTGCGGCTGTATCTGGATGAGGCTTTCGTTGGCCAGTCCAGGGCGACGGACGAGGGGGACTGGACCCTGAAACTGTCCGATCCGCTCCAGCCCGGCAGGCATGTTCTGCGCGCGGATCAGACCGTGGGCGGCGACGGGGAGGTGAAATTGCGCATCACCCAGCCCTTCACCACGGGCGAAAAGATCAAGGCCGCAGAGGCCGAAAGCGGTGTGATCGTGCGGCCCGGCAACACGCTGTGGGAAATTGCACGCCAGCTATACGGCACCGGTTTCCGCTATACGCTGATTTTCCGGGAAAACAGCGAACAGATCGCGGACCCGGACCTGATCTATCCGGGGCAGGTGTTCGATCTGCCACGGGAACAGCCGCAGGAAAGCGATCAGGAAAGCGATGCTGATGGCGGTGACGGCGACAGCGGGTCCGGGGCCGGGTTCCAAACGGGGCGCTGAGCCGGGCGTTTATCCATTATCCGAATGATTTTACAGGCGGGAATGCGGGCCTATACCGGCTTCAGGTGGGCGTGCAGCCCGCGCAGATGGGTTTCCGCTTCCAGCAGGATCACCGCCAGCGCGGCCATCAATTCCTGCCCCAACAGGGGCCGGTCGCACCCGGTGCGGCTGTGATAGGTGACGGTGCCGTCCCTGGATATGTCATAAACGCCGTCAAGGGTGCGGTTGCAGCGGCTGATCCGCTCGATCGCCAGGCCGCGCTGCATGGCATCTTCAACCGTGTAATAAAGCTGGCCCAGCGTACCGGTCAGCCGGATTTCACAGCTTCCGTCCGCGGCTTCGGTGCACACGGCATGAAAAGCGATGCCTTCCCAGTTGAAGTCGATGGCATGGAACTGCTGTTCCTCAACCTTCTGGAGGTGGCCCTCCCCCTGGCGCAGGGTTTCTTCCAGTTTCATAGGCACATGCATCATGAGCGGTTTATTCTCGAAAATCAGAGCCGTTGACCGGAGGCGGACACGAACCGGTCAGCCCGGCGCATCTCCCTTGCGGTGCCAGTATTGTCGCAGGCGCCAAGGTGTTGGCAAGCGATTTCTTGCATTCAATGACGCACCGGTGCGCGGCCATGCTTGACGCGGGCGGGCCATCTGGTCACCTTTAGGGCCGAATTCGGAATATCATGCTCGCGCTGCCGGTAAAAGCCGGCGCGGAGAAACAGGAACAGGAAACAAGCCCATGAAAGCCAGCGATGCGGTCCTCACCCCCATTCACCGGGAGGGGCATCTGTTCGTCGCCCTCTTTTTCGTCGCCTCGCTCGTCCTGTTCATGATCGCGGAACCGCTGGGCTGGATCGGGATGGTGGCCACGGCCTGGTGCGTCTATTTCTTCCGTGACCCGGAGCGGGTGGTGCCCCGGCAAGAGGGCGTCATGGTTGCCCCGGCGGACGGCGTGGTGAGCGCCGTCAGCGCCGCCGCCCCGCCGCCGGAGCTGGACATGGGCAGCGAGCCTGTCACCCGCATCTCCATTTTTCTGTCTGTTTTCGACGTGCATGTGAACCGCGTGCCCGCTGCCGGTTCCATCGACAAGCTGATCTATGTGCCGGGGCGTTTTCTCAATGCGGCGGACGAGGCGGCCAGCCATGAGAACGAGCGCCAGCTTGTGGCCATGACCACCGAGGACGGCGCCCGCATCGCCTTTGCCCAGGTGGCGGGGCTGGTGGCGCGGCGCATATTGTGCGACCTGAAGGTGGATCAGAAGGTGGCGCGCGGGGAGCGGTTCGGCCTGATCCGCTTCGGCAGCCGCACGGATATCTACCTGGCCCCAAAACAGGAAGCCATGGTCAGTGAAGGTCAGACCATGATCGGCGGGGAAACCGTGATCGCCCGGATGAAGGCGTAAGGCCATGACCCAGGCTGACCCCCCGCTGATCCGCAAGGTTTCCATCCGCACCATATTGCCCAGCGCCGTGACGCTGATGGCCTTCACGGCGGGCCTGACGGCGATCCGCTTTGCCTTTCAGAGCAAATGGGAACTGGCCGTGGCGGCCATTGTGGTGGCGGGCATTCTGGATGGGCTGGATGGAACCGTGGCCCGCCTGCTCAAATCCACCAGCCGCTTCGGCGCGGAGCTGGATTCGCTGTCGGATGTGGTGGCCTTCGGCGTGGCGCCCGCCGTGGTGCTCTATCTGTGGGGGTTGCAGACCCTGGATCGGCCCGGCTGGGCGGTATCCCTGATCTTCGCCATCGCCATGGCGCTCCGGCTGGCCCGGTTCAATGCCCAGCTTGAGCTTGAGGATGCGGAAGAGCCCCGGCGGCGGCTCGGCTTTCTAACCGGTGTGCCCGCGCCCATGGGGGCGGGGCTTTTGATGATGCCGCTCATGGCCGATTTCGCGCTGGAAGACAGCCTGATTTTTCACCATCCCTGGTTTGTCGCGCCCTATGGCATTGGTGTGGCCATGCTGATGGTGTCCACCCTGCCCACCTTTTCACTGAAGGCATTTCGCATTCCAAGGGCCCTGTTCGCCCCCTTCATGCTGCTGATCGGCGCCACGCTGGCGGCGCTTTTCGCCCAGACATGGGCGGTGCTGTTCACCATTGCGGTGATCTATGTGCTGTCCCTGCCGCTGAGCTGGCTGGCCTATCGCCGCCGTCGCAATCGCCGTAACCGTCGGTAATCCCGGCGAGGTTTTCCACCGCTTCCTGCTTTTTTATTCCGCCGCTTTCCGCCCCGGCGCAGATCCGGTCGCCGGGTCGGTTCGTGACTCATCCGGCGCGGCCTTTTCCGCGCGTTTGGCCGCTTTTTTCAGGCGCCAGCGTTCGGGCAGGGCGAGGGCGGCGGGGGTGATCACCAGGGTGAGGATGGTGGCGATGCCCAGCCCCCAGACCACGGCCACCGCCAGATCAACCCAGAACTTGGCGTTGGGCGAGCCGAATTCCATGCTGGCGGTGAAGAAATCGATATTGAACTTCAGCGCCATGGGCAGCAGGCCGATCATGGTGGTGGTGGTGGTCAGCAGAACGGGCCGCAGCCGCTGCGCGCCGGTGTGAATAATTGCTTCAATGGCGGGAATACCCTGTGATTTCAGGCGATTGAAGGTGTCGATCAGCACGATGTTGTTGTTTACCACAATGCCCGCCAGCGCCACGATCCCCATGCCGGTCATGATCACGGAAAATTCCCGTTCGCTCACCAGCAGGCCGAACAGCACGCCGATGGTGGCCATGACGACGGAGGTGAGGATCAGCAGGGTCTGATAGAAGCTGTTGAATTGGGCCAGCAGAATCAGCCCCATCAGCGCCAGAGACGCCACCATGGCGGTGACGAGGAAACTGGCCGCGTCCTGCTGCACTTCGTCGCTGCCCTCGAAATGAATGCCGACCCGGCGATCAAAACCCTGATCCTTGATCCAGCCCTTGATGTCTCCCACCACCCGATTGACCAGCACGCCTTTCTGCACATTGGCGCTGATCGTCACGGCGCGTTCCATGTTCACGCGGGTGATCTTGCCCACTTTCTGCGTGGGCGCGCGCTCCACGAGGTTGGAGATGGGGACACCGCCCACCGGGGTCTGGATCATCAGATCGTCCATCGCCTGAATACCGCGATATTCGGCGGGAAAGCGGATGCGTATGTCCTCCTCCTCGATGGTGTCCGCCGGGCGATAGCGGCTGGCAAGAAGACCGTTTGTCATCAACTGGATAAAACCGCCCACGGTGGTCACATCCGTGCCGAAGCGGCCCGCCTCCGCGCGGTTCACCCGCATGGACCAGTCGATGCCCGGCACATGACGGGTATCCTCCACTTCCAGCGTGTCGTCCCTTTCCGCCAGGCGGTCCCGGATCGCCGCCACCACCGGGGTGATCAGGCCCGGATTTTCCGCGCTCACCCGGATCTGCACATCCTTGCCCTGAATGGGGCCGAATTCGGCTTCCGCCAGCTCCACGCGGATGCCTGGCACATCGGCCACGCGGGCGCGCAGGTCCGCCTTGATGTCCGCCACGGGCGCGCGCTCGAACCAGTCTTCCAGCATCAGGTTGATGCGGCCCACCACGTCCTCCGAGCCGCGAATGTCGCTGTTATTGGTCATGGTGGTGGACCAGATCGCCTCTATGCCAGGCGTGTCGCGCACCCGGTCTTCCACCTGGCGTACCAGGCTGTCCACCTGCTCGATGGCCATATTGCCGCGGGCATGGATCAGCAGCCGCACATAAGGCGGGTCGGTGTCGGCAAAGGCGCGACTGCCAAGCCCGGCCTGCACATAGGCCACCACGATCAGCGCCATGATGGCCGCCGTACCCGCCAGAACCCGGCCCGGATGCCGTGTTACGGCGGTGAGGATTTCACCATACCAGCGAGTGATGCCCCTGAGCTTCGACACGTCGAACCGGCTGTCCTGGGCCAGGGTCTGCATCTGGCCGGGGTTGGCCTGACTGGGCCGACCGATGACGGCGCCCAGCGTAGGCAGGAAGATCATCGCCATCAGGAAGGAGCCGATCAGGGTGTAGATCACCGTGATCGGGATGTAGGCCATGAATTTGCCGATCACGTCCGGCCAGAAGACAATGGGCAGAAAGGCGGCCATGGTGGTCAGCGTGCTGGACAGGATGGGCATGGCCATGCGCTTGGCCGCCATGCGATAGGCCTGATCCCGGCCCAGTCCTTCCACCATTTTTCGGTCGGCATATTCGGTTACCACGATCGCCCCGTCCACCAGCAGGCCGACGGACAGGATCAGCCCGAACATCACCACATTATTGATGCTGTTGCCGGTGAAATAGAGCAGCAGAATGCCGAACAGGAAGGAGCCGGGCACGGAAATCCCCACCAGCAGCGCCGACCGCCCGCCCAGCGCCGCCACGATGATGATGGAAACCAGCACGATGGCCGAGACCACATTGTTGCGCAGGGTGGCCAGAAAGTCCGACACTTCGACGGACTGGTCGAACAGATAGTCATGGCGCACGGATTCCGGCCAGTCCGCGCTCATGGCGGCGATCACCGCCTTGGCGCTGTTGGCGGCCTCCACCGCGTTGGCCTCGGAGCGTTTCTTCACCTCGATGGTGAAGGCGGGCTGGCCATCATAGCGCGCCAGCGACGTGGCTTCCTTGAAGGTGCGGCGCACGTCCGTTATGTCGCCCAGCGTGACCACGCCGTCCGGCGATGACTTGATGGGCAGCGACAGCACGTCATTGGCATTTTCCACCAACCCGTCCACCCGCACTGAAAAGCGCCCGGTGGCGCCGCTGACCGCGCCCGCCGCCACCAGCCTGTTATTGCGCTGGACCACGTTCAGCAGTTCCTGCGGCGTTACGGCATTGTTGGCCAGCTTGCGCGGGTCGATCAGCACTTCCAGCATCCGGTCCCGCTCGCCCTGTGTCTCCGCCTCAAGGATCAGGGGCTGGGCTTCCAGCTCCTCCCGCGCGGTGCGCACGATGTCCACCATGGTCTGTTCCGGTGCCGTGCCATGCAGCACGATGGTGATGACCGGCTCCTCGCTGGTGGAAAACTCGTTCACCAGGGGTTCCAGCGTATCTTCCGGCAGGCGGGATTTGCCCATGTCCACGGCTTCCCGCACATCGGTGCGGGCGCGGTCCTGATCCACGTCGGGATAGAATTCCAGAATGATATAGGCGCCGCCTTCCCGGCCTACGGCGGTCAGTTCCTTGATCCCCTCGATGGAGCGCATATGGGTTTCCATCGGCTTGATCAGAAGGCGCTCCGAGTCTTCCGGGGAAATGCCGTCATGCGCCATGTTCACCAGAAAGACGGGGAAGGGGATGTCCGGCTGCTCTTCCTTGACGATGTTGAAATAGGCGTAAAAACCCGCGCCCAGGATCATGACCAGCAAAGTGATGATCAGGCGCTTGCTGCTGACGGCCAGGTCGATCAGGGTATGCATCACAGTCCCCCGCTTGCGCGCGCGGGCGGGCCGCTCTTGCCTGTGGAAACCGCGGCATCCCCGGCGGGCGTGTCGGCGTCAGACACGGCGCGCACGGTCTCCCCGGCGGTGACGAAATTCTGCCCCACGGTGATGATGCGCACCTGATCCGGCAGGCCGGAAAGCCACAGTCCGTCATCATCGTCCGCCAATATGGAAACCCGGTGGAAGCGCACCTGGCCTTGCGGGTCCACCGTGCGTACGCCAAGCGCGCCTTCGCTGTCCAGCACAAGGGCGGAAGCGGGCGCGCGGTGGGCGCTGACCTCTGCCACATCAAGGGAAATATCGGCGGCCAGCCCGCTTTTCAGCCGACCATCCGCATTGTCCACCAGCACTTCCACGCGGAAGGCGCGTGTTTCGGTATTGGCCACGGCAGCAATGCTGCGAATGGTGCCGGTGTAGCTGCCAAGGCCGGCCACCTCCACCGATGCGCTGCCCCCGGCGGACAGGCTGGACACGTCTTCCCCCGCCACTTCCCCCACGGCCAGATAAGGATCGGTGGACACCAGCCGCCCACAGGCTTCACCGGGGCGCAGATAGCTGCCCACCTCGGCCATCCGGCGGTCGAAAATGCCGTCAAAGGGCGCACGGATGCGGGTATTGTCCAGCGCGATCTGTCGACGGGAGACCAGGGCGCGCGCCGCTTCCAGCGCCGCTTCCGCCGCCGCCAGTTGGGTGCTGGACCGGTGCCCCCCTTCGAACAGGCGCCGGGCCGCGGTCATTTCCTGTTCCCGCTGGGCGAGGGTGGCTCTGGCTTCCGCCAGTTCCGCTTCCCGTTCATCGGGGGCCAGGCGGCATAAGATATCACCCGCCGAAACTATGGCGCCGGGTGTGGTGGGCGTGGCTTCAACCCGACCGGCCACTTCGGCCATCACGGTCACTTCCCTTATGGCTTGTGTGCGGCCCCGCAGGTCGGCCTGTCGGGTAAAGGGGCGGGCGGCACTGTCCTGCACCTGAACGGAAAAGCGGGAATCGGCCTGGCTTTCCGGCCTGGTTTCAGGCGCGTCATCATCCCGGAGCACCATGCCCCCTGCCAGATAGAGCGCCAGAACGCCGGTGATGGCGAGAGCGGTTGGAACAGGCTTCAACATGCGGAATGTGTTCCTCTCAGTGGTTTCCGTTCGGTTTTTGCGACCATGGATGGCAAGATCATTCTAGGGTGACCCGGCGGGTTTGGCGAGGGGTGTTCAGGTGTTAATCCGTCCTACGGCGCGCTTGGCGGACTGGATGACCGCGCCAGACCCAAAGGGCACATCTTCGACGAGCGGACATGGCCGGGACTGGCATGTGGTTTGCTTGTATTGCCGGGAAAGGCCCCGCCCGGCCTGCGCCCGTCGGCGCCCGGCGGTGGGGCGGCTGGACCGAAGGAGACCGTCATGGCCAAAAGCGCGCATACATCACCCGCCGGGCGCCCGGCAAAAGCTGCCCTTGTCATGGTGGCGGCGCTGAGCCTTGGGGCGTGTGGCGGCACCACCGATCTGTGGCAGGCTGGCGACGAGATTGAGGTGAAGGCGCAGGCCCAGCGCCTGGACAATCAGGTTTATGCCGTCAGCGAGGACAGCCGGGAACTGAAGGCCCGTTTCGATGCGCTGGAGCAGCTTTATCTGGACCTGGCCCGCGAACTGGAGGAGCAGAAAAACCGTATCCGGTCCATTCGGGAAACAGCCGTGCAGGCCGCCACCACCGCCAATGAGGCGACGGTGCGAGAGGTGCGCGGCGAGATGAACGACATCCAGTCCCAGATGCAGTCACTGGAAAACCGCCTGTTCGGCCTGCAGGTTTCCGACCGGCGGCGGTCGGAAAACGAGTCGGGCGATGGCGACGGTGGGCCGGCTGATACCACCGGGCAGGGGATGTCCGGGTTCAGCCCGTCCATGGAGGCCAATACGGGTGGCGGGTCCGGCGATGGCAATGGCGGCGGGTCCGGCGGCACCACCGGCGATGATGATGGCAGCGACGATACGGCTGCCGCTTCGAGCGGGCCGCAATTCGGTATGCATCTTGGGTCCTATCGTTCCAGGGGGCAGGTGCCGGAGGCCTGGAATCGCATGAAGTCCACCTTTGTTGGCGAACTTCAGGGAATGACGCCGCGTGTCTATGTGCAAAGTCAGGAAGGCATTGGCACCTTTCTGCGGCTGATCGCCGGGCCGTTGCCCAGCGAGCAGGCCGCCCGTGCCGCCTGTGACCGCATCCGTGATCAGCAGGATACGCAATATTGCCGAATTTCCGAATATCAGGGCGAACCCCTGAATGAGAGCGGGTAAGCCGCTCGCGGCCCCGGTGTCCGGCACGCCGCATCCTGTGCAGCCCATCCTGTCAAAACCGCCGCGCCCTGCTTCAAGGGCCGTGGCGGTTTTTCATCTCAACGCCTGTTTCAGGCTGTGCCGCACCAGAATGGTCAGCCCGTGGGCCAGGCTGAGCAAACCGGCGACCCCGATCAGGGCAAAGGCGGCGAGCGAAAGCATATGACTGTCCATGGGATATCCTTTCCTGATGTGCCATATGCTATAGAAATCATGTTATGTTCTCATTGTAAAGAACAATATTAGAACATAGGCGGACATTACAGGAACATATTATAAAATTGGATTCCCGCCCGGTAGGGTGTTATCTTCTTCCCCAAGTGAACCAGCGTGGCTTTGAAGGCCGCATGGTGAAGAAAATAACGGCTCTCAAAGGGGTCGGTAAAAGTTCGGGAACGCAGGTATGCCGTCCGATCGTGGTCAGGCCAGTAATCGGCAGCGCGGGAAAGCACCGCGCCCCGGTTTCAAAAGCGAAGAAGGGCCAAAGGCGCAGCCCGCGCCTTCGCGGCAACGGTCGGCGAGTGATTCGGCTGGCGGCGGGCGGCCTGAGCGTTCGGGCGAAGCGCATCGTGCGGGCGGTCGCCGCAGCCGGGGGCGTCGGGGCGGGCGTGACCGGGACGGCGGCTTTCGCGGCGTTTACAGCGCCATCGACCTTGGCACCAATAATTGCAGACTGCTGATCGCCAAACCAACGCGGCACGGTTTCCGTGTGGTGGATGCCTTTTCCCGCATTGTCCGCCTGGGCGAGGGGATCAAGGCCAGTGGCGACCTGTCCGAAGCCGCTATGGATCGTACGGTGGACGCCCTGAAAATCTGCGCCCAGAAGATCGACCGTCGCGGCGTTACCTGTATGCGCCATGTGGCCACGGAAGCCTGCCGTGTGGCGGGCAACCGGGATGTCTTCGTGGATCGTATCAAGCAGGAAACCGGCCTGAACATCGAGGTCATCTCGGCGGCGGAGGAGGCGCGGCTGGCGGTGATGGGGTGCCAGTCCCTTGTGGCGCCCACCAATCGTCACGCGCTGGTGTTTGACATTGGCGGCGGCAGCACGGAGCTGATCTGGGTGCGGATGAAGCCGGGTGGCGGTTCGGAAATTCAGGGCTGGATGTCGATTCCGTGGGGCGTGGTGAACCTGACCGAGCAGTTCGGCGATGCCCGCGGGAACGCTTCGGCAAACGCCTATGCCGCCATGATCGACGAGGTGAAGACCCATCTCAATGCCTTTGAGGAGGCGCACAATGTGGGAGCCTGCATCGGTCGCCGCCGGGTTCAGTTTCTGGGCACCAGCGGCACCGTGACAACGCTGGCCAGCTTGCATCTGAAGCTGCCCCGCTATATCCGGGACGAGGTGGACGGCGCCTGGATGAAGGCCCATCACATTCAGCGGCTCAGCCATCAGGTGGCGGAGATGAGCTATGACGAACGCGCCGCTCAGCCCTGTATCGGGCGGGAGCGCGCGGACCTGGTGGTGGCCGGCTGCGCTATTCTGGAAGGTATATTGGGCATGTGGCAGGTGCCGAGCCTGCGGGTGGCCGATCGTGGCATCCGGGAAGGCATTCTGCGCGGCCTGATGCAACTGGACAGCCCGCCCGCCAATACCATGCCCGGCATTACACGCCCGCCCGTCGCGCGGGAGCAGACCGCTTTTGCCACGGATCGGGTAGGCGCCGACCCACAAGGACGCGATATCACATGAGCCGTACCTGGAACCGAAACAGCACCCGCAGCCGATCACGCGGGGGAAAAGTGCGCGTGAAGACGGCGCGGGGCCGCAAGGCATCCTCCACCCGCTGGCTTCAGCGGCAACTCAACGATCCTTATGTGGCGGAAGCCAAGCGACTCGGCTATCGCTCCCGTGCAGCCTTCAAGGTCAGCGAACTGGATGACAAGTACAATCTGTTCAGGAAGGCCCGCACCATTGTGGACCTTGGCGCCGCGCCCGGCGGCTGGTGTCAGGTGGCGCGGGAGCGCACCCCCGACGGCGCGCGCATTCTGGGTATCGACCTGCTTGAGATGGAGCCCATGGACGGCGTGGATCTGGTGCAGATGGACTTCATGGAGCCGGATGCGGACGCCCGGATCAGGGACATGCTGAACGGCCCGGTGGATCTGGTGCTGTCCGATATGGCCAATGCCGCTACCGGTCACCGACAGACCGACCATCTGCGCACGGTGGCCCTGGCGGAAGCGGCGCTCGATTTCGCGCTCATGGTGCTGTCGCCCGGCGGGGCCTTTGTGGCGAAGGTGCTTCAGGGCGGGTCTGACGACAGCCTGCTGGGCACGTTGAAAACCCGCTTCGCCCAGGTCCGCCATGCCAAGCCCCCCGCCAGCCGGGCGGACAGCAAGGAATGGTTCGTGGTGGCGCTGGATTTCAAGGGCTGAGCCTGTGTCCGCTTGCCTTTCGCGGTTCCCGCGGGGCGGTCCTGGGCGACGTTTGGGGTGGTCTTGGGCGACGGGGGCGGAAAAGCCATTGTAAGCCGCGCTCATCTTCGGTATGAAGCGGCGAATATCTTGGCCCCCCAACAGGCAGGTGCTCCCCATGGATATTCGTCTCGGCCTCACCTTTGACGATGTGCTTCTCGTCCCCAATGCCAGCGATGTGATGCCTGGTCAGGTGGATATCGCCACCCGCGTCTCCCGCAATATACGGCTGAACATGCCGCTTCTGTCCGCCGCCATGGATACGGTGTCGGAAACGAACATGGCCATCGCCATGGCGCAGGCGGGCGGTATTGGCGTGCTTCACCGCAATATGAGCATTGCCGAGCAGGCCGAAATGGTCCGCCAGGTGAAGAAGTATGAAAGCGGCATGGTGGTCAACCCGGTCACCATCTATCCCGATCAGTCGCTGGCCGACGCCATGGACCTGATGCAGCGCCACAGGATTTCCGGCATCCCGGTGGTGGAACGGGGCGACAGTCCGGGCCCGAAAAAGCTGGTGGGGATACTCACCAACCGGGACGTGCGCTTTGCCGACCGGATGCAGCAGCCGGTTCATGAATTGATGACGGAACAGGTGGTTACGGTTCAGCCGGGTGTCAGCAGCGGCGAAGCACGCCGCCTGCTTCACAAGCATCGCATCGAAAAGCTGATCGTGGTGGACGAAGCCTATCGCTGTGTGGGCCTGATCACGGTCAAGGACATGGAAAAGGCGGTGGCCAATCCCGATAGCTGCAAGGACGGCCAGGGGCGCCTGCGCTGCGCCGGGGCGACCAGCGTGGGGGAGGACGGCTATGACCGTGCCGCCGCCCTGGTGGACGCGGAAGTGGACCTGCTGGTGCTGGATACGGCGCACGGTCATTCCAGCCGCGTGATTGAGCAGGTGGCCCGTTTCCGCAAGGACTTTCCCGATACCGATATCATCGCTGGCAATATCGCCACGCCCGATGCCGCCCGCGCCCTGATCGATGCAGGCGCCGACGGCCTGAAGGTGGGGATCGGGCCGGGTTCCATCTGCACCACGCGGGTGGTGGCGGGGGTCGGCGTGCCGCAGCTCACGGCCCTTCTGGATGTGGTTCAGGCCACCCGCGCGGCGGGTATTCCCGTTATCGCGGATGGCGGCCTGCGCATGTCCGGGGACATTGCCAAGGCCATCGCCGCCGGGGCGGACTGCTGCATGGTGGGTTCCCTGCTGGCGGGCACCGAAGAGGCGCCGGGCGAAGTGTTCCTGTATCAGGGCCGCTCCTACAAGGCGTATCGTGGCATGGGCTCGGTGGGTGCCATGGCGCGCGGTTCCGCGGATCGCTATTTCCAGGAGGATGTGAGCGATACGCTGAAGCTGGTCCCCGAAGGGATCGAAGGCCAGGTGCCGTACAAGGGCCCGGCGGGCAATGTGCTGCACCAGCTTGTGGGGGGCTTGCGCGCGGGCATGGGCTATACCGGCAGCCGCACCATCGGGGAGATGCACGAAAAGGCGGAATTTGTCCGCATCA
Organism: Yunchengibacter salinarum; assembly: GCF_037658235.1. NCBI lineage: Bacteria > Pseudomonadati > Pseudomonadota > Alphaproteobacteria > Kordiimonadales > Kordiimonadaceae > Yunchengibacter > Yunchengibacter salinarum. The sequence goes on along the minus strand of NZ_JBBJLN010000007.1, from coordinate 129,089 downwards.
CGAATTCCGGGTTGAAGGAAAGCCATGTGCATGATGTGGCCATCACCCGTGAATCCCCCAATTATCCTGCGAAATAGGCATGGTACCAGCCGCCCGCCTGGGGGACCTGATCCAGCTTCTCGATGCCGTGGAAACCGCCATGGGCCGCCGTGCCGCGCCGATGGACCGGCTGGTGCGCGGGTTTTTCCGCACCCGCCGCTATGCCGGCAGCGGTGATCGCCGCGCCATCCGGGAGGCCGCCTTTTCCCTGTTGCGCCACCGCGCCCTGCTGCTCTGGTCCGCTGAAGAGGCGGCGGTGCCGGGCGCGTCGGGGCCGACCGGTCGGGCGCTTGTGCTGGCGGCACTTGTTATGCCTGAGGACAGCCGCCCCCACTGGATCGATGCCGGATTGTTCGGCCACGGGCCATATGGCCCCGACGCGCTGGATGAGGACGAACAGGCCGCCCTTGCACGGCTGCACCAACTGGATGTGTCGGCGGCGCCGGAAGCGGCGCGGCTGGGCATTCCCCACTGGGCGCTGGACGGGCTCACCCGCCGCTTTGGCACCGGGCTGGCGGCGGCCATGGCCGCGCTCAACAGTCGCGCGGGGCTGGATGTGCGGCTCAATCCCCTGAAGCTGGCGGGGCTGATGGATGTGATGGGCCATCTGCCGGATGGATTCGAACCGGTGCTGTTTTCCCCCATCGGCTTGCGATCGGCGACGCCGGTGGACCTGAGCGGCACGAAGGCCCTGGCCAGGGGCTGGGTGGAAATCCAGGACGAAGCGGCGCAGATCGCCTGCCTGATGGCAGCCCCCAAGCCGGGAATGCAGGTGCTGGACCTGTGCGCCGGGGCTGGCGGTAAAAGTCTGCTTATGGCCGCGCTGATGGCGGGCAAGGGGCAGATTCACGCCTGCGATATCGCGCGCGGGCGCTTGCAGGAATTGAAGAAGCGGGCCGCGCGGGCGGGGGCGCACAATATTCAGCCGGTATTGCTGAACCGGGAAGGCGCGCGGCGGGAGTCCGCCCTGGCGCATCTTGCCGATGCCATGGACAGGGTGGTGGTGGATGCGCCCTGTACCGGCACCGGCACCTGGCGGCGCAACCCGGATCAGCGCTGGCGCGGTGATGGGGACTGGTTGCGGGCGCAGGCCGGGCGCCAGCGCGCCCTGCTGCTGGAAGCCGCCCGCGCGGTCAAGCCGGGCGGACGGCTGATCTATATGACCTGTTCCCTGCTGCCGGAGGAGAACGAGGACGTGGTGGCCGATTTCCTGAGGCAGACTGATGGCGCGTTTGAGGCCATGCCCATACGGGGCCTTTGGGCGGAAGCGGGGCTGGGTCTGCCCATTCCCGAAAGTCTGGACCCGGCGGGGGAGAGCAGCTTGCCCGCCGGGCTTGGCCTGCAACTGGCCCCGCATCGCCACGGCACGGACGGTTTTTTCCTGGCGGTGTTGCGCCGCGCCCCGTCATAAAGGCCGTTATGACATGAATTCCCCGCCTGAGGGGGGAGACAGCGCCCAAGCCTTGGGATATAATCAGGCATCCCCGGTAACGAAGGATCGACAGTATGAGCCATATCCGCTTTGCTTCCGCCCTTGCCATGCCTTTTGCACTGGCCCTGCTGGTTGCGCCGGTGGCACAGCAGGGTTTTTCGGCGCCGGTTCAAGCCTCGGCATTGATGGCACAGGCACAGGTGGCCCCCAAATATCGGGATATTTCCCGTGATCTGGTGAAGCAGGGGGAAACCGCGCTTGAAGCGGCTGAAGGGCAGGACGAGGCGAAGAAGGCGCGCGCCCTGTTCGAGCAGGCGCTGGTGGCCAACCCGGCCAATGTATCGGCCCTGATGGGGCTGGGCCGCAGCTATGAGGCGCTGGAGCAGTTGGGCCGCGCGTTGAAATATTACCGGCACGCGCTGGAACTGGCGCCCAACAACCGGGAAGCGCTGAAGCGCCAGGCCCTTGTCTTTCTGCAACGGGACCTGCCGGAGCGGGCCCGCCACAACCGGGACCGCCTGTCCCGCCTGTGCGATTCCGCCTGTGCGCCGCTTACGGCTGTGGAGGAGGCGCTGATGGTCCATGCCAGCGACACCGCCGCCAAGAATCAGAAAACAGACGACGGCCGCTAAGCGCCCCGGCGGGCTTTTCGGTTATTGCGCCGTGGCCGGTGCCGCGTGATCATTCCGCCGCCGCGCCGGTGCCTTCCTGTGCCATGACCCATTCTTCCAGCGCCGCGCGCGCCCGCTGGCTCATGGCGGGTTTGCGTTCCTTCTTTTTCACCTTGCCTTCAAGCGGCGGAAACAGGCCGAAATTCACATTCATCGGCTGGAAGGTTTTGGCATCCGCGCCGCCGGTGATATGAGAGACGAGCGCGCCAAGCGCCGTGGTTTTCGGCAAGGGCGGTAACTGGCGGCCAAGGCGCTCGGCGGCGGCCATGCGGCCCGTGATCAGGCCCACGGCGGCGGACTCCACATAGCCTTCGACCCCGGTGATCTGCCCGGCGAAGCGCAGGCGCGGGTCCGCCTTCATGCGCAATTGCCCGTCCAGCACGCGGGGGCTGTTGATGAAGGTGTTGCGGTGCAGGCCGCCCAGGCGGGCAAAACGGGCCTTTTCCAGCCCCGGCAACATGCGGAAGGTTTCCGCCTGCACGCCATAGCGCAGCTTGGTCTGAAAACCCACCATGTTGTAAAGCGTGCCCAGCTTGTTGTCCTGCCTGAGCTGCACTACCGCATGGGGTTGCTCCCCGGTGTGGGGATTGGTCAGCCCCACCGGCTTCATCGGGCCGAAACGCAGGGTTTCAGGCCCCCGTTCCGCCATCACCTCGATCGGCATACAGCCTTCGAAATAGGGGGTGTCCTTTTCCCAGTCCTTGAATTCGGTCTTGTCGCCTTCGATCAGGGCGGTGATGAAGGCGTGGTACTGGTCCCGGTCCAGCGGCAGATTGATATAGTCGGCACTGTCGCCCTTGTCATAGCGACTCTGGAACCAGGCCTTGTCGAAATCAATGCTGTCCTTGTGAATGATGGGGGCAATGGCATCGAAAAAGGCCAGCGACTCTTCTCCGCACAGGTTCAGGATTGCTTCCGACAGAGCCGGATCGGTCAGGGGGCCGGTGGCGATGATCACGCTATCCCAGTCGGCGGGCGGCAGGCCGTCCACCACGTCGCGTTCCACCGTGATCAGCGGGTGATCCGCGATGGTGGCGCTCACATGGGCGGAGAAGTCGTCCCGATCCACGGCGAGCGCCGAGCCTGCGGGCACCTTGTGGGTGTCGCCCGCCGCCATGATCAGCGACCCCAGCCGCCGCATTTCCGCATGAAGCAGGCCGACGGCGTTATTGTCCGCGTCATCGGAACGGAAGGAGTTGGAGCACACCAACTCCGCCAGCCCGTCGGTCTGATGGGCCTCGGTCTGGCGTACGGGGCGCATTTCGTGCAGGATCACCGGCACGCCCAGGCTGGCTGCTTGCCATGCGGCTTCGGACCCGGCCAGTCCGCCGCCGATCACATGAATGGGGGCCATGTCGCTGTGGGGGGTCGTGGTGTTCATGCCACCTCCTGATGTGCATTTGGCGTCCGCCGCGCCGCTGTTGTCTGTGGCCGGGTGTACTGGACTTGGCCCGCGATTTTAAGGAAAAAAGGGCGCGGTTTCAAAAACCCGAAAGGAGAGGGGCGCGTGGCGCTGGGTATTCATGACGTGCTGAATCGGCTGGGGCAGTATCCGCACCGACGCGCGGGCTCGGAGAACGAGCTTTATGCGCGGGAGGAACTGGCCGTGCCGCTTGAAGGCATACCCGGCCTGTTCATCACCGAGGAACCATTCAATACTCCCGGCACGCCATTGGTGGCGCTGGCGTTGACGGCGCTGGGTCTGATCGCCTGCGTCTGGGCGGCGGGGTTTCTGGCTGGCATAATCAGCGCCGCGGCACTGGCGCTGGTGGTGCTGATGACGCTGGTGGCCGATGGGCGCGGCGGGCCGCTGTCATGGTTTCTGGCGCGGCTGGAAACCGCCAATCTGGTGGCCAGCAAGGGGGAAGGGCGCCGCCTGGTGCTGATTCTCGCTCATCTGGACAGCCCCTTGAACGACAGCCTGTTCCGCCCCGGCCAGGCCGGTTATCGCCGTCAGATCCTTGTGGGGCTTCTGGTGCTGTTCGTGCTGTCGGCCATCGTGCCGATCATGGCGGACGTGGGGGTGGTGCCGCCGCTCTGGCTCAAATGGCTGGTCAGCGCCGCTTTGCTGACCGTGGTGATGGTGGCGGCCTTTGATGCGGTGCGGCTGGGGCCATCGCCGGGGGGTAATGACAATCTGTCCGGCGTGGCGGCGGCTACCGTGGCCGCCAGCCGCCTGTGGGAGCGCCTGCCGCGCGGCTGCGAGGTGCGGTTGGTGGTCACCTCCGCCGCCGGGCCGCTGCGGCTGGGTGCGCTGGATTACTGGCGTCGCCACCGGCAGGAGCTGCGTCAGCGGCAGACACTGGTGCTGGCGCTGGACTGTGTGGGCGCCGGTGATCTGGGCGTGGTGACCCGCTTTGGCGGCCTGACCCCGGTTCAGCCGGATAATGGCCTGACCCGGCTGGCCGGTCGCCTGATGACGGAAGACGGGCGCTTCACCCACCTGAAAGCCCATCGCACCGGCCTGGATGTGCCCGATAGCCTGCCTTTCATGCGGGACGGCCTGCCCGGTCTGGTGATCGGAGCGCGGGATGCGGCGGGGCAGGTTCCGCGCCGGGCGCGCCCCGACGATACGGTGGCCGCCTGCGACAGGGGGCTGATCCACGAAGCGGCCCTGTTCGCGGAAGCCTTCGTGCGCGCCCTGCCGCCGGTGCGATCCGCCGCATCGTCGGCGGTTAAGGACCGGTAAGGCGCATATCGGCGGGGTGGCGCACGCCATAGCCGAACAGGATATCGCGGTTTTCGCCGGGATCGAGGGTCATGTGCCACTCGAACCGGCCCGCAACGCCATTGGCATTGCGCACATCCGGTTCCGTGGTGCGCGGCAATGTGGTTATGCTTACATTATCCAGATCGCTACCGGGCTGGACGGCTATCAGGCGCACCGGCAGCGCGGTTTCGGTGCGGTTGGTTACGCTGAAGCGCCAAAGGCGTTCCCGCACCATGATCGGGTCCGCGCCTTTTTCGGGCGTAGGCGCCTCTGCCCCGTCATCAGGGCGGGCGATGGGCGTGCTGGTCACGGTGATCCCGTCAATCCGGCCAAAGGGCAGGGTGAAAGAGCTGCCGGGCGTTATCAGCGCGGTTCGGCTGTGCCCCACGGGCAGGCCGTCCCGCATCAGGGTGATCTGCGTTGCGGGCAGCGGCGCCGGGCCGTCATAGGGGCCTGTGGCCGTCAAAATCGCCTGATCCAGGGCCAGCGGCATGACGCGCACCTGTGTTTCCACATCGATGCCGCTTTGCCATAGGGGGCGGGTCAGGCTGGCGTCATGGGCCAGGGTCACCGGCTCCGCCAGCGTGCGGCGCATGACGAACAGGTCGTTGTCGGAGCTGTCGGCCTTGTTGGCTTCCGCGCGCATCAGGCGTGGCCGGGGGCGGTCGGTCGGCGTGGTGATCAGGTGCGGGCCGGGGTCCGGCACGCTGAGAAAGTGATCGGGGGCAGCGGTGGTCAGCGTGACGGGAATTCCCCGCCAGTCCCGCCCGGTTTTCTGATGCAGCCGGGCATTGACGGTCAGGGTCATCCGGCTGCTTGCCTGATCCAGCGCCGCGCGGGGTGCCAGGGACCAGCCCGCCAGCCGCGTCAATCCCTTCAGGGAGAGCACGGCTTCGGTGCCTGAGCGCGCATTCAGCCGCACGGTGGCGGATTGATAGTCAATGCGTCCGGGCAGGGCGCGCCGTTCCACCTGAAGCGCTTTCTTGCGCTGCATGAGTGCCCGGCGCTTTGACCATATCCGGCGCTGTTCCTGTTGCAGGCCCTGCATCCGGTTTTTCAGGGTGTCTACCATGCGACCCCAGCGGCGCTCGGCGTCCGCCGTGTCCGGCGCGGGCGGGGTGCTGTTTTTCAGGATGGATATAAGGGTTCTGATCCGTTTGCCCTGATCCCGTAAAATGTCCGAATCGTCTCGAATCAATGCGATCGCAGATTCCAGGGCCGTCATGCGGGCCGTTTCATTGGGCCGGGTGGCGGGCTGAAGGCTCACATCCGTGACGTTGACCTCGTTCGTCAGGCTGGTCACCTGAAGCTGGTCAACGCGCCAGTCCTCCGGCAGGCCGGTCAGGGTGACGGTATTGGCGCCCGCATCAAGCATGACTTCCGCCCGGAAGCTCATATGGGCGGCCCCTTCATACAGCGTGGCGTGCACTGGCCTTGCGGTTATCCTGTCCGCCGGGTCGTCGGCAGCCGCCGCGGACAGCAGCGGCCACAGGCTGAGAACCAGAAAAAGGGCAAGGCGGTGCATGGCTTTCACTCCCGGATGATGTGGCGGTTGGGTAGCCTTGCCGGTGATCGTGGCACCCGTAAGGCGGCGTTCACCAAAGGCCCGGAAACAGCCGCCAGCGGACCTTTTCCCGATACTGCCGATAGGCGTCCCCGCGCGCTTTGAGAAGCTGGCGTTCCTCGATCGGGATAAACAGGATGAAGGTCAGGCTGACCAGTACCGCCCAGAATGCCTGGGCCGCATTGGGGTGCATCAGAATGCTGGACAGCGTGGCCACCACCGCTCCGGCATACATGGGGTGGCGCACCCGGCCATAGGCGCCTTTGTCCATCAGCGGGGTGCTGTCATCATGGCTGTGGCTGATCTCGTGGCCCGGCGTGCCGATAAGGCGGTCTATCTGGTCCTGACTTGCGCCGCCGGTAAAGGCCATGAAGCCCGCAAGCGACAGGGTCAGCCCCACAAAGCGCAAAGGCGCGGGCAGGTCCGGGGCCGGGCCGGGCAGGGGCTGGTGAAAATACAGCAGCGCCAGCCAGGTAAGGACGGCCACGCTGACGAAGATACGCCGTTCCAGCCCGCCGCCGCGCCGGTCGCCATACAGGGTTTTCTTGAAGGCCGGGGTGATCATCGCCATATGAACGGCGATAAAGCCGCCATAAAGCGCCAGATTGACCCAGACCGCAGAGACCGGCCCCATTGGATCATGCCGCCAGCCCCAGATGAAAGCCGCCCAGATGGTCAGTGATCCAAGGCCGGCAAAGGCCCGATAGAGCGTTTTCAGCATCACCCGATCTCCCCCCGTGCTGTTTCGCGTATGGCCAGTTTAGCACGGGGGGCGTGTGCGCGTCACTCCGCCGCCTTGTGGCGGGCGAGGATGCCCTTCAGATATTGGCCGGTGATGCTGCGGGGGGTGTCCGCCACGGCTTCGGGGGTGCCGGTGGCGACGATCTCGCCGCCGCCGTCGCCGCCGTCGGGGCCAAGGTCGATCAGCCAGTCGGCGGTTTTGATCACTTCCAGATTATGCTCGATCACCAGCACCGTATTGCCCTGATCCACCAGGGCTTGCAGCACTTCCAGAAGGCGGCGCACATCCTCGAAATGCAGGCCGGTTGTGGGCTCGTCCAGAATATAGAGCGTTTTGCCGGTGGCGCGCTTGCTCAACTCCTTGGCCAGCTTGACCCGCTGCGCCTCCCCGCCGGACAGGGTGGTGGCCTGCTGGCCGATGCGGATATAGGACAGGCCCACCCGGTCCAGCATTTCCAGCTTCTGGCGTATGGCGGGCACGGCCTTGAAGAAGTCCAGCCCGTCTTCCACGGTCATGTCCAGCACATCCGCGATGGACTTGCCGCGATAGCGGATTTCCAGCGTTTCCCGGTTATAGCGGGCGCCTTCGCACTGATCGCAGGCCACATAGACATCGGGCAGGAAGTGCATTTCGATCTTCAGCACGCCGTCGCCCTGGCAGGCTTCGCAGCGTCCGCCCTTCACATTGAAGGAAAAGCGCCCCGCCTTGTAGCCGCGGGCCTGCGCTTCCGGCAGCCCGGCGAACCATTCCCGGATCGGGGTGAAGCAGCCCGTATAGGTGGCCGGGTTGGAACGGGGCGTGCGGCCAATGGGGCTCTGGTCGATATCCACCACCTTGTCCAGCTTGTTCAGGCCCTTGATCCGCTTGTGGGGGGCGGGCATGGCGCGGGCGCCGTTCAGATCCCGTGCCAGCGCCTTGTACAGTGTCTCAACGATCAGGGTGGATTTGCCGGACCCGCTGACCCCGGTAACGCAGCTCATCAGGCCCAGCGGCAGGCTTGCCGTCACATCCTTCAGATTGTTGCCGCTGGCCCCTTCCACGCTGACCATGTGGGTCTTGCGCGGCGGGCGCCGCCGGGCGGGCAGGGGGACGGCGCGACGGCCCGTCAGATACTGGCCGGTCAGGCTGTTTTCGCTGGCCATGATGGTTTCCGGCGTGCCTTCGGCCACCACCTGGCCGCCGTGTTCCCCCGCGCCCGGCCCCATGTCGATCACATGGTCGGCGGCGCGGATGGCGTCCTCGTCATGCTCCACCACGATCACCGTATTGCCCAGATCGCGCAGATTTCTGAGCGTGGCGAGCAGCCGGTCATTGTCCCGCTGGTGCAGGCCGATGCTGGGCTCATCCAGCACATAGAGCACGCCGGTCAGCCCGGACCCGATCTGGCTGGCCAGCCGGATACGCTGGCTTTCCCCGCCGGACAGCGTGCCCGATGCACGGGACAGGGTGAGATAATCCAGCCCCACGCTGACAAGAAAGCCGAGCCGTTCATTGATTTCCTTCAGTACCTTGTCCGCGATGGTGCGCTGGTTGGGCCCCAGATTGTCCGCCACATCGGTGAACCAGCGATGGGCCGCCCTGACCGACAGTTCGGTGATTTCGCCGATATGGCGCCCGTCCACCTTCACGGCCAGCGCTTCGGGTTTCAGGCGGTGACCGCCGCAGGCGTCGCAGGGGGCGCTGGCCTGATATTTGTCCAGTTCATCGCGCACCCAGTTGCTTTCCGTTTCCCGCCAGCGGCGGGTGATGTTGGGAATGACGCCTTCAAAGGGCTTGTTCACCTCGAATCGGCGTTTGCCGTCCTTGTACAGGATGCGCACCGACTCCGATCCCGTCCCGTACAGAATGGCGTGGCGGGCGGAGTCCGGCAGGTCCTGCCAGGGGGTGTCCAGCGAAATGTCCAGATGCTCCGCCACCGCCTTGAGCGCCTGCCCGTAAAAGGGGGAGGGGTTCTGCGTGCCCTTGTTGGACCAGGGCGCCAGCGCCCCCCTGGCGATGGAGCGGCTGCCATCCGGCACCACCAGGTCCGGCTCGAAATGCATACGGGCGCCCAGCCCATCGCAGACCGGGCAGGCGCCAAAGGGGTTGTTGAAGGAAAACAGGCGCGGCTCGATCTCCTCAATGGTGAAGCCGGAAACCGGGCAGGCGAACTTGGCGGACATCAGATGCCGTTCCCCGTCGCCCTCACGCGGGGCGGTTTCCACCGCCAGCAGGCCATCGGACAGGGAAAGGGCGGTTTCCACGCTGTCGGTCAGGCGCTGCTTAATGCCGTCCTTCACCACCAGCCGGTCCACCACCACGTCGATATCGTGCTTGCGTTTCTTGTCCAGGTCCGGCACGTCCTCGATCTGGTACAGGGTGCCGTCCACCTTGACGCGCTGAAAGCCTTTCTTGCGCAGTTCCTGAAAGTCCTTGCGATATTCCCCCTTGCGGCCCCGCACATAGGGCGCCATCAGGTAAAGCCGCGTGCCGTCGCCCAGCGCCAGCACCCGGTCCACCATCTGGCTGACGGTCTGGCTTTCGATCGGCAGGCCGGTCGCCGGGGAATAGGGTACCCCCACCCGCGCCCACAGCAGCCGCATATAGTCGTAGATTTCCGTCACCGTGCCCACGGTGGAGCGGGGGTTCTTGCTGGTGGTCTTCTGTTCGATGGAAATGGCGGGGGACAGGCCCTCGATATGGTCCATGTCCGGTTTCTGCATCATTTCCAGAAACTGGCGGGCATAGGCGCTGAGCGATTCCACATAGCGGCGCTGCCCTTCGGCATAGATGGTGTCGAAGGCCAGCGATGACTTGCCGGACCCGCTGAGCCCCGTGACCACCACAAGGCTGTCCCGTGGCAGATCCACATCCACGGATTTCAGATTGTGTTCGCGTGCCCCGCGCACGGAAATCTGTGTCAGCATAAGTCAGGTGCCCTTATGGGTGAGGGATGAGTTTGACAGGCTTTGATGTGTCGCGGGCAGGGGGCGCGTCAAGGTGAAAGCCATAAGCGGCGCCGGGCCAAGGGCTTCGCGGCGCGCGGGCGTTCGATGATCCGGCCCGGTCGGGCCAGAGTCGCCGCCCTGGGCTTATTCCGCCGCCTTGGCGGGCGTGTAGCGGCCATCGAACCAGACCTGCCAATCCCCGCCGTCATCGGCTTTCTGCTCGAACCGCTGGCGCACGCTGCCGTCGGCTTGCGGGGTCCAGATGCCCCGGAAGGGGCGCTGCCTGCCCGACGTGTAATACCATATGCTGCCGGTCAGGCGCATGGCGCCGTCCCGCCAGCCGCCTGTGATGTCGATGGCATAGGCCTGCGCCGATATCCAGACCTGCCGCCACTGATCGCTGACGGGGTTGTAATAATTGATGGACCGGCCTGACGAGCCCCCCTTGCCCTGCCATTGTTCCATGATCAGGCAGTGATCTTCCAGGGCGCGGATATGGTTGCGGCCCTGGGGTTTGTTGTCCTGCCAGCTTGTCACATCCCAGGTGCCGAGCCAGAAATCGAAGGCGTGGAAGCCGTCCTGCCCGGCGCAGCCCCGGCGTGTTTCGGACTCGGCCTGCTGGCCAAACGCACCCGGCCCGGCGGGCGGGAACACGGCGGCCACGACAAGCATCAGCGCGGTATGGATGGCCAGGCGGCGCATGGTCTCTCTCCCGTTGGCAAGAGGGCGCTTGGTGGCAGCATACCCGGCACACCGCGCGAACCCAACCGGCTTTTGGTTTATCCCTGGCCCGGCACGCAGGCACCAAAACGGTCATTGTGTGGGGAACATGGCTTGGTCTAGAGTGCGCGAAACCATGAGCCCATCCCCGGAGAAGAAAAGGCGATTATTATGGCAGGGAGCGTGAACAAGGTGATCATCGTGGGCAATCTGGGGCGGGACCCGGACGTGCGCAGCCTGAACGATGGCAGCCCGGTGGTCAATTTGGCCGTGGCCACGTCGGAGACATGGCGCGACCGCAATACCGGCGAACGCCGGGAGCGGACGGAATGGCACCGGGTGGTGATCTTCAATGACAATCTGGCCAAGGTGGCGCAGAATTATCTGCGCAAGGGGTCCAAGGTCTATATCGAAGGCCAGTTGCAGACCCGGAAATGGACCGACCAGAGCGGGCAGGACCGCTATTCCACCGAGATTGTGTTGCAGAAATTCCGCGGCGAGCTGACCATGCTGGACAGTAAGGGCGGCGGTGGCGGCGGTGATGCCGGCGGCGGTTTTCAGGGCGATCCGGGCTATGGCGCCGGTGATTATGGCGGCGCCCAGGGTGGCCCTCAAGGTGGCGCCCAGGGTGGTTCCCAGGGCGGTGGCCGTGGCGGCCATGACGATCTGGACGACGAAATCCCGTTTTAGACCCACACCCCATACCGGCGTCGCTCCTACCGCCATCCAGCCAAACGCGGGATGAGCGGAGGCCGCGACCGTGGCCCGCCGCCAGTGCGGCGCCCTCGCGGAGCGCGTGCGCAGCACGCTTGCGTGAGCGGTAAACACCCCCGGACGTTGCTTCTACCGCCATCCCGCCACTGCGCGGGATGAGCGGAGGCCACAAGCGTGGCCCGCCGCTCGTGCGGCGCCCATTTGGAGCGGGGCGCGTCAGCGCCCAAGCGTGAAATCAAAAAAAAGAAAGGGCGGCCCATCCGGGCCGCCCTTATTTCATCAGGTGGCAGGTGCCGGCTGTCCATCCGACGGGTCCGTGCCATTTTCGGCGTCATCCTTGGCAAGCACCTTGTTGGCGTGCTTCAGGGCTTCAAGGCGTGTGTCGAAATAGCCGTCCGAGGGAATGTGATGGTCCGATCCCAAGCCGGCCAGTACGGCGCGGACTTTTTCATTGGTGCCAGCCAGAAAGACCCATTTCCCGGCTTCATGGGCATCGCGGGCAATGGTTTCCACAGCGTTGGCCGCCGACACATCCATGAAGGGCACGCGGGAGAAATCCAGCACCATGACCTTTTCATGGTACTTCACCTCTTCCCGCAGACGGTGGCTGATGTCCGCCGCCGCGCCGAAGCTCAGCGGGCCGCCAAAGGAAAACAGGTTGATCCGGCCATTGGACTTTTCCACCTCGGCGATTTCTTCCGGGTCGTCCATGGCGCCGCGAGCCTGCATGATTTCCTCAAGCTGGGATTTGGCGAGCTGCTGGATAAAGGCCAGTGCCGCCAGAACCACACCAGCGGCCACGGCGGTGATCAGGTCCACGAAAACGGTGATGCCCAGCACCAACGCCATCAGGATCAGGTCCAGCCGCGGGCCCTTGTGGGCGCGCTTGAGATAGTTCCAGTCAATGATGTCATAGCCCACCTTGACCAGAATGCCCGCCAGTGCCGCATGGGGGATTTTGGCGGCCAGCGGACCAAGGGCAATGACGATCAGGAACAGCACGAGGGCATGGATGATGCCGGACAGGTTGGTCCGACCGCCGGTGCGGATGTTTACCACCGTGCGCATGGTGGCCCCGGCACTGGGAACGGCCCCGAACAGGCCCGCCAGTGTATTGCCGATGCCCTGGCCGAACAGCTCCCGGTTGGATTCGTGCCGGGTGCGGGTCATGTTGTCCGCCACCAGAGAGGTGAGCAGGCTGTCAATGGCGCCCAGCAGGGCCAGAACCACCGCGGCCTCGATCACCTTTGTCATGGCGTCGGCTTCAAACATGGGCATGTGGAAGCTGGGTAAGCCGCTGGGGATATCCCCCAGAATCGGCGCACCGCCGGGAATGACCATGCTGGCCAGCACGCCCGCGAACAGGGCCGCCAGCGGGGCGGGGAAATATTTCCCCCATTTCATCGGCCAGGTGAAAATCACGGCTAGCGTGACGGCGCCTACAGCCAGCGCACCCATATTGATGTCGGCCACAGCCGCGGGCAGGGCCCCCAGGGCGCCCAGCACGCCCGGAGGCGCTTCATGGCCCAGCAGGCGACCGAATTGCAGGATGATGATGATGACGCCGATGCCGGTCATGAAGCCGGAAATCACCGGATAGGGCACCAGGCGGATATATTCCCCCACCTTGAAGGCGCCCATGGCGATCTGAATCAGGCCGGCCAGCACCACGGCGGTAAAGGCCAGGTCGGGCCGCCCGGAAAAGGCCGCGTAAAGGCCGCCGAAAACCACCACCATTGGCCCGGTGGGGCCGGTGATGTTGGTGGGTGTGCCGCCGAACAGGGCGGCGAAAAAGCCCACAATGATGGCGCCGTACATGCCTGCGATCGGCCCCGCGCCGGACGCCACGCCAAGCGCGAGGGCCAGCGGCAGGGCCACGACGGCCACTGTGATGCCCCCGAAAATATCGCCGCGCAGATTGGAAAAATCCAACAGTTTCATACGTGTCACTCCTGGGGAATGGCGGATTACTGGGGTAGGAGCGATTTACTGGGCGGCGTGGGTATGGTCACCCAGATGATGCTTGATGCGCTCCGCCTCACCCAGCGGCAGCCAGGTGCGGCTGTCGAAATCATAGGCGCGCACTTCGCCGGATTCAATGTCGTAAACCCAGCCGTGCAGTTGCAGTTCATCGGTCGCCAGTTTGGCCGCCACCGCCGGGTGCGTGCGCAGGTGCTGGAGTTGCAGCAGAACATTGTGCTCGGTCAGCCGGTCGAGCAATTCATCTTCCGGTGTGTTCAGTTCCTTGACCACGGATACGGCGGCGAAGCTGTGGCTCAGCCAGTCGCGCACATGGGGCAGGGCATCCAGCCCATTGGGGTTCAGGGCGCCTTTCATGGCGCCGCAATCCGTATGGCCGCAGACGATCAGATGCTTCACATTCAGGGCCGCCACGCCAAATTCGATGCTGGCGGTCATGCCGCCGCCCTGCAACAGGTGGGGCGGCACGATATTGCCGGCATTGCGGCAGATGAACAGGTCGCCCGGCTTGGTCTGGGTGATCATGTTCGGGTCCACCCGGCTGTCGGAGCATGTGAGGAACAGGGCTTCGGGCGCCTGGCCATTGGCCAGTTCCTCGAACAGTTCCTGATGTTCGGGATATACGTCTTTCTGGAAGCGGGATACGCCGGATAGGATCTTGTCCATGTCGGGCCTCTTTCTTGTACAGGGGTTGCCGGTCGGCTGACCCGGTATGGTTCAGCATATGCAGTGGATATGGTGTCCGTCCTGTGCAAGGATACAGAAGTCTTGAAGAATTATTGATAGCCGTTGGCTATAGGAGGGGTGATGGAGCCGACCATCCGTCAGATGAAGTATTTTCTGACCGTGGCCAAGGCGGGCAGCTTTCGCGGCGCGGCGGAGCGCCTGGGCGTATCCCAGCCCACGCTGACGGCGCAGATTTCCGCATTGGAACAGTCGCTTGCCGTTACCTTGCTGGAACGCTCCCGGCGCGGCGCCATTCCCACGGCCCTGGGGCGGGACTTGATCGGGCAGGCCGAAAGCGTGCTGCATGAATATGGCGTTTTCATTGACAGGGCGCGGAGCGCTTCCGATGGTCCGGCGGGAACGCATCGCCTGGGTGTGCCGCCGACGCTTGGCCCCTATTTCCTGCCGGAGGTGATCACCGATCTGCACGCGGCCTATCCCAATCTCAGCCTTTATGTGCGGGAAGACACGCCCAGCGATCTGGAAAACAAGCTGATCGACGGGCGCCATGACTTGATCCTGGTGAGCCTGCCCCTTGACACCGGGGAGTTGAGCTATGATCCGCTGTTCGAGGAACCCTTGAGGCTCGCCGCCCCGCCGGACCATCCGTTGAGCGCGAAGAAATCCATCACCGGCGCCGATCTGAAGGGCGAAAAGCTGCTGGCGATCGAGGAACGCTACCGCTTCTTCGAGCAGGTGAAGACGCTGGCGGATCGCTTCGGCGCCCACTTGATGCGGGATTATGAAGGCACCAGCCTTGATACGCTGCGCCAGATGATCGGCATGGGCATGGGGCTGGCCTTTCTGCCCGCGCTTTATGTGAAGTCGGAGATCGAGCCGCGCAGCGATGTGGCGGTGCTGGATATCGACACCGGCCAGATCAGGCGGCAGGTGGTGCTGGCGTGGCGCCGTAACAGCCCGCACCGGCAGCTTTACCGGGAAATCGCCCGCCTGATGCGGCGCATCTGCTATGAGCGCCTGCAAGGCGTGGTGATTGTTTCCAGTTGAATGAAAAAGGCCGGTGCCACGCAGGGGCGGCACCGGCCCTTCATGCGGTAGATTCGCCGGGCGTTACATCATTTCCAGCGCCACGGCCACGCCTTCGCCGCCGCCGATGCAAAGGGATGCAATGCCCTTTTTCAGCTTGTGGCGCCGCATGGCGTTCAGCAGGGTTACGGAAATGCGCGCGCCCGAAGCGCCGATCGGGTGGCCCATGGCGCAGGCGCCGCCATTGATGTTCACCTTGTCGTGATCAAGGCCCAGTTCCTTCATGGCGGCCATGGCCACCACGGCGAACGCCTCGTTCACTTCGAACAGGTCCACGTCGTCGCGGGTCCAGCCCGCCCGTGACATGACTTTCTCCATGGCCTGTACCGGGGCGGTGGTGAACCATTCCGGCTCATGGCTGTGGGTGGCATGGGCCACCAGCCGGGCAACCGGGTTCAGGCCGCGCTTTTCCGCTTCGCTGGCCCGCATCAGGATCAGGGCCGCGGCACCGTCCGAAATGGAGCTTGCGGTGGCGGCGGTAATGGTGCCGTCTTTCTTGAAGGCGGGGCGCAGTTCGGGGATTTTGTCCAGCCGCGCCTTGCCGGGCTGCTCGTCAATCTTCACCTCGATGTCGCCCTTGCGGGTCTTGATGGTGACCGGCGTGATCTCGTCGTCAAAGGCGCCGTCTTCAATGGCCTTCTGGGCGCGCTTCACGCTTTCTATCGCGTAGGCGTCCTGCTGGTCGCGGGTGAACTGATGTTTTTCCGCGCAGTTTTCCGCATACAGCCCCATGGGCAGCCCTTCATAGGCATCGGTCAGGCCGTCATAGGCCATATGGTCCACCAGCTTGCCATCACCGAATTTGATGCCGGTGCGCCCGGCGGGCATCATGTGCGGCGCGCCGGACATGCTTTCCATGCCGCCCGCGATCACGATGTCATTGCTGCCCGCGATCAGGCTGTCATGGGCCTGCATCATGGCCTTCATGCCTGAGCCACATACCTTGTTCAGGGTAACGGCGCCGGTCTTGTCATCCACGCCCGCGCCGCGCATGGCCTGCCGCGCGGGGGCCTGGCCCAGACCCGCCGGAAGCACGCAGCCCATGATCGTTTCCGAGATCACGTCGCCGCCGATGCCGGCGTCCGAGAGCGCGGCCTTGATCGCCTCTGAGCCCAGTTGATGGGCCGGCACGCTGGCCAGATCGCCCAGCAGCCCACCCATGGGCGTGCGGGCCATGCCTACGATTACGATGGGGTCCTCGCTCATTGCTTCCTCCTTAAAGACAGATATGCCCGCCATGGTGCGGGAGCCGGAAACGAACCGGCCATATTCGGGGGCTCACTGTGGCAAATCTGCACGAATTGACAAGAGGGAAAACCAGCCGGGCCAGGGTGAGGGCCGCGACATGGTGCCATTTGACCCATCGCGCACAGGGGCTTAATGTCGCGCCGATCCTGCCGCCCGGTTCATTTGCCCCGCGAGGCCCCCGGTGCGGGTGCCCGCGCGAAGGAGACCATTCATGACCGATCCCGTTCCAGCCGCCACGGCATCCCGTATCGGGTTTTTCATTTTTCTTGGCCTGGTTATCGGGGCCATTCTGTC
Source organism: Yunchengibacter salinarum (assembly GCF_037658235.1). Classification (NCBI taxonomy): domain Bacteria; kingdom Pseudomonadati; phylum Pseudomonadota; class Alphaproteobacteria; order Kordiimonadales; family Kordiimonadaceae; genus Yunchengibacter; species Yunchengibacter salinarum. The sequence goes on along the minus strand of NZ_JBBJLN010000007.1, from coordinate 112,275 downwards.
CGGGTTGACCACCGCCGTGGCCGGGTTTGAAGGGGCGCTGATGGGGGCGCTTGCGGGCGCCCTTCTGGCCTGGGCGCTGGACCGGCGGGCGCGGTCCAAGGCCGGGCCTGACGACGAAAGCTGACGCACATCCACCGCGCGCCGGGCCCGGTGTTACCGCGCCGCTTCCATGGTGGGGGCGGTGCTTTCGGTGTCGGCGGTTGTTTTGGCTTCCCCCTGTTGGCGGCGCTGCCAGTCCGCCTTGATCATGTCGCTGGTCTGGCGGCTGCCGTCCGGTGTCCAGCCGGGCGGGCCAAGCAGGAACATCAGCCGGGCCTTCAGGCTTTCGGCGCTGGCCATGTCTTTGAAAATGCCCAGCCATTCGTGAAAGGCCACCCTGATCGGGTTGAAGGTAGCGATATCCCGCACCAGGCCATAGCGGGGCGGATCGTCTGCGCGTTCCGGCTCGAAGGTGTTGAACAGCTTGTCCCAGACGATGAAGACACCGGCATAATTGGCGTCCAGATAGCGAGGGTTGGTGGCGTGGTGCACCCGGTGATGGCTGGGCGTGTTCATGACGGCCTCGAACCAGCGGGGCATACACCGGATCGCTTCGGTGTGTATCCAGAATTGATAGATCAGGTTCAGCCCCGCCACGAACAGCACGATCACCGGCTCAATCCCGATCAGGAAAAGCGGCCAGCGGATCAGGAAGCCGGGGGTCAGTTTGCCGGTCCATGTCTGGCGCAGGGCCGTGGACAGATTATAATGCTGGCTGGAATGATGGATCACATGCGCCGCCCACATCCAGCGCATCCGGTGGCCCAGCCGGTGAATCCAGTAATAGGCCAGGTCATCCAGCACGAAGGCCAGCAGAAAGACCCACCAGGCATGGCCCAGATCCCACAGCCGCCATTGCCAGACCTGATAACTCAACACCAGAAAGGCACCCGCCGTCAGCCCGCCAATCACTGAATTGCCCAGACCCATGATGAGCGAGGTGGCCGTGTCGCGGCCTTCAAAACGCACTTTCCCGGAAAAATGCCCATAGGCCATTTCCAGCGCCACCAGCAGGATGAAACCGGGGACGGCCCATTGCACCACATTGGGCAGATCAATAAGCGGCATGGCGGGATGCCTCCTTGTGCGGGGGCGTGGCTTCGGCGGAGTGTGGCCGGGCAGAGGCGGGCAGGGCAGTGGCGGGAAGGGCCGCCATGACACGATCAAGGGTGCTTGCCGTGCCGCGCACTTTCAGCCCTGGTGTGGTCGGGTCCATGAAATCCAGCGCAAGGGTCAAATCCGCCTCGCTCGCTCCGTCATCTTCGGCCTTGCCGGTCCTTGCCGCGTCGCCCAGCAGCCGGGCGGCTCGTATATCGGCCATGGTGCGCACCACGACGCCGCGACCGAAGCGCCAGATCAAGGCGGCCGCCGCCGGGGCCGCGCTTTCCGGCGTCAGAAACGCCAGCGCCAGATGGCCATCATTGAAAAACAGCATGTCATCGACCGTCGCATCCGGGTACAGTCGCGCCACATGGCCGCGCACTTCCGCGTCCGTCAGGGGCGGCGGCGGGGGATACAGGCGGGTTGCCAGCCAGCTCAGGGCCAGAACGCCGACACCCGCGGCGATGATTATGACCGGGTCCATGGAAACATTGCACGGCAGAATTTCTGGACCGTCAAGTCTTTTGCCCGCCGGGGGCCACCATGCCCGACGGGTGACAGGGTACAGGGTGGGGAAAGCCCGTTCTTGAGGGAGGGGGCGGAATGGGGCACCTTGAAGCGCGATGAACAATGGGAGGGCGGAAATGCGGCGTTCGGAGCAACAAGGGGAAGAGGCGGGCGTGCTGGCATTCATGCGCCCGGTGCTGACCTTTCTGGCATTGGCGCTGCTGGCGGTGACCATGGTGCCCGCTTCCGACCGGACGGCGGATCAGGCCGCCGGTCCAAGCCATCCGCTGGTCATTGCCCATCGCGGCGCCAGTGGACTGCTGCCGGAACACAGCCTGCCCGCCTATCTGCTCGGCATGGAACAGGGCGCGGATTATATCGAGCCCGATCTGGTGATGACGCGGGACGGCCATCTGGTGGTGCGGCACGATATTTACCTGTCCACCACCACCAATGTGGCGGACCTGCCCCGCTTCCGCGATCGCAAGCGCACCTTTGAAGGGCGGGAGGACTGGTTCGTTTTCGATTTCACCCTGAAGGAACTGCGCGGCCTGCGTGTGCGCCAACCGCGCCCGGAGCGGGGGCAGGGCCATGATGGCCGCTATCCGGTGATGACCCTGTGGGAGGTGATCGCCGCCGTGGCCGCCTATGATCGCCCCGTGGGGGTGTATCCTGAAATCAAGCGCCCGGACCTGTTCATATCCCTTGGGCTGGACCCGACGGAGCCGCTGCTCGCCGCGCTGGATGTTGTGGAGTCGCTGGGGCTGCCGGTTTATGTGCAAAGCTTCAACGGCCCTTATTTGCGCCGGCTGGCCGAGGCGGGGGTGAAGCCGCTGGTTCTGAATGTCTATCGCCGGGAGGATGGCACCATCAGCACCCCCATCGCCCCATATGCGGACGTGGTGGATGCCATCGGCGCGGACAAGCGGCTGCTGTTCGACGATGACGGGACCAGCGATTTCCTGGCGCGTGCCCATGATCTGGGGCTGGACGTGCACGCATGGACCATCCGGGATGACGATGTGCCCGCGCGGTTCGATTCCGTGCAGGCGGAGCTATCGGCCCTGTTCGCCATGGGGGTGGACGGCGTGTTTGCCGACTTTCCGGCCACCGTCCGCACCGTGCCTGGCCGCATTAGCGGGGAGCGGGCGCCGTGAAAGACATGGTGAAAGGCATTCTGGTCGCCCTGCTGGCCCTGATTTTGTTGCGCAGTGGCATAGAACTTGTCTTCGGCCTGGCCGGCCTTTGACGCCGCCTTTTCCCACCCGGTGGTTCAGGGCCGGTTTCTTCAGTCCGCGTCGTCCCTGCCGTCGGGGAAGGGGCGCCCCAGCGGGAACGGTTTGTGATCACTGGCGAATCCCAGATAGGCCATCACATCCCCCACATAGCCCCCAAGCCCCGCGATCAGGCGGCCCAGGCCGTCATGGGGCGTGGCCTTCAGCAGGGTGACGATGAACTGCACCGCCGTGAGAAACAGGGCCACGAACAGGGCGAAATAGCCCAGAACGCCGAACAGGATCATGAAGACCAGCCGGGCCAGCATACCGGGCCAGTCCCGGTTCTTCAGATCGGCCAGCGCTTCCGCGTCATTGCTGTGCGGGGCCGCGCCGGGCGCACTGTCCCCCGCTGTGGCGGAGGCCGTGTTCGTTTCGGATGCCGAGTCCGTCGCCCCGGCGGAGGACTGGCCATGGGCCGTGGCCTCGCCGGACGGAATCACATCCTGCTCCGAGCCACTGGTGGCCCGCTTTTCCGCCGCTTTTGTCCTGGCGGATTTGGTCGAGGTGGTCTGCGCCGCCTGTGATCTGGTCGCCTGCCGCTTCCCGCTCGTCTGGGTGGTCGCGGATTTTGCGCTGCTGCTTGCCGATGCCTTTGTGGCGCGGCGGGCGCCGGTGGTTTTTTGCGTCTTTGGCTTTTGCGCCGTGGTCTTTTGCGTCTTTGGCTTTTGCGCCGTGGTCTTTTGCGCTGTCTTGCCCGCGGTCGCTTTCACATCGGTCGCGTCCGCGGTGGCTTTGCTGTCGGCGTCGGTGTTTGCCTTGTTGGTCTCGTCGGCCATCATACCCCCCTTTCATGCACGCGGGGCACTGCTTGCGCCCGACATGCTGAAATGCTTTCCAACCTTAACAGATGTGCATTCCCGTGGCGCAGGTCAAGATGGGGTTGCTATCCGCCCGATCTGTTGCCCTTATCCCAGGGCACGTCCCCGTCCAGCATGGCGGTGGCCTGCTCGCCAGGTACGGGGCGGGAATAGAAGAAGCCCTGCACATTGTGGAAATCCAGGCTGTGCAGCATTTCGATATGGTGCATGTCCTCGATCCCCTCGGCCACCAGATCATTGCCCAGATTGCGGGCCAGCTTGCCGATCATGTCCAGAATGCGATAGGGGGCATTGTCATATTGAAGCTGGTTAATGAAGTTCCGGTCGATCTTGATGATGTCTATGGGGAAATGGTGCAGGTAATTCAGGGATGAATAGCCGGTGCCGAAATCATCCAGCGCCACTTTCACGCCCAGGGCCCTTAGCCGGGTCAGGCATTCGCTGATGGATTCCGGATTTGCCATGATCGCCGTTTCGGTCAGTTCCACCCGGATGAAGCGCCCATCGAGCCGGTGCTTCTCAAGGCAGCTCTGGACCATGCCAACCACATCATCCCGCCCGAACTGGATGCCCGAAACATTCACATTCACCGGCAGGGCGCGATCTTCGCCCTTCAGGTCGATCCAGTGGCGCACCTGCGCACAGGCGGCGTTCAGGGCCCAGCGGCCCAGGTCCACGATGATGCCGGTTTCCTCGGCCAGCGGGATGAACTCGCCGGGGGAGACAAAGCCCCTTTCCCGGTGGTTCCAGCGGGCGAGCGCCTCGAAGCCGACCAGCGTGTTGCTTCTGATGTCCACCAGTGGCTGATAGTGCAGGGCCAGTTCATCCCGCTCCACCGCGCGGCGCAATTCCGTTTCCAGATGAAACTGGCTGCGGGCGCGCTGGTGGCTTTCCCGCCTGTAGCTTTCCGTGCGCGACTTGCCCGCCGACTTGGCCGTGTGCATGGCGAAGTCCGCGTCCCGGATCAGGTCTTCCGGGTGGGCGGAACTGGACCGTGTGGTGGCCAGCCCCACCGAGACGGAGGTGAACACCTCATTGCCATCCAGATCGAAGGGCTGACGGGTGATCTTGTGTATCCGGTCGCTGATTTCGGCCACATCGTCGAAATCGGTGCAGCGCCCCACCAGTATGGCGAACTCGTCCCCCGAAAGGCGGGCCAGCGTGTCATGGGCGCGGATGCAGCGCTTCAGGGCCGACGCCAGCGAGACCAGGAAGCGATCGCCGGCGCTGTGGCCGAAGCTTTCGTTGATCTGCTGGAAGCGATCGATATTGACGATCAGCACCGCGCAGCCCACCTCGCCGCCGGTGCGCTGGTAATCGGTTACCGCTTCTTCCAGCTTGTTGCGGAACAGCACCCGGTTGGGCAGGCCGGTCAGCGAATCATGAAAGGCGTGGTGCAGCAGATTGCGTTCCGCCAGCTTTTCCGCCGTGCGGTCCTCAATGGTGCAGACCACCTGATAGACCCGATCTTCATGATCCCAGAGCGGGTAAAGCTGGGATGTGAGATAATGTTCCATGGCGCCGGTCTGATAGCCCCACTCGAAGCGGGACTCGCGGCCCAGCCGGAACACTTCAAACACATGGTTGGAAAAGGTGTTGGCATCCTGCAACACGGACACCTTGTCCAGCGGGCAGGGAAGCACGGTGCTGTCGTCTATTTCCAGCACGCGAGAGGCCATGTGATTGACAAAAAGGATGCGCAGGGTGCCGTCCAGATCCAGGCCGCAGATCATCACGCCCAGCGGCAGGCCATTGATGACCGCGCTTGTGTTGACAATGCTGGACCCCGTCCTGACGCCGGCGCCCAGCAATTCATCCGGGATGGAGAGGTCGGGTTCGCCGGGGTATGGGGAATGATTCTGGAACTGCACCACGGAGGATTGTCGTCCTTCAGTTTTTGGTTACCTGCTGAAATCCCAGGGATCGCCATGGCCCGGATATGACCATGTTCGCCCGGCAGCCGGTATAATATGCGCTCAATCTCTAAACATTTTGTGAAACCGATATGATTTAACCCTGCACCATAGCGGAGATCAATCCTTGGTTAACATTGTTGACCAATTTATCGGGCCGACACGTGATCACCCATGAAAAAACCCCCGGCACCGGGGCGCCGGGGGTCTGGATAATGGCGGGGCCGGCGTGGCCCCGGACCCTCAGCTACAGCCGCTTGTGGCGCCGCAGGTGTCGCATTTCATGCAGGTGCCATTGCGGACCAGCGTGAAATTGCCGCAGTCCCCGCAGGCATCCCCCTCATAGCCTTTCATGCGGGCCGCCAGGCGGGCATCGGCGGTGGCATCGGTGGCTCCATTGGCCATGGCGGTGCCCATGGTCACCCGTTCGGCGGTTGCCACCTCGGCTTTCACCGCAGTTTCCCCGTCCGACGAGGGGGCGGGATCGCCGTCTTTCCGGGTCCGGCCAATATCGGTCAGCTTGCTGCCGCGCACATAGCCGGTGGATGCCAGCGCCTGCACCCGTTCCAGGGCTTCGGTCACTTCGTCGTCCAGTTCCGGCAGGCCGTCCGCCTTGTCGCCGCGACCGGTGGTGTCGGGGTGGAAATCCGCTGGTGCGGCATGGGCCAGGTCTTCCCGGCCCAGATAGGAAATCGCCAGTTCGCGGAAGATATAATCCAGCAGGGATGTGGCCATTTTGATCGTGTCATTGCCTTCCACCCGACCAAAGGGCTCGAAGCGGGTGAAGGTGAAGGCATCCACGAATTCCTCCAGCGGCACGCCATATTGCAGGCCGATGGAGATGGCGATGGCGAAATTGTTCATCAGCGATCGGAAGGCGGCCCCTTCCTTGTGCATGTCGATGAAGATTTCCCCAAGCGAGCCATCGTCATATTCGCCGGTGCGCAGATAGACCTTGTGGCCGCCCACCATGGCTTTCTGGGTATAGCCCTTGCGCCGTTCGGGCAGGCGCGCGCGCCGGGCGGCTTCCCGCTCCACGGTGACGATGCGTTCCACCACTTTCTCGGCCATTTGCGCGGTGCGTTCGCCGACCGGCTCGTCCTCGTCCAGGTCGTCGCTGTCCACCAGCGCCGTGGACAGCGGCTGGCTCAGCTTGGAGCCGTCCCGATACAGCGCATTGGCCTTCACAGCCAGCGACCAGCTCAGCTCATAGGCTTTCATGCAGTCCTCGATCGTGGCCGAGCCGGGCATGTTGATGGTTTTGGAAATGGCCCCGGAAATAAAGGGCTGGGCCGCCGCCATCATGCGGATATGGCTTTCCCAGGACAGATAGCGCTTGCCCACCTTGCCACAGGGGTTGGCGCAGTCGAACACACTGTAATGTTCTTCTTTCAGATGGGGCGCGCCTTCCAGCGTCATCGCGCCGCAGCAATACAGGTTGGCGGCGTCGATCTGGTCGCGGCTGAAGCCGAGCGCCTTCAGCATGTCGAAGGTCATGTCGGTAAGCTGGGCATCGGTGAAGCCGAGCGTGTCCCGGCAGAAATCGGCGCCCAGAGTCCATTGGTTGAAGACGAACTTGATGTCGAAGGCGTTCTTCAACTGCTGGCGCAGAATATCGATCTCCCGGTCACCGAAGCCTTTCTGGCGCAGGGCCTTGAAATCCACGCCCGGCGCGTCTTCCAGCGTGCCATGGCCCACGGCATAGTCCACGATGGCTTTTCGTTCGTCTTTTGAATATCCAAGAACATCAAGGGCTTGCGGAACGATCCTGTTAATGATCTTGAAATAGCCGCCACCCGCCAGCTTCTTGAACTTGACCAGCGCGAAATCGGGTTCAATGCCGGTGGTGTCGCAATCCATCACCAGGCCAATGGTGCCGGTGGGGGCGACCACGGTGGCCTGGGCATTGCGGAAGCCGAACTGTTCGCCCAGCTCCAGCGCCCGATCCCATGCGGCGCCCGCGGCCCCGGCCAGCTTCTGGTCCGGGCAGTGGGCGATATCCAGCGGCACGGGGCGGGTGTTCAGGGCCTCATAGCCGTCCGTCTGGCCATAGGCCGCGCGGCGGTGATTGCGGATCACCCGAAGCATGGGCTCCGCATTCTTCTTGTAGCCGGGGAAAGCGCCAAGTTCACCGGCCATTTCGGCGGAGGTGGCATAGGCTTGCCCCGTCATCAGCGCGGTGATGGCGCCGCAAAGCGCCCGGCCCGCCACGCTGTCATAGGAATGGCCCAGGCTCATCAGCAGGCCGCCCAGATTGGCATAGCCCAGCCCCAGCGTGCGGAAATCATAGGACAGCCGCGCGATCTCTCTGGATGGGAACTGTGCCATCATCACGGACACTTCCAGCGTCAATGTCCACAGCCGGCAGGCATGTTGAAAGCCCTTCACATCGAAGCCGCCCGCTTTCTCGCGGAAGGTCATCAGGTTCAGGCTGGCCAGATTGCAGGCGGTGTCATCCAGGAACATGTATTCCGAGCACGGATTGGACGCCCGGATTTCCCCTGAATTGGGGCAGGTGTGCCAGTCATTGATGGTGGTGTGGAACTGAATACCAGGATCGGCGCAGGACCAGGCGGCATAGCCCACATCGCTCCACAGCTCGGCGGCATTGATGGTGCGCGCCACGGCGCCGTCCTTGCGGTTGGTCAGCGCCCAGTCCCCGCCGGTGCGGGCCGCATCCATGAAGGCGTCGGTCACGCGGATGGAATTGTTGGAATTCTGGCCCGAAACGGTCAGATAGGCTTCCGAATCCCAGTCCGTGTCATAGGTGGTGAACTCGATCGACGCAAAGCCCTGCCGCGCGAACTGAATCACGCGCTGAATATAGTTTTCCGACAGGTGCAGCTTGCGCGCGGCCAGGATTTCCCGCTTCAGCGCCTTGTTTTCGCGCGGGTCGAAAGCCTTGTCGCCGAGCGCGTCCTTTTGCTCATGGCAGGCTTTCATCACCCGGTTGAGATGGATCTCATTGAGCTTGGAGCCTGAAACAAGCGCGGCAACCTTTTGTTCTTCCGCCACTTTCCAGTTCACGAAACTTTCGATATCGGGGTGGTCGATATCCACCACCACCATCTTGGCGGCCCGCCGTGTGGTGCCGCCGGACTTGATCGCGCCCGCCGCCCGGTCGCCGATCTTGAGAAAGCTCATCAGGCCGGAGGACTTGCCGCCGCCGGACAGCGGCTCCCCTTCGCCGCGAATGGATGAGAAATTGGTGCCGGTGCCGGAGCCGTATTTGAACAGGCGCGCTTCCCGCGTCCACAGGTCCATGATGCCGCCTTCATTCACCAGATCATCCCCCACGGACTGGATGAAGCAGGCATGGGGCTGCGGGTGCTCATAGGCGCTTTTGGACTTCACCAGCTTGCCGGTCTTGTAGTCCACATAATGGTGGCCCTGGGCCGGGCCGTCGATGCCATAGGCCCAGTGCAGCCCGGTATTGAACCATTGCGGGCTGTTGGGCGCGGCCATCTGGCTCGCCAGCATGTAGCGCATTTCGTCGAAATAGGCGCGGGCATCGTCTTCCGCATCGAAATAGCCGCCCTTCCAGGCCCAATAGGTCCAGGTGCCGGCGAGCCGGTCGAACACCTGCTTGGCGCTGGATTCATGACAGGTGCGCTGGGATTCGGGCAGGTCCTTCAGGGCCTGGGTATCGGCCTTGCGGCGCCACAGCCAGGACGGCACATCGTTTTCTTCCACCGGCTTGAGGGCCTTTGGCACCCCGGCCTTGCGGAAATATTTCTGTGCCAGAACATCGGTGGCCACCTGGCTCCAGGTGGCGGGCACCTCCACTTCGGGCATGGCGAACACCACGCTGCCATCGGGATTGCGAATCTCGCTCGTGGAGGTGGTCCAGTCCAACTGTGCATAAGGGCTTTCGCCCGCCTTGGTGTAATGTCTTTCGATGCGCATGGGTCGTGCCCCCCTGAAATCATGACGCGCGCCCGTCATGGTGGCCGGTGAACCGAGCTCTGGCGGGCCCCTGTACCCACCTTATAGTATTTGCTCAGGCCACGCATCGCGCGCGTTTGCTATAAAACTATTATGCCCCAAGCCCCCGGATAAGGACATTCGGCGACATGCCAACGACCAGTGCAATCACTGGTGCCGACAAACGCGCCGACACAACATATGGGGTGTGCCTCCTTGGGCGCCCACAACGTTATGTTTGGATCATGCCTTTGCCAAGTGGAAAATCCAAATCATTGCCGTTGACAAACAGGGGGTCGGATCGGCCTCTCCGGCTCGACTCGTGGTGGTGCAAAAGGTTGGCGGTTGATGTTAAGAAAGGGGTGTGTGGATGGCGGTGCGATGCCCCCGATTTTCACATTTTCGGCGTGCGATCCGGGCGTCAATGTGCGTCTGCACGCTTCACCTGTGGGGGGAAACGTGCTAGAGACCGCCCGTGACCGGCATGGGGGTTTGTAAAACCCTCGCCGAACAACGAAAAGCCCGCATCTCAGGGCGCTGTCAGCGAGAGGCTGTTCATGCTTGGAAAGATCTTTTCGTCGCCCGTTTTCACCTGGTGGAATTCCGCCACGATCGGCACGCGCCTGTTCACGAGTCGCAAGGGCGTGAAGGTTGGTGAGGACGAGGCCGGGAACCTGTATTACCGCGAAAAGGGCGGTGATCGCCGCTGGGTCATCTATAAGGGTGGCCCGGTGGAAGCAAGCCGGGTGCCCCCGGAATGGCATGCGTGGCTGCATCGCATGGTGGATGACCCGCCCAGCGAAAAGCCGCTCAAGCGCCAAAGCTGGGAAAAGGATCACAAACCCAATCTGACCGGCACGGACGGGGCCTATTTCCCGCCCGGCAGCCTGTGGCGCGCCAGTGACCGGGCCGCAACCACCGGGGATTATGAAGCCTGGAAGCCGGAATAGGGCCGGGCGATTCCCCTTGAAATGCGGGGTGTCGTCTGTCGGTTCGCTGTGAACCGGGGGGCGTTGCCCGCTTGAGCATGGCGCCGGGCCATTCCCGGCGGAGAAAGGATGAAGCCGTGTCTAGCAATCTGATCGAATCCGTGATCGGTGCTCTGGTGCTGGTGGTGGCAGGCTGGTTTCTGGTGTTTGCCTATGACCAGTCGGAAGCGTCGGTGGGCAATGGCTATACCCTGCAAGCCCGTTTCGACAAGATCGATGGCCTGACGATGGGGGGCGATGTGCGCCTGTCCGGCATCAAGGTGGGCACGGTGGTGGACCAGCGCATTGACCCCAAGACCTATCAGGCCGTGGTTACCTTTTCCGTGCGTAACGGGATCGACCTGCCCACGGATACCGCCGTGGCCGTAACCTCCGAAAGCCTGCTGGGCGGCAAATATCTTGCGGTCATTCCGGGTGGGATGCCCGACATGCTGGCCCCCGGCGATGAGATTTCGGAAACGCAGGATTCGGTCGATCTGATGGGGCTGATCGGCAAATTCATGGTCAGTGACAGCGGCGGCAATGAGTCCGGTGGCAATAACTGAACCCGGAATCTGGCCGGGCGGGGTGGCACGCCGGGCGGGTATCCGTCCCCGCTTTTGGTCCCGTCCAGCCCGCGCGGCGGTGGCGCTGGCGCTGTTGCTGTCGGGCTGGCTGATACTGGCCCCGATGCCCGGCCTGATGGCACAGGATGCGGGCATATCCCGCAGCGAGCCTGACGCCCTGCCAGCCGTGCCGGCGGAACAGCCGGGCCGGGATGCCCGTGCCGTGGTCCTGCGCGCGCTGGACAAGATCACCGCCCGCACCACGGAGATCGTCATTCCGGTGGGGGAAAGCCGCTCTTTCGGCACCCTGACCATCAAGGCGCGCTATTGCCGGTCCCGCCCGCCGATCGAACCACCGGAAACGTTCGCCTATCTGACCATCACCGATTCCGGGCGCCGCAATGAGGCGGGCGCCGAGGGGCCGGTTTTTCAGGGCTGGATGATGGCGTCAAGCCCCGGCCTGCACGGGCTGGAGCATCCGGTTTACGATGTATGGGTGCTCAGGTGTAAAATGGCGGACGGATCGTCCGCGTCCGGTTGACGGTCCAGCCGGGTGAAATCCGCCTCCCGCATCATGGCATCACGCAGCCGGGCCTGATACTCGCCGCGGGGAATTTCCAGCGCCCCGAAGCGGGCCAGATGGGGCGTGACGAACTGGGTGTCCAGCAGGGTAAAGCCACCCGCGCGCAGCCGTGCCACCAGATAGACCAGCGCAACCTTGCTGGCGTCGCGTTTTGTGTGGAACATGCTTTCGCCGAAAAAAGCGCCCTTCAGGGCCAGGCCGTACAGACCGCCCACCAGGTCATCCCCTTGCCAGCATTCCACGCTGTGGGCATGGCCGCGCCGGTGCAGGCGGGTGAAGATATCCTGGATGCGATGGCTGATCCATGTGGTCTCCCGCCCGCTGCGGGACTGCGCGCAGCCCTTGACCACCTCGTCAAAGGCGCTGTCCACCCGGACCACAAAGGGCTGTTGGCGAATGCGTTTCGCCAGGGAGCCGGGGATGTGGAAGCGGTCCAGCGGTACAATGCCGCGCTGGTCCGGGTCCAGCCAGAACAGTTCCCCGTCGCCCCGGTCCTCGGCCATGGGGAAAATGCCGGATGCATAAGCCTTGATCACGATATCCGGCGTGATGGGGTCGGGTTCCCCGACCCCCTGGGCGTCATTCAGCATGATTGTCCCGGTCGTTTCATGGCGCTTGGCCTCCTGGTCGCGGCTAATGGTGCCGCCCATGCCGGGCGACGCCTTATCCGCCCTGCTTGGCCTTCAGCAGTTTCTCCAGCCAGTGTATATCGTATTCGCCTGCCTTGAAATCTTCGTTTTCCACCAGGTCGCGATGAAGCGGCAGGGTGGTCTTGATCCCCTCGATCACATATTCCTCCAGCGATCGACGAAGCCGCAGCAGGGCGCCCGCGCGGGTGTGGCCGGATACGATCAGCTTGGCGATCATGCTGTCATAGTGGGGCGGAATGCGATACCCGGCGTAGGCGCCGCTGTCCGCGCGGACATTCAGGCCGCCCGGCGCGTGATATTGGGTGATGGTGCCGGGGCAGGGGGCGAAGGTGTCCGGGTCTTCCGCATTGATGCGACATTCAAAGGCGTGCCCGGAAAAGTGGATGTCTTCCTGACCATAGCCCAGTTCCTCGCCGCTGGCCACGCGGATCTGTTCCCGCACCAGGTCGATCCGGGTGATCATTTCGGTCACCGGGTGTTCCACCTGAAGGCGGGTATTCATTTCAATGAAAAAGAATTCCCCATCTTCATACAGAAATTCGATGGTGCCCGCGCCGCGATAGCCGAACTGGGCCATGGCGTCCGCCACCAGCTTGCCCACGCGGGCGCGGGTTTCGGCATCGATCACGGGGGAGGGCGCTTCTTCCAGCACTTTCTGGTGGCGCCGTTGCAGGGAGCAGTCCCGCTCCCCCAGATGGACGCAATTGCCGTGAGTGTCGCCCAGGATCTGGAATTCAATGTGGCGGGGGCGGCCCAGGAACTTTTCGATATAGACCGCGTCATCGCCGAAGGATGCTGCCGCCTCGTTGCGGCAGGCGGTGAGGGCGCCGGGCAGGTCATCCGCCTTTTCCACCACCTTCATGCCGCGCCCGCCGCCGCCGGATGCCGCCTTGACGATCACCGGATAGCCGATGTCCGCGGCGATGCGGGCGGCGGTGGCGTCGTCCGTCACGCCGCCGTCGGAGCCCGGTACCACGGGCACGCCCAGGGCCTTCATGGTTTCCTTGGCGGTGATCTTGTCGCCCATTTTGCGGATATGTTCCGCCGTGGGGCCGATAAAGGTGATGCCGTGGTCTTCCACGATCTCGGCGAATTTGGCGTTTTCCGAAAGGAAGCCATAGCCCGGATGGATGGCATCGGCGCCGGACACTTCCGCCGCGGCCATTATGGCGGGAATGTTCAGATAACTTTTCGCTGACGGCGGCGGGCCGATGCAGACCGATTCGTCCGCAAGACGCACATGCATGGCGTCCGCGTCGGCGGTGGAGTGGACGGCCACCGTGGCGATGCCCATTTCGTGGCAGGCCCGGTGAATGCGCAGGGCGATTTCGCCGCGGTTGGCGATAAGGACTTTCTTGAACATGCGCTCTCCTGAGCAGGCGACCTGATGGGGTGCGGCAATGCCGATTTTCTGAAGGGTGCGGCGTCAGGCAATCACGCAGAGCGGTTCGCCATATTCCACCGGTTCGCCATTGACGAAGCGGATTTCCTTGACCGTGCCGCCATGGGGCGTGTTGATCTGGTTCATCACTTTCATGGCCTCGATGATGCAGATGGTGTCCCCCGCATTCACCTTGTCCCCCACCTTGATGAAGGCAGGCTCGTCCGGCGAGGGCGCTGTGTAGACCGTGCCCACCATGGGCGCCGGTACGATGCTGGCGTCATCCACTGACGGGGCGGCGCTGGCCGGGGCGCTTTCCGCCGCGGGTGCGGGCGCGGGCGCCGGAGCCTGCGGCGCAGCGGGAGCCGGGGCCGCGGCATAGCCGGGCGCGGTGGTTTCGCGCGCAACGCGGATGCGGAATTCGTCTTCCTCCACCTCGATCTCCGACAGGGTGGATTTATCCAGCATCTCCGCAAGTTCACGGATCAGGTCGCGGTAATCATTCATCTTGGACATGGTCGGCTCTCCCCTTGCGACGGCCAAGAGCGGCGGCGCCGTCTTTCCGGGCGACCGCTGTTCGGCGCGGCAGACCCCGTCCGACGGGGCGGCTTCATGGTGAATCGGGCGCCAGCATATCCGAGAGGGCCTGAAGCGCAAGCGTGTAACCCCGCGCGCCGAGCCCGACAATGCTGCCGGAGACCACCGGCGCAATCATCGATGTGTGGCGCACGGTCTCCCGTGCATGAATATTGCTCAGATGCACTTCGATCACGGGTATGGACAGGGCGGCCACCGCATCGCGCAGGGCCAGCGATGTGTGGGTATAGGCTGCCGCGTTCAGAATCAGCCCGTCAGCCGAGCGCCCGGCTTCCTGCACCCAGTCGATCAGTGTGCCTTCATGGTTGGTCTGCCGGCAATCCAGCCGCAGGTCCAGCCGGTGTGCCTGCCGGGCCAGCCCCTCATGAATGGCCGACAGCGTGGTGGTGCCGTAGATTTCCGGCTCGCGGGTGCCCAGAAGATTGAGATTGGGGCCGCCCAGAACAATGATTTCCCTTGGCGGTGTGGTGTCGGTCATGGTGGCTGCTCCCCGAATATGTGCCGGCGGCCTCTGCTTGATGCGTACCATATAATGCCATATGTGAGAGAAGGCCAAGGGGTGGCGGGATGCTCACCCCGGATTTCAACACTCCAACAGGGGCCGACAGTGCGATTGATCGTCAATGGCGAAACAAGGGATGTGGACGCGGATGAGGGCGGGGACGGCCTCACCGTCCACGCCTTTCTGGAAACACTGGGGCTGAACCCAAGGAAAGTGGCGGTGGAGCGCAATCTGGAAATTGTGCCCCGGTCCACATTTGAAGAAACCCGGCTGGCCGACGGCGACCGGCTGGAAATAGTGCATTTTATTGGCGGGGGTACGGCGTGAACGCACAGCAGGTAACGGATCGCGAACAACAGGATGACGGCTGGGAACTGGCCGGGCGGCGCTATCAATCCCGCCTGATCGTGGGAACCGGCAAATACAGGGATTTTGACGAAACCGCCCGCGCCGTGGCGGCCAGTGGCGCGGAAATCGTGACCGTGGCGGTGCGGCGGGTGAACGTGTCCGACCCCAGCCAGCCGGTGTTGATGGACTATGTGGACCCGGACAAGGTGACCTATCTGCCCAATACGGCGGGCTGTTTCACTGCCGAGGATGCCGTGCGGACGCTGCGTCTGGCGCGGGAAGCGGGCGGCTGGTCGCTGGTGAAGCTGGAAGTGCTGGGCGACAAGAAGACCCTGTATCCCGATATGGTCGAGACCCTGCGCGCCGCCGAGCAGCTTGTGGATGATGGTTTTCAGGTGATGGTCTATTGCAATGATGACCCGATCATGGCCCGCAGGCTGGAGGAAATCGGTTGCGTGGCGATCATGCCGCTGGGCGCGCCCATCGGGTCCGGGCTGGGCATCCAGAATCCGGTGCAGATCCGGCTGCTGCTGGAACAGGCGCGTGTGCCGGTGCTGGTGGATGCGGGGGTCGGGGCTGCTTCCGATGCGGCACAGGCTATGGAGCTTGGCTGCGACGGGGTGCTGATGAACACCGCCATTGCCGAAGCTAAAGACCCGGTGCGCATGGCGCGGGCCATGCGCCGGGCGGTTCAGGCGGGCCGGGACAGCTATCTGGCCGGGCGTATGCCAAGGAAAAAATATGCCGATCCCAGTTCGCCGCTGGCCGGTCTGATCTAGAACCGTTCAGGTCGGTTCGGGGTCAGGCCCATATCCCGGCCTGGGCCATGGGATCATTGACGGAAAAACCCCGCCCCGGATTGTCGGGGCGGGGTTTTCATGTCTCCGGCGCGGTGCGCGGCGGCGCGGATCAGCGGCCACTGTCTTCCGCGTTCTTGGCGCGGGCCTTGGCCACGGCGTTCTTCAGGGCGCCATAGCCCTCCGCGCCCTGAATGATCTCGTCGCCAATGATATAGGCGGGGGTGCCGGAAAAGCCGATATCCCGGCCAATGGCCAGATTGTTCTGAATCCGCTTTTCCACCAGCTTGTGGCCCATGTCATCTTTCAGTTGCGCCACATCCAGCCCCAGTTCGGCGGCCACGTCATAGAGTGTCTGTTCGGTCAGGCTGCCGTCCCGCGTCATCAGGGCGGTGTGATATTCACCGAACGCGTCCTGGCGATGCGCGGCCAGCGCGGCGCGGGCCGCCATGCGGGACATTTGCGCGCTGCCTTCCTGATCCAGAATGGGGAACTGCTTGGGCATGAAGCGGATATTGCCGTCTTCCTTCACCAGCTTGCGCACGGCGGGGAAATGGCGGCGGCAGAAACCGCAGCGATAATCGAAAAACTCGATCACCGTCACATCACCCTGCGGATTGCCCATCTGGGGCGCGTCCTCGGCGGTCAGCGTGCCGCGGTACAGTTCCACCTTGGGCAGGATGCGGGCCATTTGCTGGCGCTTCTGCCAGGTCTGGATGGCCTGCACGACGATTTCCGGGTTTTCTTCCAGATAGGCATCGATCACGCGGCGGATTTTTTCCGTCTCGGCGGCGTCGGCACCGGTGTCGTTCGTCGATTGGGCATGGCCTGACAGGCTCGCGCCGGTTGCAAGGCCGAGAAGGGCAAGCGCTGACAGGAAAGCAAACAGGGGGCGCATGGCGAACCATCCTTTTGGTTTTCAATTTCGATCAGGTGTCGGTTATGACCGCTGAAGCCTTGTGCGGCAAGGGGTGTTCACAACCTTGTCACATGGGGCGGGGCGCCGTGTGAAGGCCGTCCCGGCATGGCAAAGGCCGGCTTAACGGCGGCGACGCTGCTGGCGGGATGATCTTTCCGCCGCATCCTTGGTGACCAGGAAAATGTCCTGTGCGCGCAGCCAGTCCGCCGTGCCCTTGTCCAGTTCCTCCATGGCGCGGTGGGCGTGCCGGGCGGCCATATGGGCCACCCCGCCGCTGTAATAGCGTTCCGCCGTGGCCAGGTTGGCCAGCGCGGTCTTGTCCAGCGCGGCATAGGCGCGGGCCATCTGGAACCAGGCAAAGCTGTTGTCCGGTTGCAGCCGGGTGGCGCGGCGCAGCACTCTGGTCGCTTCCTTGTAATGGTCCGTATTGTCGGTGGCCACCAGCGCCTGCCCCAGCGCGGCGATCAGCAGGGGCTCTTCCGGTGCCAGGCTAACCGCCTCGCGGAAGACGGGCAGGCTGTCCTGAATGCGCCCCGCCTCGAACAGAATCTGGCCCTTGATCTCGTGGAAAAAGGGATTGTCCGGCTCCGCCTCGATCAGGGCGTTGGCTTCTTCCAGCGCCCAGTCCCATTCCAGCGCCTTGTGATAGGCATAGGCGCGGGCATAGTGGGCGTTGACGCTCTGGTCCCGATCCGGGGGATATTCATTCACCGTGGCCTGCGGATTTTTCAGATAACCCACCATCTTGGCCTGGATTCGTTTCAGGCGGCGGTCATGGTCCCGGTTTGGCGGATCGCCATAATAGTCGGAGCTTTCCACCCGCTTTTGCAGGGCCAGCAGGCGCTGGCGACCGATCGGGTGGCTGCGTACATAAGGGTCCTGGCGTACATTGGCCAGCACTTCCTGATCCCGCAGCGTGTCCAGAAACGCCATCAGCCCTTCGCCGCTGGCCTCCACCGCATTCAGATAGTCCAGCGCCGCCTGATCCGCCGTGCTTTCTTCCGAGCGGGTGTGGGACAGGAAATTGCGCTGCGCCGCGTTCTGCCCGGCCATCATCACCCCCATGCCCGCATCGCCGCCGCCCAGCGCGATGGCGGCCGCGCCCAGCACCATGGAAACGGCGGACATCAGCCCCATATTCCCCATGGCGGCGCGGCGGGTGACCGAGTGGCCACAGGCGATGTGGCAGGTCTCGTGGGCGATCACGCCCTTGAGCTGATTCACATTGTCCACCCGCATGATCAGGCCGGAATTGAGAAAGACGTTCTGCCCGCCCGTGACAAAGGCATTCAGGCTTTGATCATTGACGATATAGATGCGGACACTTTCCGGGGTCAGGCCGGCGGCCTCGAAGATCGGATTGGAAATGTCCCGCAGAAAGGATTCGGTTTCCGCATCGCGCAACAGGCTCTGGGCGTGCGCGGTCTGCCATGGCCACACCAGCGCGGCCAGCAGCAGAAAGATATGGGACAGGCGAAATCGCACGGGCGCCTCTTTCCAGCGAATTGGCATCAGGCGGTTACATTAGGGCCGGGTCTGTGAACGGTCAATGAATTGGCTGCGTGGACGGCATCTTCCTGCTAAACTGTTCCCGGCTCTGGTTCCGTAACCGGCTCTGGCCCCGCGACCGGTTCGGCATCCCGTCCCACGGACGGCACGGCTGGTCGCTGGCCCCTTGTGATGCGGGGCTGGGCGTGATGCGGTTGAGCCGTGACACGGGGACAGGAAAAAACGGCCCGGCACGACAGCGGAGAGAGCATGACCATGACGTTTCACGCGCGCACGCCTTCGGGGCGCACGTCTTCAAAACAGCCCCGACCTTCCGGGGGCGAGCATTTCGGCGCCACCCGCCGGGGCTTGCCGCTTGGCGCCACTGTGCGGCTGGGGCTGGTATCGGCTCTGGCGCTGTTCCTGGCCATTTTGCTGACACCGGGGGGCGTGTTCGGCCAATCACGGCAATCGGATGAAACGGCTGGCGGTGCCACAGGTGCCAGCGGCGCGGGTGCGCAGACGGGAACCCGCGTCGGCGATCTGGACGACGAAGACATGCTGAGCACAGGCCCCGCGGCCACGGGCAGGCCCGTCGATCTGCAATCCCTGCTGCTGGGCAATCGCACGGCGCGCCTTGCCAGTATCGAGGACGCCATCAAGCAGGTGCGCGCCTCGCTGGAAAAGGCGGATGAGGGCGAGGATCGCACGGCGCTGAAGGCCGCGCTCGATGCGCTGGAAGGCGCGCGGGAAACCCTGCTGGCGGAGCGGGGCCACCTGCTGGCCGGGCGATCCGGCCTGTTGACCGGTGGGCTCGGCGGCACGGCGGGGCTGAGCCGGATCGGCGGGCTGGTCTCTGTCCTGCAAAGCGAGGATCGGGTCAGCGCAACCGCACGCGGCGCCCTTGGGGATGCCATGACCCAGCTTGAAGGGGTGCTGGGCGATTTCCGCCTGGAGCTTGACGAAGAAGGCGCGGTGCGTCGCTTTCATCTGGACAGCGCGGCTAATGCCAGCCGCACCGACGCGGCGGCGCTGGAAGACCGCCTTCAAACCCGGATCGACAGGCTGAAGCGCCTTCAGACCAGCCTGAAAGACCGCCAGCGCGCGTTGGGTGAGACCGAAAACGGCGAAAAGGGTTCCGCCGACCCTGATGGTGATTCTGATGGCGGCGATGCCAGCGGTGCCCATGGCGCCAATGGCGGCTGACACCCGCCCTACCGCCACAGCACGGACCTATCCGACGGGCGCGACCGCGCCCCGCCGCCCCTGCGGCGCCCTAGCGGAGCGTGTGCGCAGCACACTTGCGTGAGCGGTACACAAAGCGCGCGACCGCGCCCCGCCGCCCCTGCGGCGCCCTCGCGGAGCCTTAGCGCGAAGCGCTCAGGCGTGAGCGGAAATAAAACAGCCCTACCCGCACCGGCGTTGCCTCTACCGGTGCTGCCCACGGCAGTGCCGGAGGCCACGACCGTGGCCCTCTGCCAGTGCGGCGCCCATTTGGAGCCGGGCGCGAAGCGCCAAGGCGTGAAATCAGAAAAGAGTTAATCTTCCGTGGGCCTGGCTTTTACATAGGTGCCGGGCGCGTCGGCCAGGGGCGGGTAGGGGCCCTTGGCGGGGTCCAGCGGGGCCACTTTCTTGCCCGACCGGCGCGACAGCCATTTGTGCCAGTCCGGCCACCAGGAGCCGGGGTGCTCTTTGGCGCCTTCCACGAAGCTGTCAAAATCGGTCAGCTTTTCGTCATTGGTCCAGTACTGGTATTTCTTGGCCTCTGGCGGGTTGATCACCCCGGCAATATGGCCGGAGCCCGCCAGCACGAAGCGCACAGGCCCGCCGAAATGGTCCGTGATCTTGAACACGGACTGGGCCGGGGCGATGTGGTCGTCGCGGCCCGCCTGCACATAGGACGGCGTTTCCACCTTGTGAATATCGATCGGCACACCGTTCAGGGTCATGGCTCCCGGCTTGATCAGGTCGTTATTGTGGTACATGTGGGTCAGATACTGCTTGTGAACCCCGCGCGCCAGATTGGTGCTGTCACAGTTCCAGTACAGCAGATCAAAGGCCATGGGCTCCTTGCCCAGAAGGTAATTATTTACCACATAGGACCAGATCAGGTCGTTGGAGCGCAGCATGTTGAAGGTCAGCGCCATGGAGCGCTTGTCCAGATAGCCCTTTTCCTCCATCAGCTTGTCGATGAATTCCAGTTGCTCGGAATCGACGAAGTTCATCAGATCCCCGGCCTCGGAAAAGTCCACCTGGGCGGTGAAGAAGGTGGCGGAACGCACCTGCTTTTCCTCCCCCACCTCATGCAGATAGGCGAGAACGGCGGCCAGCATGGTGCCCGCCACGCAATAGCCGATGGTGTTGACACTGGCCGCGCCGGTGATCTCCCGCGCGATCTGGATGGCCTCCAGATAGCCGTCTTTCAGATAGTCATCCAGCGTGGTGTCCGCGTATGTGCCGTCCGGGTTCACCCAGGACACCATGAAGACCGTGTAGCCCTGCGCCACCGCCCAGCGGACAAAGCTCTTTTTCTCGTTCAGGTCCAGAATGTAGAACTTGTTGATCCAGGGCGGGAAGATCAGCAGCGGCACTTCATAGACCGTTTCCGTGGTGGGGCTGTACTGGATCAGTTCGAACAGGGCATTGCGATAGACCACCTTGCCGGGTGTTACGGCCAGGTTCTTGCCCACTTCGAAGGCATCCAGATCGGTCATCTTGATCATCGGAACGCCGTCGCCGCGCTCCACATCCTCCAGCAGGTGCTGCATACCCTTAACCAGGTTCTGCCCCTTGCTGTCCAGGGTTTCGCGCAGCACATCCGGGTTGGTCATCATGTAATTGCTGGGGGACAGCGCATCCAGATACTGCTTGGTGAAGAAGTGCAGCTTGCGCTCGTCCCGGGTGTCCAGGTCTGTGGCTTTGGCAATGGTGTCCATGGTGTAGTGAGAGGCCAGCAGATAAGCCTGTTTGATGAAGTCGAACGGCCCTTCCTCGCTCCATGCCTCGCTCTTGAAGCGGCGATCGCTCTTGCCGGGGGTGATCACCGGCTCCGCTTCCTCGCCGCTGAGCGAGGCGCTCTGATTGCCGAGCAGTTTCATATAGTCCTGGAAAAAGGCCATCTGGTTCTGCACCAGCACGTCAGGCCGACTCATCAGATCGCGCGAAAAGGACAGCAGCGCCGGGGTAAGGTTCATCGGGTCCAGCGCCATGCGCAGGGCGTCCGGCTGCTGGTCCATGAATTCCTCCACCATGGTCCGGCTTTTTTCCGCCGCGTCCATGATGGTTTCGCTCATTTTCTCGAAGTCCGGCTCTCCGCCGAGGGCTGCGATAAAATCGTCACTCTGGCTCATCTGCCCGTCTCTCCCTGATGTTGCTGTCCCGGTCCGGTTCAGCCCCGGCGGCCCGTGTTCGCGCGGCGCGTCATGCGCCCTGATGACCGGCCCTCAGCGCCTGTTTTGCCGATTGCACGGCGGCGGCTAATGAATTAGAGCTAGCCACACATCGGCGCGCAGGGACCCGAGCCCAAGACTGTCCCCCCATCCATGCGGGGGAGTCAACCGTATCGGGCATGATGGGCGCCGGGTTGATGTTTCAGGGTTTTCAAACGGGCATAAGGAACCAGTGCGTACCATGGGTAAATCCAGCAAGACGAACACTCAGGCGGCCGATCAGGCAAAGGCGGATCAGGGCAGGGGCGACACGCTGGGCATCGGCATTGCCGGGCTTGGTACGGTGGGCGCCGGCGTGGTGCGGATTTTCAACGAAATGGGCGAAAAGCTGGCTGACCGCTCTGGCCGGGTCATGGCGATCCGCGCCGTTTCCGCGCGGGACCGCAGCCGCGATCGCGGGGTGGACCTGTCGCCGTTCCACTGGTGCGACAATCCGGTGGATGTGGCCTCTCATGACGATGTGGACCTGGTGGTGGAACTGATCGGCGGGTCCGACGGCCCGGCCCTTGCGCTGGCGCGGGAAACACTTGAGCGCGGCAAGGCTTTCGTGACCGCCAACAAGGCGCTGATCGCCACCCATGGCCGGGAACTGGCCGAGATCGCCGAACGCACAGGCGCCTTTCTGCGCTTCGAGGCGGCGGTGGCCGGCGGTATTCCCTGCATCAAGGCCCTGCGCGAAGGGCTGGTGGCCAATGAGATCGAAAGCGTGCACGGCATTCTCAACGGCACCTGCAACTATATCCTGACCCGCATGGAAAAAGAGGAACTGGCTTTTGGCGAGGTGCTGGAGGAAGCCCAGCGCCTCGGATATGCGGAAGCAGACCCCACCTTTGACATCGATGGCATCGATGCCGCCCATAAGACGGCGATCCTGGCCGCGCTGGCCTTTGGCACCGCGCCGGACCTCAGCCAGTTGCCCACCGAGGGCATCCGCACCATCGCGCCCGTGGATATCGATTATGCCCGCGATCTGGGCTATCGTATTCGCCTGCTTGGCGTGGCCCAGCGCACGGAAAAGGGGCTGGAAACCCGCGTCAACCCGGCCATGGTGCCCATAAGCGAGCCGCTCGCCAAGGTGGAAAACGCCACCAATGCGGTGGTGGTGCATGGCTCTTATGTGGGGCAGACCGTCTATGAAGGCCCCGGCGCGGGGCAGGGCCCCACCGCATCCGCCGTGGTGGCGGATATTGTGGATGTGGCGCGCGGCGCGGGCGGCCCGGCGCTGGGCGTGCCCGCGGGCAAGCTGACCCAACTTGAGACCGTTTCGCCGGAAGCGCATACGGGCACTTTCTATATTCGCCTGCGGGTGACCGATCAGCCGGGCGTGATGGCGGATATCACCCGCGCGCTGGGCGATGAGGGCGTGTCCATCAACAGCCTGTTGCAACGGGGCGAGCCGGAAGACGGCGGCATTTATATCGTGCTGACCACGCATGAAACCACCGAAGCGCGGATTTCCAAGGTGATCGGGCGCTTCGATGCGTTGGAAAGCGTGCTGGAAGCACCGACCATGCTGCGGATCGAGGCGTTTTCCTGAACGCTTCGGCACGGCAGCGCACGGTTTTTGAAAAAGGGGGAGTGAAAAACCGATGGCTACAGCAGCGACGCCCGCGACGGGCCATGACCAGACCGCGGCGGATCTGAGCCGCACTCTGGTGCTGGAAGGGGTCCGCGTGACCGAGGCGGCGGCGATCGCCGCCAGCGGGTTCATAGGCAAGGGGGATGAAAAGGCGGCCGATGCCGCCGCCGTGTCAGCCATGCGAAAGGCGCTGAACGGGCTGGATATCGACGGAACGGTGGTGATCGGCGAGGGGGAGCGGGATGCCGCCCCCATGCTGTATATCGGCGAAAAGGTTGGCGCTGGCGGCCCGGCGGTGGATATCGCGCTGGACCCGCTGGAAGGCACCACCATCTGCGCCAAGGCCATGCCCAATGCGCTGGCGGTGATGGCCATGGCGGAAAAGGGCGGCCTGCTGAACGCGCCGGATGTGTATATGGACAAGATCGCCGTGGGTGCCGGGCTGCCTGAGGACGTGGTGGATCTTGACCGCAGCGTGACGGACAATATCCACAGCTATGCGCGGGTCACCGGCAAGGATGTGGCGGATGTCGCGGTCTGTGTGCTGGACCGGCCCCGCCACGGCAAACTGATCAACGAGCTGCGCGCGCTGGGTTGCCGGGTGCATCTGATCGGGGACGGGGATATAGCAGGCGTGATCGCCACCACCGACCCTGTCACCTCCATTGATATTTATATGGGCTCCGGCGGTGCGCCCGAAGGCGTGCTGGCGGCGGCGGCGCTGCGGTGCACGGGCGGGCGGATGCAGGGGCGCCTGCTGTTCCGCAATGATGACGAGCGCAAGCGCGCCGCCAAATGGGGTATCACCGACCTGGACAGGAAATACAGCAAGCGGGACATGGCGTCCGGCCATGTGATCTTCTGCGCCACGGGCGTGACCGACGGGTCCATGCTCAAGGGCGTGCACAAGCGGGACGGGCGGCTGACCACGGAAACGCTGGTCATGCGCTCGGCATCGCGCACCGTGCGGACCATTCAGGCGGAACATCTTGTGGCGGAGAGCGCGGATTGACCGGCCAGCAGGCAGCGGACGGGCCATCAGGCGGGGCGCAATCTTCGAAAGGGGGCGCCCCCGAACCGGTGCTGGGGGTTGCGCACTCCCTGAAAGGGCAGGGCTGGCGGCTGCGCGCCTTTGAGCCACGCATTGCCGAGGCGGTGGCGCAGGCCCATGGCCTGCCGCAGGTGGCGGGGCAGATGCTGGCCGCGCGCGGTGTGACGCCGGAAAGCGCGCCTGCCTTTCTCGATCCGTCGCTGAAGCAGGACATGCCTGACCCCAGCATTCTGATGGATATGGACAGCGGGGCCGAAGCCCTGGCCCATGCGGTGGTGAACCGGCGCCGCATCGCCATTTTCGGCGATTATGATGTGGACGGCGCCACCAGCACGGCGGTGCTGGTGCGCACATTGCGCGCGCTGGGTGTCGATCCGCTGGTTTATATCCCTGACCGCATGACGGAAGGATACGGCCCCAACGCGCCGGCCTTTGACCGCTTGAAGGCGGATGGCGCCGAACTGGTCATCACGGTGGATTGTGGCATTCTGGCCTTTGAGCCGCTGGCCCATGCGGCGGCCATCGGCCTGAACGTGATCGTGGTGGACCATCACAAGGCGGAAACCCGGTTGCCGGAAGCGCTGGCCGTCATCAACCCCAACCGGCTGGACGACACCAGCGGGCTGGGGCAACTGGCGGCGGTGGGGGTCAGTTTCCTGCTGGCGGTGGCGCTGCTCAGGCGGCTGCGCGCGCTTGGCGGCGTGCCCGGACACAGCCTGCCGGACCTGCGCGGCGTGCTGGATGTGGTGGCGCTTGGCACGGTGTGCGATGTGGTGCCGCTGACCGGGCTCAACCGCACCTTCGTGGCGCAGGGGCTGAAGGTGATGGCGCGGCGCGAAAATGCGGGGCTCGCCGCGCTTGGTGACGTGGCCGGCCTGTCAGAGGCGCCGGACGCCTATCATCTGGGCTTTCTGCTGGGCCCGCGCCTGAATGCGGGCGGTCGCGTGGGGCGATCCGATCTGGGGGCGCAACTGCTGACCACCGAAGACCCGGCCACCGCGCGTCGGCTGGCCGAGGAACTGGATCGCCTGAACGCGGAGCGGCGCGCGCTGGAAAGCGAAACACTGGCCGCGGCGGAAAACGGCGTGGAGAGGCGCATCGGCCCTGCCGGGTCGCCGCCCCCCGTCGTGGTGGCCGCCGGTGAAGGCTGGCACCCCGGCGTGATCGGTATTGTGGCCAGCCGCCTGACCGACCGTTATCACCGGCCCAGCGTGGTGATCGCCCTGGACAGCACCGGGGAGGGCAAGGGCTCCGCCCGTTCGTTGCCCGGCGTGGATATGGGCGCCGCGGTGATAGAGGCGGTGCAGCGCAATCTGCTCATCAAGGGGGGCGGCCATGCCATGGCGGCGGGCCTGACCGTGGCGGGGGACAAGATCGCCGAATTCGAGGGGTTTCTGAACGATTTTCTGGGGGGGAATGTGGCCGAGGCGTCGGCCAGTCGCAGCCTGTCGGTGGACGGGGTAATCGCGGCGGGCGGTGCCACGCCGGAGCTGGTGGCGGACATTGCCCGTGTGGGGCCGTTTGGCGTGGGCAATCCGGGGCCGCGTTTCGCCCTGCCGGACATGGCGGTGATCAAGGCGGATCGCGTGGGCGAAAACCATGTGCGCCTGATCGTGAAGGGCCGGGATGGCATCAGCCTGAAGGCTATCGCTTTCCGGGAGGCGGACAGCACCCTTGGCAATGCGCTTTTGCAGGGGATCGGGGGCCGTTTCCACCTGGCGGGCAAGCTGAAACTGGATATGTGGACCGGCAGCCCAAGGGTCGAACTGATTCTGGATGATGCGGCCCGCGCTTAAGCCGGGGGTGCCCCCTGGTCGATCCGGCAAAAAAGCTGTTGACCCGGCCCCGCCGGGTCGCTATTCAAGCGCCCGTCGGTAACGCTGGCCCCTTCGTCTAGCGGTCTAGGACGCCGCCCTTTCACGGCGGAAACACGGGTTCGAGTCCCGTAGGGGTCACCACCGACATATCCGGCCATCACGGCCAGCGCACGCCTGACCGGCCCCTTCGTCTAGCGGTCTAGGACGCCGCCCTTTCACGGCGGAAACACGGGTTCGAGTCCCGTAGGGGTCACCATTTGTCTGCCGCCCGGTATCCGGGTGTTTCCAGCCTTGCCGTATCATATCCCGAACAGGGCACCGCCCCCCGGATGAGGCGGCCCCCTGAATGCCATGCTGGCGGATTGCGGCGTGGCGGGGTAAAGAGATGGGCATGATCACACTTTCGCCCCTTTCGGAAGCGGACATGATGGTCATTCGCCGGTGGCGCAATGATCAGATGGATGTGCTGCGCCAGGATCAGCCGATCGGCGAGGCGGCGCAGCGCACCTATTACCGCACCCATGTGGCGCCGCAATATGCGCGGGCACAGCCGACACAGCTTCTCTACGCTGTCCATGAAGGCGACGCGCTGGTGGCCTATGGCGGGCTGGTGCATATGAACTGGTACGCCCGCGCGGCGGAGGTTTCCTTTCTGGCCGATACCGCCATTCCCCATGAAAGCGATCGGCATGACGGCCTGTTCCGTGCTTTTCTGGCGCGGCTTCTGGACCGGGCCGAATCCCTTGGGCTCGTTCGTCTGACGGCGGAATTGTATGATCTGCGCCCACGCCACGGGGCGGCGCTGTCGGATTGCGGTTTCAAACTGGAAAGGCGCCATGCGGGCGCGGTGCACATAAGGGGGCAGGCGGTGGATAGCCTGTTCTATGGCCGCGACCTTGTGCCGGATTGAGCCGCGCGGCGTTATTGTTTTGCGTCGCGGGCCTTGTGGCGGCGGGGGCAAGCTTCTAGATATGCAGGCAGACACATGTTGCCTGATCGGGCGACGCAAGCGGACCAATCGGGGGATTTTCCATGAAGCTGAACGATGAAAGCCTGTTGAAGCGCCATGCCTATATCAATGGCGAATGGGTGGCCGCCGAGGGCCGCTTTGAACTGGAAGTGACCAACCCGTCCACCGGGGAGGTGATCGCCAGTGTCCCCGACCTGGGCGTGGACAGCACCAGCCAGGCGATTGAGGCGGCCCACGCCGCCTGGCCGGACTGGCGCAATCGCACGGCCAGGGAACGCAGCGACATCATGAAGCGCTGGCACACGCTGATCATGGAAAACCGCAAGGACCTTGCCACCATTCTGACCAGCGAGATGGGCAAGCCCTTCAAGGAGGCGTATGGCGAGATCGCTTACGGCGCCAGCTTCATCGAATGGTACGCCGAGGAGGCCAAGCGGGTATATGGCGACGTGATCCCCGCCCATGGCACCGACAAGCGCCTGGTGGTCATCAAGCAGCCCGTGGGCGTTGTGGGGGCCATCACGCCGTGGAACTTCCCCTGTGCCATGATCACCCGCAAATGCGCGCCGGGCCTTGCCGTGGGCTGCCCCATCGTGATCAAACCGGCGGAGGACACGCCGCTTACCGCGCTGGCGCTGGCGGAACTGGCCGACCGGGCGGGCTTCCCCAAGGGCATCATCAATATCATCACCACCTCCAATGCCGCCGATGTGGGCGGTGAGATCACCCGCAATGACAAGGTGCGCAAGATCACCTTTACCGGGTCCACCGAGGTGGGGCGCATCCTGATGCGGCAAAGCGCCGATACCATCAAGAAGGTGAGCTTCGAGCTGGGCGGCAACGCGCCTTTCATCGTGTTCGACGATGCTGATCTGGATGCGGCGGTGGATGGGGCGATCGCCTCCAAATACCGCAATTCGGGCCAGACCTGCATATGCGCCAACCGGCTTTATGTGCAGGACGGCATTTATGACCGGTTCGTGGAAAAGCTGACCGAAAAGGTGGCGGCCCTGAAGGTGGGCGATGGCTTCGAGGAAGGCGTGGCCCAGGGGCCCTTGATTAATGATGCCGCCGTGGACAAGGTGGAGGAACTGCTGGGCGATGCCGTCTCACAAGGGGCCAGCGTGGTCACCGGGGGTAAGCGCCACGCACTGGGCGGCACCTTTTTCGAGCCCACCGTGCTGCGCGACGTGACCCAGGACATGCGCCTGTCCAAGGAAGAGGTCTTCGGCCCCGTGGCACCGGTTTTCCGCTTTTCCGACGATGCCGACGTGGTGGCCAAGGCCAATGACACCATTTTCGGCCTTGCCGCCTATTTCTATGCGCGGGACATAGGCCGCGTGTGGCGCGTGGCCGAGGAACTGGAATATGGCCTGGTGGCGGTCAATACCGGCCTGATGACCACCGAAGTGGCACCCTTTGGCGGCTACAAGCAATCCGGCATCGGGCGGGAAGGCTCCAAATACGGCATCGATGATTTCGTCGAGCTGAAATATATCTGCATGGGCGGTATTTGAGGCGGCATCGGTATGAGCACTGAGGGGCCGCAGCGCACGGGATCTCGCCGCCGCCTGCGCCCGAAGACCCGGCCCATGCGCTTTGTTCTGGGCGTGGCCCTGATCTGTGGCGGGGTGCTGGGTTTTCTGCCCATTCTCGGCTTCTGGATGATCCCGCTGGGGATTCTGGTGCTGTCGGACGACATTCCGCCCCTTCGGCGCTGGCGCCGCCGCATGGACGTGCGCTATGGCCGCTGGCGGGCACGCCGCAGGGGGGAGACGCGCCGTGAGCGTACCGGCAATCACGATCGATGACATCGAGACCGCGGCGCATCGGCTGGCGCTGGTGGTGGTGCGCACGCCCCTGATGGAGCATCCGCTTTTGAACGAGCGATTGGGCGGGCGGGTGCTGATCAAGCCGGAAAACCAGCAGGTGGTGGGGTCGTTCAAGCTGCGCGGCGCCTATAACGCCATCGCCGCTCTCGGCCCCGAACAGCGGGCGCGCGGTGTGGTGGCCTTTTCCAGCGGCAATCATGCCCAGGGCGTGGCGCGGGCGGCGAGCCTGATGGGGGTGCCCGCCACCATTGTCATGCCGTCGGACGCGCCCGCCATCAAGATCGAGAACACCCGCGCTTTCGGGGCCACCATCGCGTTTTATGACCGCTACAGCGAAAGCCGGGAGGCATTGGCCCAGCGGCTGGCGGATGACACGGGCGCCGCGCTGATCCCGTCCTTCGACCACCCGGATGTGATGGCCGGGCAGGGCACGGTGGGCCTTGAGATCGCCGAGGAGCTGGCGGCAAGGGGCATTGTCCCCGATCAGGCGCTTATCTGCTGCGGCGGCGGGGGGCTGTCTTCCGGCAGTTTCCTGGCGTTGCACCGGGCCTTTCCCCGTATGGCGGCCTATACGGTGGAGCCTTCGGGGTTTGACGATACGGCTCGGTCCCTGAAAAGCGGCGCGCGGGAGCGTGTGGAC
This sequence comes from Yunchengibacter salinarum, assembly GCF_037658235.1. Lineage (NCBI taxonomy): Bacteria > Pseudomonadati > Pseudomonadota > Alphaproteobacteria > Kordiimonadales > Kordiimonadaceae > Yunchengibacter > Yunchengibacter salinarum. Next base: position 82,559 of record NZ_JBBJLN010000007.1, on the reverse strand, counting down.
CCGGCCTCCCGATCCGTGTGCGATGCGCTGCTTTCCGAACGGCCCGGCGCCCTGACGCTGGACCTGCTGCGCCGGGAAAGGGCGAAGGGCGCGGTGGTCAGCGACGATCAGGCGCTGGCTGCCGTGGCTTATGCCGCTCGCGTGCTCAAGCAGGTGGTGGAGCCCGGCGGGGCCGTGGCATTGGCGGCTTTGCTTTCCGGTGTGGTCCCGGCAAAGGGGCGGACCAGCGTGATCGTGCTTTCCGGCGGTAATATCGCACCGGCCATGCTGTCCCGCGCGCTGGAACAGGCGGAATGACGGCGCCAAGGCTTTCATGGCGGAAAAACGCATCAAACAGGCTTGGCGCCGGGGCGGGGCTGCGTTATAGCTTGGCCAAAATCGGGGCTGCAAAGCCTGCGGGTCGTAACCGTGCCGGGGAGCAAATATCATGACCATGGAAACCACAGACCATCAGAAAACCTATAAAGGCTTCCTCAAGGCATCCAAATGGGGGCTGGGCTTTGTGCTGGTGATCCTGCTGATCCTGGCATCCATCGCCTGATGGTGACCCTGTCGAAGCGGCATTACTGACAATACCGGGTTAAGGCTTCCGCCATCCCGCCATGCGCGGGATGAGCGCAGGCCACAAGCGTGGCCCGCCGGGTGCCCGGCGCCGGTTTGGAGCCACGGCGCGAAGCGCTGAAGCGTGAAATCAGAAAAGCCTAGTGCCGGGGAATGGCGCGAAGCTGATAGTGCCCGGCGGCCAGATGGCCGAACAGCTCCGGCACGTCGGGGTGGTTCACGGGCTCGTCGCTGTCATCCGCCAGCAGATTCTGTTGGGAGACATAGGCCTCATAGGTGGAGTCTTCGTTCTCCGCCAACAGGTGGTAGAAGGGCTGTTCCTTCACCGGGCGAATATCTTCCGGGATGGACTGCCACCATTCTTCCGTATTGTCGAATTCCGGGTCCACATCCACGATCACGCCGCGAAAGGGGAAATAGCGGTGTCTTACCACCTGGCCGATGGTGAACAGGGCCTGCCGCGTAACGAGGGCAGGGGTATCATGATCGGTAATCTGTGTCTGCATGTCCATGCACGATGACCTAAGCGGGTGGGCCTTCAATGTCAAGCGGCGCCCGTTATGGGCCCTGTGGTTTCCATGCACGGGAACAGCCTATTTGCCGTGGCGGGGGGCGGTGGCCGGTATTTGTCGGTTCCGACCCCGCTCATCCCCGGTGCTGGTCATTCCCGGTATTTGCTATCCCTTGTCACACGCGGTAGCATCCGGCTCTTATCGACTGTTTCATAATGGGGGGAACCATGCCGGGTCGCATGATCATACAAGGTGTTTCGAAATTTGCCCTGATGGCGGGGCTGGCGATGGGGCTTGCCGCCTGCGGATCGGGCAATAATGAAAGCAGCGAATCCGCCGGGGACGAACAGGCGGGCGCCGAGGTGGAAATGAGTCAGGCCGAGAAGCTCAGGGCCTTTTTCCGCGATGCCATGATGGAACGGCTGGAGCGGGAGCCCTTGCAGGCGGAACGGCTCGGTTTTTCCGACAATAACGACAAGTGGCCCGACCTGTCCCAGGAAGCGCAGGACGAGATGCGCACACTGTATGAAGAGCAACTGGCCGAACTGCGGCAATTCGATCTGGCCGGGATCGGGGAGCAGCTTTCGCTCAGCGCCCGCCTTTTCGAACTGACGGCAGAGCGCTATGTGCGCAATGACAAATGGCGGCTCTACAGCTATCCGATTAACCAGATGTATGGCTGGCATACCTATGTGCCCACCCATTTGATGACCGTGCACAAGGTGGCGGACAAGGCCGATGCCGAAGCCTATATCGCGCGGCTCGCCGGGGTGCGGGATCTTTTCGCGCAGGTGGTGGATGGCCTGCGCCTGCGGGAGGAAAAGGGCATTCTGCCGCCCAAATTCGTTTTCCCAAAGGTGATCAAGGCCGCCCGCAATGTGGTGAGCGGCGCCCCCTTTGACGAGGGAGAGGACAGTATCCTGATGGCGGATTTCCGCACCAAGGTGGGCGCCCTTGACCTGCCGGAAGCGGAGGCCGAGGCGCTGCTGGAACGGGCGCGCACCGCTTTGCGGGAAGGCGTGAAGCCGGGTTATGAGGCGCTGATCGCGGCGCTGGAAGACCAGGCCACCCGCGCCACCAGCAAGCATGGGGTGTGGAAATTTCCTGAAGGGGATGCTTTTTACGATCAGGCGCTGGCCAATCACACCACCACCGATCTGACGGCGGAGGAGGTTCACCAGATCGGGCTGGATAATGTGGCCCGCATCCATGAGGCCATGCGCGCCATTGTGGACGAGGTGGATTTCGACGGCGACTTGCAGGAATTCTTCGAGTTCACCCGCACCGACGAGCGCTTCTATCTGCCAAACACGGACGAGGGACGGGAGGAATATCTGCAACAGGCCCGCGACTATATCGAGGATATGCGCGTGGCCGTGCCGGACTATTTCAGCCTGACCCCGAAGGCATCCATGGAAGTGCGCGCCGTGGAGAAATTCCGGGAGGAAAGCGCGGGCAAGGCGTTTTACCAGCGTTCCGCGCCCGATGGCTCCCGGCCCGGCATTTATTATGTCAATCTGCACGACATGAAGAACATGCCCACCTATCAGCTTGAAGCCCTGAGCTATCACGAGGGCATTCCGGGCCATCACTTCCAGATCGCCATTGCCCAGGAGCTTGAGGGGCTTCCGCTGTTCCAGCGCACCGCCCGCTTCACCGCCTTCACGGAGGGCTGGGGCCTTTATACCGAGGAACTGGGCAAGGATATGGGCTTTTACGAAGACCCCTATTCGGACTTTGGCCGCCTGGCCATGGAACTGTGGCGCGCCTGCCGTTTGGTGGTGGACACGGGCATCCACCATAAGCAGTGGACGCGGGAGGATGCCATTGACTATCTGGTGGAAAACACCCCCAATCCGCGCGGGGATGCCGTTGCGGCCATTGAGCGTTATATCGTCATGCCCGGTCAGGCGACCGCCTATATGGTGGGCAAGCTGAAGATCATGGAATTGCGGGAAAAAGCCCGCGAGACACTGGGTTCCGCCTTTAGCTGGCGGGATTTCCACCGTGTGGTGCTGGAAAACGGCATGGTGCCGCTCAGCGTGCTGGAAGACAAGGTGAACGCCTGGATCGAGGCGGAAAAGCAGGCCGCACAGCAGGAAACGCCCGCGGCCTAACCCGGCTCCGTTTTTCGGGCTGAGCCTTGATTTCGGCTCTTATTGAACCAGATATGGTTAATGCGCGGCGCTGTCCATGGCAGCGCCGCCCGCTTTATGTAAGGAAAAAGTCACTGAAATGACATGGGATAGCCATGCTTGAGCGTTTCAGTGATCAAGAATAAAAAGAGGATATCTTCATGACAGACATGTACCCCGTTCTGAACGATCAGGGCCTGAAGCGCGTGGCGAATCTGCTGCTGGAGCGGCACAAGCCCCAAAGCCGGGAAGATGCCCTGCGCTATCTGAATCGTGGCATGGGCGCCTATGACCGGGATGGCCTGATGCTGCGCGCCCATGTGGACGCTTTCTTCCGCAATTCAGCCGCCGGAGCCTGAATTGTTCTGCGCCTGAATTGTTTAGCGCCGGAAATGGCCCGCCCCCGCCCGCCTTTGCGGGGACCACGGGGGCCTGACATTTTGGGCCGCGTTACTGGTCGCCCGGCTCCAGCAGGCGATGCAGATGGACCACCACATATTTCTTCATGGCGTCGTCCACATTGCGCTGGCTTACATCCCGCCACGCTTTTTCGGCGTCTTCATAGTTCGGGAAGATGCCGACAAATTCCACATTGTCCAGGTCGTCGAATTCCAGGGACTGCGGGTTTTTAACGTGGCCGCCGAAAACCAGATGCAGAAGCTGCTTGTCCGCCATTTCCCAACCCCTTTATGGTGCCTTGAATACTGAAGTCGCGCACCCAATAACGGGTTGCGTTCAGGAATGCAAGCGGGCAATACCCGTCCGCCACATCAAGGGAGCCATGGCATGAGCCGCACCAGCGCACCGAGCCCGTCCCGCACCATGCTCATATCGATCAAGGGTGCCGACCGTACCGGCGTGGTGGCGGATGTGTCCGGCTGCCTGTTCGAAATGGGCGCCAATCTGGCGGATTCCAGCTTTGCCCTGCTGGGGCAGGGGTTTGAATTTTCCGCCCTTGGCAGCTTTCCGACGGGCGTGACCGAAGCCGACGTACAAAGCGCCCTGGCCAGCCTGTCCGCGCTTGCGGGCGCGCACATCCGGGTGAGCGGCTATGATTTTGCCGCCGAACGCGGCCCGCGCGGGCAGGTGACTCACCGGCTTGTGGTCAGCGGCGGGGACAGGCCCGGCCTGGTGGCCTGCATCAGCGAAATCGTGCAGGAAGCGGGCGCCAATATTGTGCGCATGTCCAGTGGCCGACGGGAGAGCGAGACCGGCGCCGCCTATATCACCCGGTTCGCCCTGCATGTGCCGCCGGAAGGGGCTGACCGTCTTGCCCGCCTGCTGGATAATACGGCGGGCGGCATGGGGCTTGTGGCACGTATGGAGCCTGTGAGGCCGGAGCCCGCGCCCGACCCGGTGCCGGAAGATGAGTGAAGGGCGCAGCCCGAACCCGGTGCCGCGCCATCCGGGTTTAGCGGGCCGCGTTTCCCTGGGTTGAAACGGGCTGTTCCACGGGCGGGCCGTACCGTTCCTTCAGGTTCCTGATGACCGCATCCAGCCCTTTTTCGCTGATCCGGGCGGAAAAGGCTTCCCGATTGGTGATCAGCAGGTTGATGCCTTCCACTTCCAGATTGACGATCTGAAAACTGCCGTCCCGCTTGCGCAGGCGCCAGTCCGCCAGGATGGGCGGGCCTTCGCTGCGCTTCACCTTGGTTTTGACGAACAGGTGCCCGCCGCGCCCGGATGCCGGGCTGGTGCCGCGAATCTCCAGATTCTCGAAGCCGATCTGCTCCATGCGCTGGTCGAATTCGCTGATGATGTAATCTTTCATCGCATCCATATAGGCGATGCGCTGTTCTTCCGTGGCGCGATTATAATAGCGGCCCAGAATGGCGCGGGAGAGAAGCTCGATATCCGTGGCCTTTTCCAGCACCTTGCGGAACTGCCGGTATTCTTCCTGTTCGGAAAGCGACTCATCGGCCCAGATGCTGCGGGTCTCGTCGGTCAGTTGGCGCACAAAGGCGATGGCGCCCTGCGGGTCGTCCACGGCGGTTTCATCGCCTTCCGCCAGCGCCGGGCGCGCCGCCAGAATGGCAAGCGCAGCCATGAAACCCGCCAGCAGCATAAGCAGCGGGCGGCTCTTGAAGGGAGTGGCCGCATGGGCGCGGGCGGGGATGGGCTTCCGGGTCATGATCGTTCTCTCCGCTGTCAGGGTTTCCCGCTATCGGGTTGGCCATTTTTGGGCGCTTCGCTTTTGGGCAGTGTCGCCTCGCTCGTGGCCTTGCTGTCTTTTTGGGCCTGTTCCGTGGCTTTTTCAAGATAGGCCAGCAGATCGGCGCGGTCCTGCGGTGTGCGCAGCCCGGCAAAGGACATCTTGTTGCCCGGCAGGAAACCGCTGGGATTCTTCAGCCAGCGGTTCAGTTGGCTTCGGCTCCAGGCGAAATCGGCTTCCGCCAGCGCGCGGCTGTAGCGATAGTCCGACAGGCTGCCAGCCTTGCGTCCGAACAGGGCGTGCAGATTGGGCCCCAGCTTGTGGCGGCGCCCGTCGGTCAGATTGTGGCACGCCTTGCAGCGCAGGAACAGGCGCTTGCCGCGTGTTTCGTTCCCGTCCAGCGCCAGGGCGGCGGCGGTTTCCGCGGAATCGCCGCTTTGGGCCGAGGCGTTCTGGGCCGAGACCGGGGGCGCCAAAGCCGCCACCGCGGCCACGAAAGCGGCCAGCATCATGAAACCGATGCCGCGTGAAGCGGAAGGGCCGGGCAGAAACCCCTTGGGCATGGATCGTGTCTCCTTCATTCGGGTCTGACCCTTATGGTCTTGTGGCTACTCTATTGGGCTGAACCCTTGCTGAATAAGGGCGCCATCAATGTGCCCGTTTCTTGATATAGTGGCTGATCTCGCCGCTTTTGACACGGGCCAGATAGCTTTTCAGCATGGTCTTCACTTCCTTGCGCAACAGGAACACGCCAACCAGATTGGGGAAGCCCATGCCCAGGATCATGGCATCCGCGAAATCCATCACGCTGGTCAGGTTCATGGTGGCGCCGATCGGCAGCAGGGCCAGGAAGAACACCTTGAAGCCCAGCTCCACCCGCGGCTTGTTGCCCACTAGGAACAGAAATGCCCGCTGGCCGTAATAGAACCAGGTGATGCAGGTGGAAAATGCGAACAACACCGCCGCGATGGTCAGCACATAGCTGAATCCGTCGATCACATGATCAAAGGCGGAAGTGGTCAGCACGATGCCATCCGTGGTGCCGGTCTGCACATGGAAGCCTGTGACGATGATAACCAGCGCCGTCATGGTGCAGACCAGAACCGTATCCACGAAGGGCTCCAGAAGCGCCACCAGCCCCTCCGCGATGGGCTCCCGCGTTTTGGCCGCTGCGTGGGCGATGGCCGCCGAGCCGAGCCCTGCCTCGTTCGAGAAGGCGGCGCGCCGCAGCCCCATGATCAGCACGCCCACTATGCCGCCCTGAATGCCCTCGCCGGTGAAAGCGCCTTCCAGGATCAGGGCGATGGCGTTGGGGATTTCCCCGGCCAGCGAGATCAGGATGAACAGCGCCGAGGACACATAGATGATCGCCATGATCGGCACCAGAAATTCGGTCACATGGGTGATCTTGCGGATGCCGCCAATGATCACGAGGCCGACGAAAAAGGCGAAGATCAGGCCGAATATCCATTCATTGCCAAAGAAGATGCTGCTTTCCCCGCCGGTCAGCCGTACCGCCGCCCCGGTGAAAATGCTGGATGCCTGGTTGACCTGAAACATGTTGCCCGCGCCAATGGCCCCGCCCATGGCCATGGCGGCGAAGGTGACGGCCAGCACCTTGCCCAGTGTATGGTGGCCGAGTTTGGCCAGGCCATCCTTGAGATAATGCATCGGCCCGCCAGAGACCACGCCGTCCGCATCGATGTGGCGATAGTGCAGGCCGAGCGTGCATTCGGTGAACTTGCTGGCCATGCCGAAGAGGCCCGATAGAATCATCCAGAAGGTAGCGCCCGGCCCGCCGATGGAAATGGCCAAGGCCACCCCGGCGATGTTGCCCAGCCCCACCGTGCCGGACAGGGCCGCCGTCAGGGCCTGAAAGTGGGTTACCTCGCCGGGGTCGTCCGGGTCGTCATATTTGCCCCGCACGATATGCCAGGACTGCTTGATGCCCCGCAATTGCGGGAAGCCCATATAGAAGGTGAAATAAGTGGCAAAGCCGATCAGCCAGATCACGATGACCGGCATTCCGGGGGCATCTTCCACCAGCCAGTTCAGGGGGATTTCGAAAAAGACGATGGCGGAAATGAAGTCGGTCACGGGCGCGATCTGCTCATTGACCATGGCGGAAAAGCCCTGCGCCCCGTCTTCCGGGCCGGTCTTCACCTCAATCAGCGGCTTTTCCCCCTCAGTGGTCGTGTCTTCGCCCGCGGGCGGTGTGCCCTGATCCTGGTTCTGGTGTTCTTGCCGCTGTTCCTGCTGTTCCTGGCCGGCGGATGTGTCAGTGCCTGCATCCTGCGCCGTGGCGTTCACATTGCCGAATCCCACCGCGACCATCAGCCCCACAACGGCCAGAAAGCGTTTAACCATGATAACAAGATCCCCTGAATTACCTGAATGCCGCCGCCTGAACGGAAGCTGGCTGGCTGGATGCTAGCCGTCCTTGTGGTCATTCTCAATGCCCGTCTGACGCGGCCAGCGGGACGGCGCTCCCACGGGCGCTATATCGGGCGCTCCCACGGGCCGGAAATTGTTAAAATTTTCGGCAAATATTGAACTGTCTCCGCCGTGCCTGCTTCTATGCTGCCCGAAAGGCTGACTGCAAAGCCTTTGGCAAGGCTGGCCCGATAGCCGGACCTTGTGATATTTTCTGGAAACGGGAGGCGACTCCTCCTATTGTTCTGGCCGGAGAGCGATCCCGTCTGCGGCCCCGTGATTGAGGACCAGTGCCTTGGCAAACAATGATAAACTCACCAGCAGTGACGTTACCCGCCTGTTGCAGGACCCCAGCGATGAAAACCGCGCCAGCGCGGCGGAGCGGGTGGCCAGCACCTTCGGGCTCGACGATCTGAGCGAGCAGGAACGCGCTCTGGCTGAGGATATTTTCCGCGTCATGCTCAAGGACGCGGCGGTGCGGGTGCGCCAAGCCCTTTCTGAGAGCCTGAAAGATAACCCGGATGTGCCGCACGATGTGGCGCTGAGCCTTGCCAAGGATGTGGACGCGGTGGCGTTGCCGGTGGTGGAAAGCTCCAGCGTGCTGTCGGAAGCGGACCTGGTCAGCCTGGTCAAGACCAGAAGCAGCGGCGTGCGCAAGGCCGTGGCGGGCCGGGAGGACGTGACCGAATCCGTGGCGGATGCCCTGGTGGACAGTCGGGACGAAGCCGCCGTCGCCACCCTTGTGGGCAATGAAAAGGCCCGCATCAGCGAGGCCACCTTCGGTAAAGTGCTCAGGGAATTCGCCGACAGCGAGCAGGTGACCACGCCCATGGCCTATCGCGGTGATCTGCCCATTGCCGTATCGGAACAGCTTGTCACTCTGGTCACGGATTCGCTGCGCGACCATATCATGGCGCACAATGCCATTTCGCCGGATGTGGCAGCCGAGCTGATGCTGGAAAGCCGCGAAAAGGCCACGGTCTCCCTGCTCAAGGGTGGCCATGATACCCAGACCGTGAAGGATCTGGTGAACCAGTTGTACGACAATGACCGCCTGACCCCCACCCTGATCATTCGCGCCCTGTGCATGGGGGACACCACCTTTTTCGAAACGGCGCTGGCCCGGCGGGCGGAAATTCCGGTGATGAATGCCTATCGCCTGATCAGCGAACATGGGGACCGGGGCCTTGAGCGCCTGATGGAAAAGGCGAACATTCCCATCCAGTTCTACGAGGTGGCGCGGGCCGCACTGGGCCTCGCGCGGGAGACCATCGCCACCAGCGGGGACAGCAAGGAACAGTTCAAGCAGTTGATGATCGAGCGGGTGCTCACCGCGCTCGAAGATAATGTGGATACGGAAAATCTGGATTATCTGATCGGCAAGCTGCGCCGGATCAATGACCGCGAAGGCGCGGTAAGCTGATCTTTTCGCGCCAGCGGCACTGATTGTTGGGGCGCGCGCCTGACCTTGCGCCCTATTCCGCCAGCAGGCGGGGCAGCCACAGCGCCAGGTTCGGGAACAGGGCCAGCACCAGAAGCGCCAGCGCCTGCAAGGCCACGAACGGTACGATGCCCCGATAAATGGTGGCCAGGCGCACATCACCGGGCGCCGCCCCCTTCATATAGAACAGCGCGAAGCCGAAAGGCGGGGTCAGGAAGCTGGTTTGCAGATTGACCGCCATCAGCATGGCGAACCAGGCGGTGGTCATGGTGCCGGGGGGCACATGGCCGCCAAAATCCAGCGCGGTGATCACGGGGGCGAACACCGGCAGCAGGATCAGCGTGATCTCGATCCAGTCAAAGAAAAAGCCGAGCAGGAAGGTGGCGAGCATCAGCACGCCCAGCACCAGCCAGGCGCCGCTGCCATCCGTATTCATCAGGGCCAGAATGTGATCGTGTCCGCCCAGCAGGGTGAACACATAGGAAAAGGCGGTGGCACCCACGAACAGGCCGAAAATCATGATGGTGGTCAGGGCGCTGCTTTCAACGGCGCCGCGCAGCCCGGACAGGCTGAGCCGCCTGCGCGCCAGTGCCAGCAGCAGGGCGCCGAACGCGCCCACGCCGCTTGCCTCCGTGGGGGTGGCGATGCCGCCAAAGATGGAGCCGAGCACCAGCGCGATCAGCCCCACCGGCGGCAGAAGGGCGGTCAGTATGGTTTTTGGCCGCACCGGCTCTGCGGCGTCCTCGCCGTGGGGCGGTGTCAGGTGCGGGCGGAAAAGGGCGGTGATCAGCAGATACAGCATGTAGAAACCGGCCAGAAGCAGTCCCGGCCCGATCGCCGCCATGAACAGCGTGCCCGCCGACATGGACAGCAGGTCCGCCATCACCACCAGCATGATGCTGGGTGGCAGCAGGATACCCAATGTACCCGATGCGGCGATGGTGCCGGTGGCCAGGCCCGTATCATAGCCCGCCGCGCGCATCATGGGCAGCGCCATCAGCGTCATCATCACCACACTGGCGCCGATAATTCCCGTGGTGGCCGCCAGCACCACGCCCAGCAAGGTGACCGACAGCGCCAGCCCGCCGGGCACGCGCCGGGTCAGCCGGTCCAGCACGCGCAGCAGGTCGTCCGCAATGCCGCTGCGGGCCAGAAGGGTGCCCATCAGCACGAACATGGGCACGGCGATCAGAACCGGCTTTTCCACGACGCCACCGAAAATGCGGCTGACCACCAGAAAGAAACTTTGCGGGTTTTCCGCGCCCAGCATCACGGCGATGGCCCAGAACAGCAGCCCCGTGCCGCCCAGCACGAAGGCCACCGGATAGCCGGTAAACAGCAGCGGCACGAGGGCGGCGAACATCAAAAAGGGCAGGGCATCAAGCAACAGGCTCACGGCGCACTCTCCGCCTCGGCGGGTCGGCCCGAAGAAGATCCATCGCCCCCATCCGGCGCGGGCGGGTGAAAGCGGGTCTGGCGCGCTATGGCGGCTGGGGCGGTCAGAAAGACCAGCGCTTCCAGCGTGCGGGCGATCCCGGCCAGCCCCAGCAGGGCGAAACCGGCCAGCATGGCGTATTTGATCAGCCAGCGATTGGCGAGCCCCGTGGGGGACGGTGAGCTTTCGTCATAGGCCAGGGAAATGCCGGCATAATCGGCACCGAAAGCCACCAGCGCGGCCACATAGGGCAGCAGGAGAAACAGGCCGCCCAGTGCCTCGATCCCGGCGCGCGTGCCTGGGCGGAACCGGTCGCTGAGCAGGGTGACGCGCACATGGCCATCCTTCAGATAGGCCCAGCCCAGCCCGAACAGGAACAACAGGCCGTGCAGATGCCATTCCAGTTCCTGAAGGCGGGTGGAGCCCGTGTCCATCAGCTTGCGGAACCCCACATCCACCACGATCACCAGCATCAGGGCGATCGCCAGCCAGGCCGCGGCGCGGCCAGCGGCCACCACCGTCGCCTCAAGGGCCCGTGCCAGCCGCAGGGCGCGGGCCATGGCGGTGCGGGCGGCATCACTCATCCAGATAGCCCCGCTTTTCCCAGGCATCGTATTTTTCCCGGAACGCCTGAAGGGATGCCCAGACACGGGCGAAGGTTTCGTCCTGTGCCTTCAGGTCTGTCAGCACCTCCTGCCAGGCCTGGCGCAGCGCGGCCAGGGTCTCATTGGAAAAGGTGTGGAAGATCACGCCCTTGGCTTCCAGCTTCTGCATGGCTTCCGTTTGAAGGGCCTCGCCCTCCGACAGACCGGCACGCACATTGGCGCTACACGCGGTTTCGATTATCAATTGCTGATGATCCGACAGGCCGCGCCAGCTATCCAGGTTGATGATCAGTTCGAAAAAGGTGGATTGCTGGTGCCAGCCGGGGAAATAGTAATGTTTGGCCACCTGATAAAAGCCCATGCGATAGTCCACCGCGGGCATGGCGTATTCCGTGCCGTCAATGGCCCCCAATTCCAGCGCCTGAAAGATTTCCCCGCCGGGGATGAGTTGCGGCGCCGCGCCCAGCTTTTCCAGAACCTTTCCGCCCAGGCCGAAAAAGCGGATCTTGCGGCCCTTGAAGTCGGCGGCGCTGTTGATCGGCTCGCGGAACCATCCGGCGGCTTCCGGCGGGGTCAGCCCGCAGATCAGGCCGTGAATATTGTGGCGGTGATAGATTTCCTCGAACAGTTCCCTGCCGCCGCCATGGTCGAACCAGGCCAGATATTCCGCCGCGCGCGGCCCGAAGGGCACGGCGGAAAACAGTTGCAGCGCCGGTTCCTTGCCCGCCCAGTAACCGCTGGTGGACCAGCCCGCTTCAATGGCGCCGTATGACACCGCGTCGAAGGTCTCGAACGGCGGTGCCAGCACGCCGGGCTCGTGAAAGTTCAGCTTCATCCGGCCGCCGGACAGCGCCGACAGCTTTTCGGTCAGCTTCTTGCCCATGGTGCCGATCTGCAAAAGCGTGCTGGGATAGGTGGAAGACAACCGCCAGTCCACCGCTTGCAGCGCGGGTGTGTCATCGGCTTCACGGGCCGGTTCGCCGCAGGCCGACAGGATGAGGGTCAGAGCCAGCGCGCCGATGATGTTCGCCGTGCGCCCGCCCCGCTGCGGGCGCTGTCTGATGGTGATAACCGCCATAAAGCCCCTTAACTGAATTTCTTGAGCGCCTGTGCCAGCATCACATAAAGCCGCCCCATGTCGCTGGACAACAGGGTGGTGGCCAGGGCGCCGCCCCGGTCCCCGATCATGCCGCGTTCCATCAGGCTTTCAAAGTCGCGCATGAAGCGGCTGACCACTTCCTTGAAGTCCCGGTCCTCGGCCACTTTGGCGGCGATGGCCCGGCGGGTGCGCCGGTCGGCCAGTTGCAGGGTCTTGCGGGCGAACACGCCCCGGTCGCCGCCGCGATAGGCGTCCCACAACTCGGCGCCCACATTGTTGCTGAGCGCCCGTGTGATGTCGATGGAGGCATTTTCCAGGCTTTCCATCAGAAGCTGCGATGTGCGGCTGAAATCGTTCTGGCTGCTGCGGGTGATGCGTTCCTCGATCTCGGCGGTCTGCTGAAGGAAGGTGTCGGCGCGTTCGGCGATCTTGGCCGCTTCATTGCCCAGGCGAGAGGCCAGCCAGGCGCCTTCTCGCTCGGCCCGCTCGGTGGTTTCGGTATATTCCCCCAGCAGCCGGGCGAGGGTGGCCTCGATCTGCTCTTGCAGTACCGTGATCTGCTGGCTGGCCTGATCGGTGATCTCTTGCAGGGCGCTGTGCAGGTCCGTGCGGGTGTCGGTGACGGTGGCTTCCATGGCCGCACGGACCTTGGCGCTTTCGTCCATCAGGTGGGTGCTGGCCGCATCCATGCGGTCGGCCGCTTCCATGCTGCTGGCGTGGAACTGGTCGATGCGCCCGCCCATGCGATCCGATGCGCCGCCAAGCCGCGTGATGACCGCTTCGGTTTCGCTGGTGATGCGCTGGCGTTCTCCGGCAAAGGCATCCGCCGCCGCGCCCAGCGACCGGCTGGCCTGTGTCAGATCGGTCTTGAGCGCCGCCGCCTGACCGCTCAGGCCGTCCACCGCCGCGGTAAGGCTGTCCCGCGTGTAGCGGCCCTCCCGGTTCAGATCCTCGATCCGGTTGGCCATGCGGTCGGCCTCCTCCCCCACATGGCCCGCCGCGGTGCCGGAAGCCTCGTCCACCTGGCGTATCATGTCCTCGAAGCGGGTCAGGCTTTCGTTCACGCGCTGGGCGGCATCGCTAGCGGTCTGGCCAAGCTGGCTGCGCTGGTTGGCCAGATCGTCTTCCAGCCTTGCCAGCTTCTGCCGGGTGTCGGCCAGATGCTCGGCCAGGGCCCGCTGATGCTGGTCGAAATCCTTGCGGGCGGCGGCCATGTCGGTGCGCACCGCCTCGGTCTTGGCCGTCAGGCTGTCGGCGCGGTCTTCCATGTCCACACTGATGCGCCCGATCTTTTCCCCCTGGGCATTGGCGGTGTCGGACAGGCCCTCTATGTCGCCACTCACCGCCTGAATCATTGCCTTCAGGCGCTTTTCCGCGCTTTCGGCGGCATGTTCCACCTGGGCCAGCGCGTCATGGCTCTGGCTTGACATGGTGTTCGCGGTCTCTTCCAGCGTGGTGCGGGCATGGGCAAGGCGTTCCTCTAGGAAGCGGTCCATCTCCGTGGTGCGTTCCTGAAGTATCCTGCCGGTGTCGTCCGCATGGGTCCGGGTGGCTTCGTGCACATCTCTGGAGACCTGGACGACCTCTCTGCTGTGGGTATCAAAGGTCTCGCCCGCCTCAAGGATCAGGCCGCGCGCCTTTTCAACCGCCTTCAGAACGTCTTCGGTCAAGTCCCCGGTTTTTCTGGCCAAAAGGGCGCTCACCTCGTCCGTGGCGCTCAGGGCCTGTTCGGCGGCGGCCTTTACCTGATCCACGTGCTTGGCCAGAGACTCGTTGATTTTTGTTGATTCGCTGGCAGAGAGCGTGGCCAGCTCATGCAGCACCTGACCCTGGGCGCGCATATGATCGGACAGCTCTGCGGAGCGGCCTTCCAGATCGCTCACACCGGATTTCATGCGGTCCATGCCGGTGCTGAGGGCTTCGGTCAGGGATTCCAGCCTCAGAGCAATGTCCGATCCCACCTGATCCAGTCGGTCGCCCCGGCTGTCCAGCAGGGATGTGGCCTGCTCGATGCGCCCGTCCAGCGTGGCGCCCGCCGTTTCCAACTGGAGCACGGCGCCGCCAATGCGATCCTGCAAGGCATTGCCGCGCTGCTGGGCGTCCTCCCCGGCGTCGTGGATGCTTTGGGCGACGCGGCTGATGGTTTCCTCGATGGTCTCGAACCGGCGTTCCATATCCTCGGTGGTGGCGCCCAGTTGATCCCGCTCCCGGCTGATGCTGTCGGTGATGCTGGCGGTGCGGGCTTCGGTATCGGCGGTGGCGCTGAACAGGTTGGATATCTGGGTCTGAAAGCGGTTTTCCAGATTTTCGATCCGCTCCATGGCCAGCGCGCTCACCGCTTCCACATTGGAGATTTCCTTTTCCAGAGAGCGGGTCAGCATGTCCAGCCGCAGTTCCGCCTGCTCCACCGGCGCCATGGCCTTGTGCAGGGTGCGCGACATGGCGAGCCGCCGTTCCAGCAGCGGGTCCGTCCGCTGAAAGGCCAGCGTGACCAGCCAGATCACCGCCAGCGGCGTGGCGACGCCGGCGGTCAGGCTGGCGAGTGTGGCCGGGCTCATCTCCGCGATGGAGGTGAGCCCCCGTTGCCACAGCACGAAACCGGCGCCGCCCAACCAGAACAGGGACAGCAGAGCGGCCAGCCCGACGGAGCGATAACGGCGCCCGCTACCGGACGACGCCTCTTCCCGCCGGTCATGGTCCGTCGCCGTGCCGCCTTCTGCCTGCGGGTCTTCCCGCGTGCTGTCCCGGGGGTTTTCCGCATCCAATGGGCGGGGTGTGAAATCCATTTCGGCCTTGGACATGGGGGTTCCTGAATTCGCCTGACTGTCTGTTGCGGGGCCATGGTGCCGCTACGCATGATGCCAGCGTTCACCATTCTGTCATTCCGGTCAACGCCGTCAGCCGTTACACTGGCTGAAAGCCGACAATGGGAGGCCCCGATGGCTCGAAAACGGCCCACAGCGGCACAGCAGCGCTATCTGGCGCTGGGTCTGGACCAGCCCGGCGGCAAGCTGCCCCTGTTCGACAGGGACGGTCAGCGCATCCCGGCGCGGACGATTCGGGCCTGTCTGGCCGAAGGCTGGTGCGTGCCCTGGGTGCATAATCCCGTCAAGCCGGACTGGCTGGTCTGTCGGCTGACGGCGGAAGGGCGCCGGATCGCACAGCGGCAGACCGCAAAGCGGGATCATGAAACGGGCAGGGGGCAGGCATGACGGAAGACGCTTCCACACACGCGGCGGACGGGGCCGGGTGGGATGAAACGGTTCTGCTGGACGGGGATCATCTGGATGGCTTCACCGCCGGGGACCCGGATGTGACGGCGGCGGTGCTGTCGGTATTTCTGGAACAGGCGGAGCAGCACCTTGCCGCGCTGGCGCGGGCGGATGGCGACTGGTCGGACAGGGCCCACAGGCTCAAGGGGGCGGCCCGGTCCATCGGGGCGTGGCGGCTGGCGGCTGCGGCGGCGCGGGCGGAGCATCTGGGCGCCGCCCCTTCAGGCCCGGCGCGCCAATCCGTTCTGGATGATCTGTCGGGGCGCATGGGGCTCACTCTGGATGCGGTGCGGGACCGGCTTGCCGCGATCGGACAGCCGGGTGATCACTAAGGCATTGACCTTATTGAGTCCCTGCGCCTAAATGTAACCGGAAAGACAGCGTTTCTCGATCGGCCCGAAGGGGAGAGGGTGGTCAATGTCCGACAATTATGACTTTGACAGGGTAAGTGTCCTGCTGGCGGAAGATAGCCCTTTCATCCGCTCCCTGCTGGTGAACTCCCTGAAAGTTCTGGGCGTGGGGCACGTCTATGCCGTGGAAGACGGCGGCGATGCCATCAATTTCCTGAAACGGGTCAAGGAAGAGCCCATGAAGGTGGGCTGCCAGCAGGTGGATATCATCATTTCCAACTGGGATATGCACCCGGTGGATGGCATGATGTTCCTGCGCTGGGTGCGACGGCACAAGGACAGCCCGGATCGGTTCGTGCCGTTCATGCTGATCACCGCCTATACCGAGCAGGAGCGCATCACCGAAGCCCGTGAAATGGGCGTGACGGACATGCTGGCCAAGCCTTTCACCATCAAGCATATCGGCGAAAAGCTGATATCCATTATCGAGCGGCCACGCCAGTTCGTGCATACGGCGGATTATTTCGGCCCGGATCGGCGACGCAGGCAGCGTGACCATGGCGGGCCGGAACGGCGGGTTCTGACGGACAAGAGCGACGGGGTGGAGATTATTCGTGGCTAAGCAGGACGGCGTCATAGTGCGCTTTTACCGGTTCCAGAACCGGCTGAAAGAGAAAACCGCCGGCCTTTCGCCGGGGCGCGGCAGCATCGACCCGGAAGCGCTCGAAAAAGCGCAGGAAACGCTGGATAAACTGGCGGAAGACTATCCTGACTGGGTGAACAATCTGATCACCAAGCTGCATGAAAAGCACAGCCGCTGTGTGGATACGCCGGAGAACCGCAAGGAATTTTTCGAGGAAATCGCCCATATCGCCCATGATATGAAGGGGCAGGGCGGCACATTCGGCTATCCGCTCATCACCGCCTTTGCGGAATCGCTCTATGGCTTCACCAATGGCCGTCGGGAGCCTGACGACGACGAGGTGGAACTGGTCAAGAGCCATGTGGATGCCATGCGGGCCGTGATCAAGAACCGGGTCAGTGGTGATGGCGGGGACGTGGGCAAGCAGCTTACCGCCGGTCTTAACCGCGCCATTGAGAAATATAAGAAATAGACCGGCCCGCACCATATCCGGGGATGATCCGGGGGCTTTGACATAACGTGAATGTGACAGTTCGTGGGCGGCAATCGGCCTATCCTTCTGGCACAGACATGGTAGAAGCCCAGCCACCTGATTGTCAGCAGGATCAGCGTTTGGCGATGACGGCCCATGATGGAATTGTGCCCGTGCGCCTGAAGGATATGGCTTATGATGGCGAACCGATTGCAAGTTGTGAAAAAAGGTGCTCTGGCGGCTGGTCTGATCTTGGCCATGGCGGCGTTGCTGGCTGGCAACGGCGCCTTTTCCCCTGCCGTGGGGCAGGGCGAGGATGCGGGCGCCGCGCGCACCCTGGGACTGCCCGAAGGCACCCGGATTGTCGCCGCCGGGGACATCACAGTGCCGGAGCCGCTGCGCCGGGCTGTTGATTCCGACAAGCGGCCCGATGAAGATCGCCTGACGGACAAGCGACGCAAGCCCGCCCGGATGCTGGCCTTTCTGGGCGCGGCGCCGGGCATGGAAGTGCTCGATCTGTTCTCCGGCGGTGGCTATCACTCGGAAATTCTGGCCCGTCTGGTGGGGCCGCATGGCCATGTGGTCGCCCACAACAACCGCGCCTATATCGGTTTCAAGCAGGATACGCTGGCCGGGCGTTTCATGTCGGGCCGTCTGCCGCAGGCGTCGCAGCTTATCGTGGAAGGCGACGATCTGGACTTCCGCAAGGGTCGCTTCGATCTGATCCTGATGTCGCTCACCTACCACGATTTTTTCTGGACAAACGACACCTGGCCGGGTGTGGACGCCGCACGCCTGTTGTCGGAACTGTTTGATGCCACCCGCTCCGGCGGCGTTGTGGGCGTAGTGGATCACCGCGCGCCCGACGGCCATGGCATTGAAGGGGCGCGGGAATTGCACCGGATCGAACCGCAGGTGGTGATTGATCAGATGCGGGAAGCGGGCTTCAGCCTGGTGGCGGCCACCGACCTGTTCACCAACCCGGATGACCCGCTGGACGTGCCCATGTGGAACCCGTCCGTGCGCGGCCATACGGATCGCTTCGTTCTGAAATTCCGCAAGCCGGGCGAAGACGGCGGCTCCTGACGATGGGGCACCGGGCGCGCGAGTCCGCCCCGCTGCCTGAACGCTCGCGCCCGCCCTTTGAGTGACTCTGGCGGTTATTGAGCCGCCGGGGTCGCTCCTTCAGTGTCCCCAAGCGCATGGCGCATCAGGTGGTAAATGACATTCTGTTCCATCAGGCCGCGGGCCAGATGGGCCTGCGGGCCGATGGCATAAAGCGCCACGTCCTCGCCGCCATGGGTTTCCGAGCGTGTGGGGACAAGCGCCTGTTGCTGGTAATCGGGGGCGCGCACGGACTCCATCGTCTCCTGGGGGCGCTCCCCCGTGATGCTGCCCGGCCCGGTCCAGTAGCCCAGCGTGGTATAGGGCTTGTCGTCCTTTGCCTTGGTGGGGCTCTCGCCATGCGGGGGCACCACCAGGCCGGTGATGGGGTTCCCTCGGCGCGGATAGCCCGCCATGGTGAAGGTGTGGCTGTGGTCCGCCGTTACCAGGATCAGGGTGTTGTCCACATCCACCATGTCCAGCGCGGTTGCGACCGCTTCCGACAGGGCGCGGGTATCGTCCAGCGCCCGGTGGGCATTGCCGCCATGGTGCGCGTGGTCGATCCGCGCGGCTTCCACCATCAGGTAAAAGCCGCCGTCTTCCTTTTGCAGCGTGGTGATGGCGGCGCGGGTCATGCTGGCCAGGCTGGGCTGGTCATCGCCCCGGTCGGTTTCATAGGCCATGTGGCTGTCGCTGAACAGGCCGAGAAGCGGGGCGCGCCCTTCAGCCACGGCCTGTTCCAGCCCCCCGGCGTCGCGCACGAAAGCGGCCCCGTCCCGCTGCTGCCATTCCTTGGTCAGGTCGCGGCCATCCGTGCGGCGCCCGCCTTCCACCTTTGAGGGCACGAAATTCCGATAGCCGCCGCCCAGCGCCACATCCAGGCCGTTTCCGCCCAGATCATTCAGAATTTGCTGGGCGATGTCACGGCAGCCCGCTTCGCGTATGGCATCGGGCATGTCGCTGTCATTTTCCCAGTCCCGATTGGTGCTGTGGGCATAAACCCCGGCGGGGGTGGCGTGGGTCAGGCGCGCGGTGCTGACAATGCCGGTTTTCATGCCCCGGCGCTCGGCGGTGGCGGCCAGCGGGGTCAACCAGGCATCGTCCGCTTCCGGGCAAGTGCCCTGCGCCACATGGGGCGCCGAATTGATCACGCCGATGCGGGTTTTGGCGCCGGTGTTCATGGCAGAGGCAGTGCCCGCTGAATCCGCCACCTGGGCATCCACATTATAGGTTTTGACGAGGGCGCTATAGGGGAAGCGCTCGAAGGAAAGGGCTGTTTCCTCCCCGCTTTTGCCCTGTTGCTGAGCGGCGAAAATGCGGCCTGCCGTCAGCGTCGATACCCCCATGCCGTCACCGATGAACAGAATGACATTCTTCGCCCGGCCCGTATTGGGGGCCTGTTCAAGACGCGCTGAAATGGCGGCCTTGCCCGCGCTCATCCAGTCCTGCGTGGTGCGATCCGGTGCCGTGAAGGCGGCGGATGTATCCTGTGCATGAAGGCCGGTCATGCCCCCAAGGGCGAGACAGGCGATGACGGCGGGGTGCAGAAGTTTTTTCATGTGGCGGCCCTGTTCGGTGATGATGTTGTGTGGCCAATCTAATGAAGAAGAACGGGGGTGGAAAGCCCCCCGTGACGCCATGACCGGTTTGGCCGGTTTCGTCGCCCTCTTTTCTAGCGATGGAAATCCTGCCAGATTGTGCACTGGACAGTCGGCCCGAAAGGCGGGGCGCAACGGATGGAATGTGATGAAACTTGCTGGTCATACACTGTCATCGGATACCCGGCCTTTCATCGTGGCGGAAATGTCCGGCAATCATGGTGGATCGCTGGACCGTGCCAGGGCGATCATTGACATGGCCGCCGAAGCCGGGGCGGATGCCATCAAGTTCCAGACCTATGAACCGGATACCATCACGCTGGATGCGGATGGGCCGGATTTTCGCGTCGGCAATGCCCTGTGGGAAGGCGCGCGGCTGTATGACCTGTATGAAAAGGCCCATACGCCGTTTGCCTGGCACCCGGACCTGTTCGCCCATGCGCGGGCGCGGGGGATCATGCCGTTCAGCGCGCCTTTTGATGTCAGCGCCGTGGAGCTGCTGGAAAGCCTGGATTGCCCCGCCTACAAGATCGCGTCGCCGGAACTGGTGGATATCCCCCTGATCCGCAAGGTGGCGGGGCTTGGCAAGCCCATGATCCTGTCCACCGGCATGGCCACACCGGACGAGATAGACGAGGCCGTGAACGCCCTTAAGGGTGCCGGCGATCCGCCCTTCATGCTGCTTCACTGTGTCAGCAGCTATCCGGCGGATGTGGCGGATGCCCGGCTCGGCGCCATTGCCGCGCTCAGGGCGCGTTATGGCTGCCTTGTGGGGCTTTCCGATCACAGCCGGGGCGGGGCCGTGCCTGCCGCGGCGGTGGCGCTTGGGGCGGCGCTGATCGAAAAGCATGTGTGCCTAGGCCGCGACGGCAGCGGGTCGGACGATGCCTTTTCTCTGACGCCGGAAGAATTGCGCTGTCTGGTGGCGGACAGCCGCGCCCTGCACCGCGCCTGCCGGGACGCGGCCATCGGCCCCACCGCCGCCGAGGCCGATACCCGCCGTTTCCGCCGGTCGCTGTATGTGACGGCGGATGTGCAGGCGGGCGACAGGGTGGGGCCGGACAATGTACGCTCCGTGCGTCCGGCGGCGGGCCTGCATCCACGCTATCTGGATCGGGTGACGGGCTGTACCTTCAGGCGCGCCGTGCCGCGCGGCACGCCATTGAAGGCCGAGCATCTGAATGATTGGGAAGCATGGGAAGCGGATTATGATGCAGCCCCCATGCAGCCGAAATAGACCCGACGCACCGGGGTGGCACGGGCTGAACCGTCGGTGTTTTCGGCGTGTGGGGTGCGGCGGGATCGCACCTTGGCCTGATCCATGCTTGGTGGATAGAGTGGCCGCTATTGACCGCATCAGCAGGAGAGAATGCGTGATCCCATCTTTTTCCGCCCATGGTAGAACCCTGTTCGGGGATGTGCTGGACAAGGCCGCCTGTGCGGCGTTGCTGGATCAGTTGCGGGCCGGGCGGCCCGACGGGGAAGGGCTGTTTCTGGATGAGGCCGAGTTCGATGCCAACCCCGAATATCGCGGCGTGAACCCGCGGCCCGGCCGCAATCTGCTGGAACGGCACGGGGACGGCCTGGATTTCGTGGAGAACAATCCGGCCCTCGTGGACGGGCTTGGCGCGCTTTTGGGGCCGGGCTATCGCATTCTGGACAGGAAAGTGGTGATGGGTGTGCCGGAAGCCAGGATTCCCGATTGGCTGAAGCGGCGCATCCGGGGGAATTTCGTCAATAATCTGGGGCCTTATGTGCGGCCTCAATACCGCGACGTAACCTATTTCTGGGGCATTGACCTGCATCAGGACATTATCGATTGGCGTAACCGGGAAGCGGATTTCGTTACGCTGTATGTTTATCTGCATGATGTGGGCGTGGCCGACGCGCCGCTGTTTCTGCTGCCGGGCAGCCATCGGTTCGGGGCCACCACCTTTCCCCATGAGCTGACGGCGGGTGACGGCGATGTGGTCACCTATGGCGACGGGCATGGCCGCACCATGAAAACCCGCTATGAGCGCCTGACCGGCCCGGCGGGGACCGTGGGGCTGTGGCACAGTTGCGTGCTGCACGGCACGCAGCCGGATCGAAGCGACCATCCGCGCCTGTCCCTGCGCTATCTGATCGCCCGCGACCCGGATGCCGAGCACGCCGGGATCGACGATGTGAATGCGGCCATCGAGGGGCCCCTGTCGCTGGCCCAAACGCGGGAGGATCTGGACGAGCAGGGCGCGGCGGCCAAAAGCGGCAATGTGGTCAACACCATAAAGGCGGAGTGATCCCATGGCCACGCCCGCGCGGATCGGCCTCAGGCCACTGGAAGACCGGGACCGGGAGCGGCTGCGCACCTGGCGCAACAGCCCGGACGTGGCGGCCTTCATGTATAATGACCATCCCATCAGTTCTGGGGAGCACGCCCGCTGGTTCGATGCCGCGCGCACGGATGAGCGCCGCTTTTATCGCCTGATCCTGGTGGGAGAGACCCCGGCGGGCCTGTTCAATTTCTATGACATCGACCCCGCGCACAAAAGCGCCAAATGGGCGTTTTATCTGGCCGACCCGGTGGCGCGCGGCGCGGGCGTGGGCACGGTGATCGAGCACTTCGCGCTGCATTATGCCTTTGAAACGCTTGGGCTGAACCGCCTGTCCTGCGAGGTGCTGGCCAGCAATGCGCCGGTGGTGGCCATGCACCAGGCGTTTGGTTTCGTGCAGGAAGGCGTGCTGCGGCAGGCCATCCGCAAAGCCGGCGTCCTTGAGGATGTGGTGATCCTCGCCGCGCTGCGCGACGACTGGCCGCATATTGCAAAAGCGGCGAAAGAACGGCTCGCGGCGAAAGGGTTACAGCCCGCCCACCTGCTCGCCTGACGACCTTTCACCGCGTGATCACATCCGCAATTCCTAAACTTTGGGCGGTCTTTCACACCGTTTGTCGCATCCTCCCGGCTGCCTGGCGCAGAAGTCTGGCGGCCCTGATTCTGTCATGGGATGGTCACTGTGTCGCCCGCATGAAGACAAGAAATAAGGCGGCACTGCATGACAGCTATTGCCGGATTGGCCGGCACGCGACAAGCGAGGAGATCGACCATGAACCGTTTTGTGAAAACCGCCATCGCCACCCTGTCCCTGGCGGGAATGACCGCCACTACCGCCTTTGCCGGTGCCGATCATGGCGCCGAGGCCACCAAGGCTCGGCTTGGGGGCTGGCTGAAAGACGCCGCTCAGGCCGTGGACAGCGTGATGACCTATCCGGTCATGGCCCAGCGCCGGGGTGCCGAAGGTGAAGCCAGCTTCCGTGTGACCATCGATCGCAGTGGCGACGTGGTGACCCATGAAGCCCTGCCCAGCAATGCCGATATTCAGATCCGCGCGGCGGCACGCCGGGTTCTGGAAAAGGCGGATTTTCCTGTCCTGCCCGCCAGTTATGGCAAGGGTGAGTTGAGCTTCCAGCTCAACCTGACCTATGCCATGGCCGGTAGCGCCCATGAGGCCCGCGCACTGGAACGCGCCACGGAGGTGCGCAGTGAACGCATCGCCAGCCGCCGCGGCCCGGTATCCGCCAGCCTGCAAATTCTGCCCTCCGCCGAGTAACGCTTCCCAGGCGTCAATCGTCAGACACTCGGCGTCCCTGGCCGCACTGGTATGACCGGTGCGGCCTTTTTCTTTATCCTGAAAAGCCACATTAAATCTTAATTATGTGTTAAACATAATACAGATAATCAAACCAGAGGTCATCACGTGGCGATTGAAAACAACAGTGCCGATAGCATTACTATCCGTCAGGCCAATGACGGGGACATTCCTTTCCTTGTGGAATTTCTGGTGAAGTTGGCGGTTCATGTTGCCGGGGGAACGCCTCAGACCCTCAAGCAATCGGAGCGGAAAAACCTTACGAAATTTTTGACCACGGCTTTGGCGGATGAAGACAAGATGGTGGTGGTGGCCGAGGATTTGAACGCCCGGCTCGTGGGAATGGGATATATTCATGTCTGGCGCCGGGAAAGCATCTGGGAAGAGATGGGCGACAAGGTGTTCAAGTCCGGCATCATTGATAACATCTGGGTGGAGCCGGAATACCGCCAGTCCGGTGTGTTCCGGGCCATGCTGCGCGAACTTGTTGCCTTTGCCGAGGAACAGGGCGTTCATGAACTGGTTCTGGAATATGCGCTTTCCAACAAGGAAGCCGAGGAGGTCTGGACCAGGCTTGGCTTTCGACCCACCGGCGTTCGTGCCACGGCCCTTGCCGAGTCGGTGATGGCGGTGCTGTCGGACCCGGAATGAGGCGCAAGCCCGATGATCGGGGCTGTTCATGCGCGGGAAGGGGGAAAAGTGACAGGTGATCGCAGCGTTACGGTTTTTTATGACGAGGCAATGCTCGGCCATAACCCGGAAGTTGACTTTCCGTTTATTCCCAGCCGCGTGGAAAAGCGCGTCAGGAACATTCTTCAGGGGCTGGACTTCAAGTGGACCTATCCAGAGCATCCTGGCCGCCTGACGGCCATAATGAAACTGCTGGAGGAAAAGCCCATACCCGGCGTTCAGGTCACGGCTGGCCCGCACGCCACCCGTGATCAGTTGGGCCGGGTACACGCCACATCCTATCTGGATCATATTTTTTCACTGGAGGGCAAGCGGGCCTGGCTGGACAGGGACACCACCGCCGTTTCGCCGGACAGCATCAAGGCGGCCACTGCCGCCGCCGGCCAGGCCATCGCCGCCGTGGACGCCGTGATGACGGGGGCGTCGCAGAGCGCCTTCGCGCTTGTGCGTCCGCCGGGGCACCATGCCGAGTCCCTGCGGGCACAGGGGTTCTGCCTGTTCAACAATGTTGCCGTGGCGGCCACTCATGCGCTGGCAAAATCCGGCTGCGAGCGGGTTCTGATCGTGGACTGGGACGCCCATCACGGCAACGGCACCCAGAATATATTCTGGGCCGACCCGGACGTTCTTTTCTTCGACATTCATTGTGCCGCCCCTTTCTATCCCGGTTCCGGCCATCTGCACGATGTGGGCGGCGGCCTTGGCGAGGGTTATACCGTCAATGTGCCGATTCCCGAAACCGCCGGGGACCTGGCCTTTGAAAAGGCATTCCGGGACGTGCTGGTGCCCGCGGCGGATCGCTTCGAGCCGGACCTGGTTCTGGTATCCGCGGGCTTCGACCCGCACCGGAATGACATGGCCCTGAACCTGACCTATGGCGGGTTCAAGGTGCTGACCAGCATTGTTCAGGACATTGCCGACAGGCACTGCAATGGCCGATTGGCGCTGGTGCTGGAAGGGGGATATAATCTGACCTCCCTGTCCAATGGCGTTCATGCGGTGCTGGACGTGCTGGCCGGGGGCGATGTGCCGGAGCTGGTCGAATGCGGTCTGAAGGAGGTGGTGGAAGCGGCGGAGTTTCACCGGGAAGCCTTCATCGAGGACTGACCCGGCGTTGTGGCATTTATACCCAAGACAGGGCTGGCGCGGCGCCCTTAGCTACCACGCAGGGCTTTTACCGCGCGGTCGATGCCGTCGAGTGTGAGGGGGAACATGCGCTCCCCCATCAGTTGGCGGATCATCTGGATGGACTGGCCGTATGGCCAGTGCGCTTCCGGCACGGGGTTGAGCCAGGCGGCGCGGCTGTAGATGTCCAACATGCGGCGGAGCCAGACTTCGCCGGACTCTTCGTTCCAGTGTTCCACCGAGCCGCCGGGATAGGCGATCTCATAGGGGCTCATGGATGCATCGCCCACAAAGATCAGCTTATAGTCGCCGCCATAGGTGTGCAGCACATCCATGGTGGGGATGGTTTCGCTGTAGCGGCGGGCATTGTCCTTCCACACGCGCTCATAGGGGCAGTTGTGGAAATAGAAGAATTCCATATGCTTGAATTCGGCCCGCGCGGCGGAGAAAAGCTCCTCGCATACCTTTACGTGCGGGTCCATGGAGCCGCCCACGTCCAGAAACAGCAGCACCTTCACCGCATTGTGGCGTTCCGGCACCATCTTGATGTCCAGAAAACCCTGCTTGGCGGTGGATTTGATGGTGTCATCCAGGTCCAGCACCTCCGGCTGGCCGGTGCGGGCGAACTGGCGCAACTTTCTGAGCGCCACCTTGATATTGCGGGTGCCCAGTTCCACGCTGTCGTCCAGATTGCGGAACTGGCGCTTGTCCCACACTTTCACCGCGCGGCGGTGGCGGCTTTCCTTTTGCCCGATGCGGATGCCTTCCGGGTTGTAGCCATGGGCGCCGAAGGGGGAGGTGCCCGCCGTGCCGATCCACTTGCTGCCGCCTTCGTGGCGCTCGGTCTGTTCTTCCAGCCGTTTTTTCAGGGTTTCCATGAGCTCTTCCCAGTCGCCCATGGCCTCGATCTTTTCCCGTTCCTCCTCGCTCAGATACAGTTCCGCCATCTGGCGCAACCAGTCTTCGGGGATCTCCACGTCTTCTTCGCCGGTGAATTCGATGCCGGAAAATACGTGTGAAAAGATACGGTCGAATTTATCAAGCTGGCTTTCGTCATGCACGAAGGTGGCGCGGGCCAGATAATAGAATTCATCCACGGAAAAGCGGCCCACGCCGTGTTTCAGCGCGTCCAGAAGGGTCAGATATTCCTTCAGGCTGACCGGCAGGCGGTGATCCCGCATGGCATGGAAGAAGTCCAGGAACATGGGCCTAGCCCTGACCGCCCTGGCGGCGGTTCATGAAGGCCAGCCGCTCGAACAGGTGGACATCCTGCTCATTCTTCAAAAGCGCGCCGTGCAGTGGCGGAATGAGCTTTTTCGGATCGCGGGACTTGAGCACATCCACGGGCAGATCCTCGTTCATCAGCAGCTTCAACCAGTCCAGAAGTTCGCTTGTGGAAGGCTTTTTCTTGATGCCCGGCACGTCGCGCACATCGAAGAACAGGCTCAGGGCTTCGCGCACCAGGTCCTTCTGGATATCGGGGAAGTGCACGTCCACGATGTCCTGCATGGTCGCCCTGTCCGGGAAGGCGATATAATGGAAGAAACAGCGGCGCAGAAAGGCATCCGGCAGTTCCTTTTCATTGTTGGACGTGATGATGACGATGGGGCGGTTCTGTGCGCGCACCATTTCGCCGGTTTCATAGACAAAGAATTCCATGCGATCCAGTTCCTGCAACAGGTCGTTGGGGAACTCGATATCCGCCTTGTCGATTTCGTCGATCAGCAGCACCGGGGTGCGGGGGTGTACGAACGCCTCCCACAGCTTGCCGCGCTTGATATAGTTGTTGATGTCCTTGACCCGTTCGTCGCCAAGCTGGCTGTCCCGCAGGCGGGATACGGCGTCATATTCATACAGGCCCTGTTGCGCCTTGGTGGTGGACTTGATGTGCCACTCGATCAGGTCCGTATCCAGCGCCTTGGCCACTTCCTGGGCCAGTACTGTCTTGCCGGTGCCCGGTTCCCCCTTGACCAGCAAGGGCCGTTTCAGCGTAACGGCGGCATTCACGGCCACTTTCAGGTCGTCCGTGGCCACATAATCCTTTGTGCCGGAAAAGCTCATTGGCGGTTCACTCCCTCATGCGCGGCTGAGTATGGCATGGGGCCGAGGGTAGTTGCCCAATCAGGATTGGCAAGTGCCGATTGGACTGATCAGTGTGAAAAAAGGGGGGGTACTTGAAAGGGCACCGAGAAAGGGCGGAAAAGCAGGGGCGAAAATAAGGTGCCGGAGGGGCCGGCGGTACTCAAAACGGGGCAGCCCCTCAGGCCTTGTCGTCAAATGCGACTCCTTCCGGGTTACGGAAGAACGATAGAAACTCAAGGATGTCTTCGGGCGGGAATTGGCGGACCACTTCACCTGTTTCAGTATTAACATTCTGATAGATGAAGCGACCGGATTCCTCGTCCTTTTCAATCCTGAGCTTCGTTTTGGGCTCGTCCTCCTGCGCCGGAATGAATTTTTCCAATGCCTGAGCAGCGCGCTCAAGCGGATCGGAAAGGGGATTGTCGCCAGCGGACCTTCCGTCCTTACCCTGAGAACCCGACGATCCCCCGGCGCCTGCGGCGCCGACGGACAGTGCGGGTTTCACGGATTCAGACGATTGCACCGCCGGTCCCTGGGCCAGTCGGGTCACGTCACCCGGCCTGGATTGGAACGGAACACCTTCCCCAGTTTTCGATATGTCAGACATGGGTCTTCTCCATGACGTCGGGGATTGATGCGCTCTCGTCCGCTCACTTCGCTGAGATTTCTCCTAGCTCATCGGATGAGAGGGCGGGACGCCGCCATCAGGCGGCGCCCCTGAAATCCGTTGAGATTAGAAGAGGCCCAGGACGGTCTGCGGCGCCTGGTTGGCGATCCCCAGAGCCTGAAGACCCAACTGCTGCTTGGTCTGCAGAGCCTGCAGGTTGGCGCTCTCCTTGGCCAGGTCCGCATCCACCAGGTTACCGATACCGGTTTCGATGGAGTCGGACAGACGGGTGGAGAACTCCTGCTGAAGCTCAACCCGCTGGCTGAACGAACCCAGCGAGGACAGGGCCGAGTTCACGTTGGAGATGGAGTTCTCCAGGTTCGTGACCTGCGTGGCCGCATTGGCGCTGGTGGAGATGTCGTCGCTTGCGCCGACGGTGACATTGGCACCGCCCAGCGACAGATCCTGCGCCCCCACCGAAATGGTGTTGGTGCCGGTGTCGTTGGTGATGGCGAGGATGCTGTCGCCGCCGCTTTCAACCGCATTGGTGCCGTTGAAGCTGGCCTCACCCACAATCGTCGTGATCTGGTCACGAAGCTGGGTGAAGTCTTCGTTCAGGGCTGCCCGGCTGGTGCTGTCCAGACCACCATCGGCCGCGGCAACGGCCTTTTCCTTCATCTGGATGAGCAGGTCGGACACCGCCTCACCGGCGGCAATGGCCACATCGGTGGTGGATTGAGCCCGGTCCAGCGAGCCCTGTACGGCATTCAGGCCGCCCAGGTCAGACCGCAGATTCTGTGCGATCTGGAACGTGGCCGCGTCATCCTTGGCGGACGACACTTCCTGGCCGGTGTTGATCCGGCCCTGTGTTTCATTCAACTGGCTGGTGGTTTGGTTCAGGGTACGAAGGGCTGCAAACGCAGATTCGTTGGTGTTGATCGAAAAAGCCATTTTGGCCTCCTTTTTCCGGAGTTGTTATCGGGCATTTTGCCCGCAGAGGCTTTTTGCCTCCAGTCCAGCACTTGCAACTGGCTTGCCAACATTGGCGAGCCAGGGATTTTTCGATCAAGTCTATGGAAAATATGCCGATTAACTCGCTGTTCGGGAAAGAACAGAAAGCAGTTTCGATAGGCAATAATTGCCTAATCGGCATAATTTACCGGCAAACATTACCGAGTAAGGAATTTTGTGCCGGGTGGTGCTCCCGGTTTTGCCGAAAGGGGAGGCCCCTATCCAGGACTCCGCATGGCAGTGCTCCTCGACCCGCTGTCGCCCGTCCACTTTCCGGGCGGGCGCCAATCAATGACCTGTCGCGGCCCCGTTTTGGGGCGGCGGGCGGCGGCGGCCCGCCGTAGCGGGTCGCCCGTCATTATGGTCCTGTTCCCGCGCCTTAACCGAACAGCGAGGTGATGGTCTGCGGCGCCTGATTGGCGATACCCAGAGCCTGAAGACCGAGCTGTTGCTTGGTCTGCAAGGCGGTGAGTTCCGCACTGGCCTTGGCCAGATTGGCATCCACCAGGTTGCCCACGCCCACTTCCACTGCATCGGTCAGCGACGCGACGAACTCCTGTTGCAACTCAACCCGCTGGGAGAAAGACCCCAATGTGGCAAGTGCCGTGTTCACGCTGGAGATGGAAGCCTCCAGATTGTTGACCACGGTTCCGGCCGTTGCGGCGTCGGCAATGCCCTGACTGGCACTGATCGTTACCGTTCCGCCGCCAAGGGACAGGTTCTGATTGGCAACCGAAATCGACCGCGTTGCGGTATCATTGGTGATGGCGATAATGGACTGGCCACCACTGACCACCGCATTGGTGCCATTGAACGAGGCTTCGTTGACGATGGAATCGATCTGGTCACGAAGCTCCACGAAATCCCGGTCCAGCGCCGCACGGCTACTGGAGTCCAGGCCCGTATCCGCCGCGGCGACCGCTTTCTCTTTCATCTGAATGAGAAGGTCGGAAACCGCCTCGGCTGCGGCAACGGCAACATCGGTCGTCGATTGCGCCCGATCCAGGGAGTTTGAGACCGAGTTCAGGCCGGAAATATCCGCGCGCAGGTTCTGCGCAATGGAAAAGATCGCGGCATTGTCCTTGGTCGAAGCTACCTCAAGACCGGTGTTCACCTGTGTTTGTACTGTCTCCAACTGGTTATTGGTTGTGTTCAGGTTACGAAGGGCGCTCAGCGCGCCAGCATTCGTGTTGACCGAAAAGTTCGTCATCGTCTCTCTCCATTCTGAAGAATACCGCCGCGTTTCTGCGGCCAGGCGTTTTGCTTGGCAGAGGGGTTTCTACCTCTCGGCCCGTTTAGTGCGGGATGTGTGCCAATCATGGAAAGAGTGCGCGAAATAAGTATAAATCACTGTAAAAGAACAAGAATTTCATGGTGTGTGATGCGTTGTGGTCGCCATGTCGGGGCAGGCTTTGCCGCTATCGGGGCGTGCGGGCAAAAAGCGCCGGGCAGGGGGTGCCCGGTTGTTGGGCCGCGTATCGGGGCATGGCGGAGGAGGGAGAGGGCAAAAATAGACAACCCCCCGCCGGAGCAGGGGGTTGTTCTGTGGTCTTGACCGCTGGCCGCGACCAGCGCGCCTGGCGTTTAGGGGGAGCAGGTTTTCGGTGGCTTTGGGGCGGGCTCTCCAGCCGTTCTGGAGGAGAGCCCGCATCGGTGCGAACGATTTTTATGCGTGTTCGCTTACCTACCGAAAAGCCTGTTCCCTTAACCGAAGAGCGAGGTGATGGTCTGCGGCGCCTGGTTGGCGATCCCCAGAGCCTGAAGACCCAACTGCTGCTTGGTCTGCAGAGCCTGCAGGTTGGCGCTCTCCTTGGCCAGGTCCGCATCCACCAGGTTGCCGACGCCGGTTTCGATGGAGTCGGACAGACGGGTGGAGAACTCCTGCTGAAGCTCAACCCGCTGGCTGAACGAACCCAGCGAGGACAGGGCCGAGTTCACGTTGGAGATGGAAGCCTCCAGATTCGTGACCTGCGTGGCCGCGTTGGCGCTGGTGGAGATGTCGTCGGTTGCGCCGACCGTCACATTGCCACCGCCCAGCGACAAGTCCTGGGCCGCCACCGAAATGGTGTTGGTGCCGGTGTCATTGGTGATGGCGATGATGTTGTCGCCGCCGCTTTCAACCGCATTGGTGCCGTTGAAGCTGGCCTCACCCACAATCGTCGTGATCTGGTCACGCAATTCGGTAAAGTCCCGATCCAGGGCCGCCCGGCTGGTGCTGTCCAGACCACCATCGGCCGCGGCAACGGCCTTTTCCTTCATCTGGATGAGCAGGTCGGATACGGCTTCACCGGCGGCAATGGCCACGTCTGCCGTGGATTGGGCGCGGTCCAGCGAGCCTTGCACGGATTTCAGGCCGCTCAGGTCAGACCGCAGATTCTGCGCAATCTGGAATACGGCAGCATTGTCTTTGGCGGAGGAAACTTCCTGGCCGGTGTTGATGCGGGTCTGAGTGGTGTTCAACTGCCCGGTCGTGTCATTGAGTTGACGCAGGGCAGACAGAGCACTGGGATTGGTGTTGATCGAAAAGGACATGTTGTCTCTCCATTCTGAAGATGTCGCGGACATTGTGTCCGCCAGGTCTGGCTCTTTTGAGCCGGCTTAGCTGAAGCGTTTTGCTTCGGGACAATGTTATGCGATTGCCGTGCCAGTTTTTCCTATCTGCAACCTGAATATTGATAAGATTCTGAAATTAATCGGTTATTTAACAATATGCGAGGCGGTATATTTTTCCGACACCTCTATCGTTTGTCAAATTAGGCAAAAAATGCCTAATATTTAAGGTGTACTATTGGCCGATGGGCTATATTTGCCGGGTAACTTTTGCCTATTCCGCATATGGTGTCGTCATAGGGTCTTGGCAGGTCGCCTCGCGTCATATGCGGGGCCTGGGGTCGCGAGTGAGCCGCGGGATAATGGGCAGGCTGTGGGTGTGTGGTCGCGCGACTTCGGCGCGGCGCCAGGCCGTGGTTCATCTGGCCTTGCTGGCCCCAAGCGGGACGATCCTAGAG
This sequence comes from Yunchengibacter salinarum, assembly GCF_037658235.1. Taxonomy (NCBI): domain Bacteria; kingdom Pseudomonadati; phylum Pseudomonadota; class Alphaproteobacteria; order Kordiimonadales; family Kordiimonadaceae; genus Yunchengibacter; species Yunchengibacter salinarum. Next base: position 50,597 of record NZ_JBBJLN010000007.1, on the reverse strand, counting down.
AAGGGAGTTGATCTTGCCGGGCGTGCCCTGTGGCCCGCTACCCGGTTTTTCACCGCCGGAGCTATTGCCGGACTGCTGGTTGGTGCGTGCCTCCGTGCCGCCGCCCGTCGGCGTTGTACCGCCATATGCGCCAGTACCGCCTGCCGGGGGCGGTGTGGGGCGCGCCTGCTGACCGCCGGCATTCCTGGCCTGCATGGCCAGACCTTCCATCACGGTCTTGTTGACGGAAATCAGCTCGTCCAGCGTTTCCTGGCCCCGAATGACCTTGGATGTATGCTTGGAAACCCAGATGGCCAGCGAAATGATGCTTGCGCGCAATTGTGGCGGCAGGCCATTGCCCTTGGCGCCACAGTCCGAGGAAAAGGTGCTCCACATGCGGCGGTTCCAGTCCAGGGCCTTGACCGTCTCAGGATGACGGCTTCCCTTGGGCTGGGCATCCATCAGGGCCCGCGTGACCTTTGCCATCAGACGATATTCCGTCTGCGACGGTGTTTCACTGCTTTGCTGGGCCTGTTGATAGGCTTGATAGGACATGCGCTCGCCTGTTTACCACCTGACAATACATATACCACGCAGGCCGTGGCTTGACCATCCATCTCCCGCGCCGGGCCGGTCTGGCTTGGGCGGCGCCGTATGCGTTCGGGACAGCACGACCAAATATGCAAATATTGTGCCGGTGTGGCATCTGATGGTCGGTTTCAGTCCCCGCTATAAGCCAGGCGCTCCGCCTCGAAGGTGATCAGCTTCTTGCATTTCACCAGGGCCTTGTAATAGTCCGCATTCATCACATCCCGGCTGATTTCCACGCATGTGGATATGGCTTCCGGTGTGGATATGGCGTTCATGAACTCGTTCATGCGCAGCACGAATTCCTCGTAATAGTCCTTATAATTGGGACCATCCATATACATCAGCATGATGGGGAAATAGATCCGACGTGCCGGCGTTGTGACCTGTTCCTCCTTCATGATGTCTTTTTCACGCAGGATCGAGGCCTTGTTGTGGACCATCAGGCTGGACCGCCGGTCCCCGTTTTCCACAACCGCGCCGTTGATCACGATCTTTTCGCCCGGTCGAAGCGATAGCTTAAGCGCCATGGTACCCCCTGAACCGTAAAAATGCCCTTTCATTATTAAATTTTTTTCCAGAGGATTGCAAAAGGGAAAACGCCTGAGCGGTTTCGCCGGTTGCGGGGCGTCGTTACCATTGGCGCTTGAACCCGGTGGGCCATGGACCGGGCAGGGTGGGGTGTGGTGGTATGATTCTTGCTGCCAACCGATCTGTTTCATGGTTGCGTGTCCGCTTGATGCGCAATTGCACCCATGATGCCGGGCCGATCATGCTAGTGTGAAGGCTGTCACGGCTGGAAAGCACAGGAAGGACAGAGTTCATGACGTTAGGTCTCGCTCAAAAGGATTTCGAGACGGCTCGGGCGCAACTGGACCGGTCGGCGCGCAACAAAAGCGGCAAGGCCTCGAAGCTCACCCAGAAAGCCCTGAAAGCCCAGCGGCAGGAGCGCTGGGCGGATGCGGTCAACCTGCTTCTGGAAGTGTCCGAACTGCAACCCGCCAACAATCAGATATGGGTGGTGGTGGCTTTCTGTCTCAGCCAACTGGGCCAGCGGGCCAAGGCGATCGAAACGCTGGAGCACATTCTGGCCCGCAGCGAACCGACGGAACAACTGGTCAATGTGATGGGGCACATGGCGGCGGACATGGAAATGTTCGATGTGTCCGAGAAACTGTGGCACCACGCCATCGCCTTCAACCCGAAGGAGGCGGAATATCACGCCCACCTGGCGGCGGCGATGATGCATCAGGAACGCTATGACGACGCCATCGCCTATCTTCAGAAAGTGCTGCCCATTTTTCCCGAAAATGTGGCCCTTTGGAATGTGGCGGGGCTGTGCGCGCGGGCGCAGCGGAAACAGCCGCAGGCACGGCAGTTCTTTCAGGAGGCGCTCAAGATTAATCCCAATGATTACCGCGCACTGAACAACTATTCCATGATCGCCCCCTGGAAAGAGCGGCCAGACCTGCTGCGCCGGGGGATCGCGCTCCGTCCGACCGAGCCGGAACTGCATGTGGGGTTGGCCTTTGAGCTCTTCATGCGCGGTGAACTGGCGCAAGCCTATCCCGAATATGAATGGCGCCTGGACAAGAACCGGGAAAGCGCGCAGGTGGTGCAGTATGCGGTGGATGCACCCCGTTGGCGGGGGGAGGATCTCACGGGCAAGACCGTGCTGGTGATGAACGAGCAGGGCCTGGGGGACGAGATTCTCTTCTCTTTCCTGTTCGATCGCCTGAAGCCGCTGGCGGGGGAAGTGCTGCTGACCTGTGACAGCCGGCTGACGGACGCTTATGAACGCAATTTTGAATGCCCCGCCTATGCTTCTCAGGATTTCCGCAAGGATGGCTACCGCTTCCGGCACTATCCGGGCCTGGACCGGGAAATTCGGGCTGGCGAGCGGGGCAAGCCCGACTATTGCATTCCGGCCGGGTCTTTGATGCAGCATTTCTGGCACGAGATCGCGGATATGGCGCCCGTGCGCAAGCCGGTTCTCGGCCCTGACCCGGAGCGCGCCGCCTTCTGGCGGGATCGCCTGTCCGGTTTGACCGGCAAGCTGCGTATCGGCCTTGCCTGGACCAGTCAGCGGCAAAAGGGGATGCGCCGTCACCGCTATCTCAGCCTTGAGGACTACGCCCCGTTATTCGAGGTGCCGGGGCTGGAATTCGTCAGCCTGCAATACACCGATTGCGAGGAGGAAATCCGGGACGCGGAGGCGCGCTTCGGCGTGACCATCCATCGCTGGGATGATGTGGACCTCAAGAAGGACATTGAGGCCAATCTGGCCATCATGAGCAATCTGGACCTGTTTGTCGGACCATCCGTGGCGCCCAGTTGGATGGCGCTGGCGGTGGGGCTGCCCACCTATGTGCTGGTGCAGCGCCATTATGCCTTCTGGTGGCATTTCGGGCAGGATACGGATTGCATCGCCTTTGACCCCGATCATTCCCGTATGATCGAATCCCAGCGGGGCAAGGATCTGAATTTCAAGAAATACGGGCCGCTCCACGCGCTGGAGGCCCTGAAAAAAGATTTTGCCGACCGGCTGGCCTGAGCGCCGCCAGGTCTGATGCCGGAACGGTAATACAAACAGGAACGGGAGCAGACAGGGACCATGACCACGCTGGCCATCATACAGACTCGCATGGGGTCCAGCCGCTTGCCCGGCAAGGCATTGATGCCGCTGGCCGGGTGGTCGGTGCTGCATCATGTGGTCACGCGCGCCATGGCGATCAAAGGCGTGGACGATGTGGTGGTGGCCACGGGGGACAGTGTGCAGGATGCCCCCATCGTGGAAACCTGCCGGGCCAATGGCTGGCCGGTGATGACCGGCCCGTCGGCGGATGTGTTGGGCCGGTTCGCGGCGGTGGTGCGCGCGCGCAGGCCCGACGTGGTGCTTCGGCTGACGGGGGACTGTCCGCTTCTGGACCCGGCCATTGTGGCCGCTCTGGGGGCCGCGTTTCACAGCGCTGCCGTGGATTATGGCAATCTGGTGGGTTTTCCCCATGGCATCGACGCCGAATATGTGACGGCGGCACGGCTGCTTCAGGCCGATCGTGACTGCGGCAATCCCACGGCGCGGGAGCATGTGACCATGCCGGTGCGCACCATGGCGGACGTGACCCGGCTGGCCTATCGGCTCAGCAAGAACAGCGGCGGCGTGCGGGCGCGCCATCGCTGGGTGCTGGATTACCGCGAGGATCTGGATTTTCTGGAGCGCGTGGCGGCGCATCTGGGCGCGGATTTTACCCATGCGGATATTGCCGCCATGGCGGCCCTGGTGCGGCACCGCCCGGAACTGCCCGCGATCAATGCCTTTCGCAGCCGCATGTGGCAGCGGCAGACGGACGGCGACCGCGCCCGCGCGGGTGAGGGGCGTGTGGTCACACCCTTGCCGGTGACGCGCTTTCACTGGTCGCCCGAGATTTTCGCGCGGCATTTCCCGGATATGGCCGCCCCTGCCGCGAAAGCGACGGCCCATGCGGTTAACTGATCTGGCGCACCGACGGGTTTATGTGGCGCCGGCCAACCCGGCGGGCAGGGATCTTGCCCGAAGGCTGGGCCACGCCGGGGCCGAGGTGCTGGGCCTGATGGATAATTTCAAGCGCGGCGTGGGCATCATCAATGGCGCGGCGGAGGCTGAATCCTTTGATTATGCGGTTGTGGCGCCGGGCGAGGCGCAGGCAGTCATATGCGAAGGCTTGATGGGGCGCGGTTTTCCGGCGCGCACCCTGTTGACGGCCATGACGGATGATACATTCCGACCCTATCGGCGGCGCTGGTCCGTGCGTCTTGGCCGCCTTCGGGGCCGGTTGCGCAGCGGCCTTTTCCGGTTGGCGCGGAGGATGGTGTCGCAAAAGGGCACCGTTTATTACGCGGAAGGATTTTTCGACAGCAATGTGCTGCTCGCCTATCGGCACCACCGCGCTGTCCATGGCAAAGAGGCCCGCCTTGTAGGGTTTGATGCACCTCCGCCGCCGGGATGTGTCGCCGATCAGCCGGGTGTTTGGCTGAACCGGCCCATGACCGGTTGGTGGCCGCTGGTGCGGGCGGCGCGGCTGGTGGTGGATCATGAAGCCACCAGTGACCGGTTTGCCTGCCTGCGTGCCGCCGTGCCGGTGGTTCAGCTCTGGCACGGGCTGCCCTACAAGGCGCTGGCGGGCAATGGTCATTATGAGCATGTGCGGGATGCGGCTTTTCTGTCTTCGTCGGCCTGGTTCAATCGTCATGTGTTTCCCGGCATGTTTCGGGCGGCACGCTATGAGGCGCTTGGCTATCCCCGCTGCGATGCGCTGATCCAGCCCCGGATTGACAGGCCGTGGGAGGTGAGCGTCTCGCGGGAACGGCTGGAAGCCGTGCTGGCGGACACGGGGCCGCTCTGGGTTTATATGCCCACCTTTCGGGATGCGGACCCCACCCGCGCGGGCCTTGATCTGGACTGGGCAGAGGGGCTGGCGGCGCGGCACGGGCGCTCCCTGGTCCTCAAATATCACCCCTTTGTGGCCCGCGCGGTGCAGGATGCGCTGGACCTGCCCTTGACGGACGATCTGCTACCGCTGCCGGGGTACCCGCATCTTTATCTGTTCCCCGGCGGGCGCGATCCTTATCCATGGCTGGCGGAGGCGGAATGCCTGATCACGGATTATTCTTCCGTCGCGTTCGATTTTCTCGTTTGCGACCGCCCGATCGTCTATTACCAGTTCGACCGGGACGCCTATCAGGCGGTGCGCGGCGCCGCCGCCGTGCCGGACAGCCTGTTTATCGCCGGGCCCGTGGCGCGGGACCGGGCCGACCTGGCCGCGGCGCTGGCCGATGTGGCTGCCGGTCAGGATGGATACGCCCGAACCCGGCGGGATCTGCGCCGCCGGCTTGAACTGGTGGACCGGCCCGCCACGCCCGCCATTGTGGACTTCATCCGGGAGATAGCATGACCACGGTGATCACCTATGGCACCTTCGATCTGTTCCATGTGGGCCATGTGCGGCTGCTGGAACGGGCGCGCGGCTTCGGTGACAGGCTGGTGGTGGGGCTGTCCACCGACGCCTTCAATGAAACCAAGGGCAAGACCACGCTGATGCCCTATGCCCACCGCGCCGCCATCCTTGAAAGCTGTCGCCATGTGGACCGGGTGATCCCGGAGGAAAGCTGGGACCAGAAGCGGCGCGACATTCAGGCATTTGGCGTGGACGTGTTCGTCATGGGGGATGACTGGCGGGGCCGGTTCGATGATCTCGGCGATCTGTGCCGGGTGGAATATCTGCCCCGCACACGGGATGTATCCTCCAGCCAGCTCAAGCAGGCCATCCGGGTCTTTCAGCAGCTTGATCAGGATTTGTCATGACCACGGCGTCGCTGCATCTGGTGTTCTGCATTGATGCGGGTTTCGCCCCGCACATGGCGGCCACGCTGGAAAGCGTGCGGCGCACCACGCCGGGCCCGCTGGTGGCACACGTGCTGCACGGCGGGCTTGCGGCGGACGAGGCGGAGGGCCTGAACGCCATGGCGGGGGCGGGGCTTGCGGTGCACCTGTATGATCTGGGGCCGGGTGCCTTTGCCGATGCCATGCTGGGGGATGCCCTGGCTGAACGCCTGAGCGTGGCCACTTATTATCGCTTCGCGCTGGCGCGGGTGCTGCCAAAGACGGTGACCCGCGTGCTCTACATGGATGCGGACATGATCGCGCTGGAAAGCCTGCGCCCGCTTTATGACCATACCGATTTGCAGGGCCATGTGGTGGCGGCGGTGAGCGAAACCAAGCTGGAACCGCGCGGACAGGGGCGGCTGCTTGGCACCACGCGCGGGCGGTATTTCAGCGCCGGTCTGATGCTGGTGGACATGGATGCCTGGCGGTCGGCGCGGGTGGAACAGGCGCTGATGGATCAGCTTCATTCCGGGCACCGGTTCGATTATAACGATCAGGACATTCTGAATCTGGTGCTGGACGGGCGGGTTCTGTATCTCGGTCAGCGCTATAATGTGCAGACCCACAGCTTGCATGACGGCACCGCGCCCGCCGATCCGGCGATCATGCACTTCACCGGCCCGGAAAAGCCCTGGCGGCGATCCTGTGTTCATCCCTATCGGCAGGCGTACCGGGATGCGCGGGATGCCACGCCCTTCACCCCTTGGGCACCTGACCTTTATCTGGACCGGCATGACCATGCCCTGATCGAACATGTGGCGCGAAATGTGGCCCCGAATGCCCGACTTGCGCTTTACGGCGCGGGGGAGCGGGGGCGACGGCTGATGCTTGCATTGACGGATCGGCTGCCGGGGCTGCGGATGATCGCCATGCTGGACCGGGATGTGCGCGGGGCGTTCGACGGTGTGCCCATACGGGGAGACATGGACTTTGCCACGGTGGATCATGTGGTTATCACCTCGGCGGCGTTCGCGGACGAGATCGCGGCGGACCTGCGGGCGCGGGGCGTGCCGGATCATCAGGTGATCCGACCGCCGCGGCCCCGGCTGAATGCCGGGGAACAGGATGCCACGGGGGCGACATTGTGAGACTGCTGTTGATCGCCCGCGTCAATGCCCGCTCCACCCGCCTGTCGGGCGTGTTTGCCAAGCTGAAAGGGCAGGTCGCGGCCCTGTCGTCGGCGGGCGCGGATGTGGGCTTTCTGCATATGGACGGCAACCGGCAGGTGCTGGCCCGGTGGGACGATGCGGTCAAAGCCCTGATGTACGAGCGTGAATGGGGCCCCGTGGCCAAGCAGGGGGAACAGGAAATCTTCTGGCAGGGGGCCGCCGAGGCGGCGCGACTGTGGGCGCCGGATACCGTTCTGTTGCGCTATGAACGCATGTATGAGGCGCCGGTGCTCGTCACTTTTCTTGAAAGCCTGCCCCGCCAGACCGTGCGGCTGCTGGAATTTCCCACACTTCCCTATGCGGGGGAGATCGCCGACCCGGCGCTGGTGGCGGCGGATCGGGCCAACCGGGACCGGCTGCCCCCCCATGTGTCGCAGGCTCTATCGCCTTCGCCGGTGGCGGCGGTGTCCGGTATGCCGGTGGCCCGTTTTGACAACCGGATCGACCTGAGCGCGCCGGAAATCACCCTGGGCCAGGGGCCGTTGTCTGGCCCCGATGGGGTGCTGCACCTTCTGGTGGTGTCGTTTCTGGAATCCTACAAGGGGATCGACCGGGCTTTGGCCGGGCTGGCCGATGCGCCGGATGTACCCGCCCGGCTGACCGTGGTGGGGGAGGGTAGCGAGCGGCCCGCCCTGATGCGTCAGGCCGAAAGGCTGAACATCACGGATCGCGTAACCTTTACCGGCCCGTTGAGCGGTGCCGCGCTGCACCCTCTTCTGGCGCGGGCCAGCGCCGGGGTGGGCTCCATCGGTATGCACCGCAAGGGGGTGACGGCGGGCAGCCCGCTCAAGGGCCGGCTTTATATGGCCTGCGGCCTGCCGGTGATCGTTTCCTATGACGACCCCCTGCTGGAGCGGGCGGGGCCGATAATCCGCGTGCCCGCGGACGACAGCCCCTTGCCGGTGGCGCAGATCGCGCGGGAGGTGAACGCTCTCACCCTGAGCGGTGCGACCCGCCAAAGCATTGCCGGGACGGCCCGGCCCGAAATCGGCTGGGAAGGTTTTGCCCGCTGGTTGCTGAACCTGACGCGCCGGGCGGCTCAGGCGTCGTAACCGAACCGGTCAAGATAGGGGGCGAGGGCGGTTGCCATGCGCGCGCGATCGTCGGGCGGAATATCCGCCGCCGGCCTGTGATGGACAGCGGTTGTGTGGTCCCCGGTGGTATCCGGCAGGCCAAGCTGGCGGGCAAGCCGATGGATTGTGGCGGCGGGTGCTCCGGTGAATGCTTCATGGGTCTGGGTGACAAAACAGGCTTTGGGGAGAGATTCCGTCTGGCGCAGGATGCGATCCATCACGGCCCGGTAAAAGGCGATTGCCTGATCCAGGTCATCGGGGCACCAGCGCTGCGCCTGGAACGAGCGCACCACGTCGAACGGATGGCGCACCACATGAACGAAACGCGCGGACGGGAACAGCGCATGTAGCCAGGGCGCATGGAGCAGGTTGAAGGTGTTGTCTTCCACATAGACACGGGCACCGGTTTTTTCCAGCAGGCCCGTAATGGTGGCCCAGGCAAAGGCCCGGCACGCGGTGAGCAGGCTGTCCGCGTCCGGGCAGGGGGCGAACCACAGTGTGCCCTCGTCCGCCATGCCGCCGACCCAGCGTGCCGGATAGCGAAAGGCGGTGAGCCGATCGATCAACTGTTCGGCATGGTGACGGAAGCCGGGAAAATGGCGGTCCAGCTCCCAGCCCCGATAGGGCGGGCCGTCACTCTCGTCGCCCGCCAGGGTCATGAGAAAGGCGTGCAAGCGTTTCAGGCGCCTGTCATAATGATAGGGCGACCAGATATTTCCGGCACATGCCATGAAGTCTACCAGCCCGTCCGGGTCGATCAGGAAGCGGTGTTCGAAGGGCAGGGCGGTGCAGCCCGGCTGCTCGCCCAGCACCGTGCGCAGGATCGATGTGCCGCACCGGCCCGTGCCGCCGATGAAAACCACGTCTGGTTCGTTGGGGGGCGCGCCCATCAGCTCATCCATCTTTCCAGCGTGAAGGCTTCGGCGAAAGAGGCGCCGCAGATCACGCCGCGCACCCGCGCCAGCCCTTCGAGAAAGGCCGGGTCCGAATAGGCGCGCCTGGCCTGGGTCTCGTAGCAGGCGATGGCTCTGAGCTTGGCATCCAGTTGGGGTCGGGTCAGCCGGACAAAGAAATTCAGCCGCGTTTCCAGCATGTTCCAGGGTGCTTCATAGCACAGCACCCGCGTTTGCTTGAAGGCGCGCAGACCTTCCCACGCGATCACCCCGTGATCCTGATGGATGTCCTCTCGCGTGGGCATCAGTACCAGATCCGGGGACAGGTCCCGGCGCAGGGTTATCATGTCTTCCAGTATGTCCTGGCGGTGTTCGCTGAACCGGCGCACCGGATAGCGGAAGATGCGACAATTGGCGGACGGTACGCCCAGCAAGGATGAGGCGTGCCTGAATTCCGTTACCAGCGCTTCGCTGTCATAACCATCGGGCAGGGACGTGTCGCAGGTGGAAAAAACGGCCACATGGATCGGCACCCCGGCGTCCGCCAGTCGTGCGATCAGCCCGCCGCAGCCGAATTCCGCGTCGTCCGGGTGGGGGGCGAGCACGAGAACGGAATTGATCCCGGTAAAGCCGTCGGGCAGGGTTGTCATGAACTGGGCTCCAGGCGCAATTGTCAAATCGATGGGATTAAAGACGATTTTCAAGCATATTTCCAGACCGACCTTGCAAGGCCGGGGCCAGCCGGTCGCTGTGTCATGGGTCGGGCGATCTGGCCCGGCTCTTGCTGGTTACCCTGTGCGGGGTGCGTGCCCCAGCTTATGGCAGGGAAAGGGAAACCGGTTTCCATGACACCACTGTTTCTGATCGGGCGACAGCGCAGCGGCACCAGTGCGCTCAGGGAGGCGATCAAGCATCACGGCCCCTTCCGCTGTGACGGCGAAACGCTGAATTCAAAGGTGTGTGACAAGGCCCTGAATTTCTATTGCTTTTTGGACCGGCAGAGCAGCGGCGCGGTGGCCCGGCCCCATCAGCGCATGGATCAGTTCTCGGCCTTTTTGCGGCATGTGTATGATGATGTGCTGCCACGGGATCATGACCTGCTGGTGGACCTGAAATACGATCAGAGCAATGGCCTGGACGCCAACTGGAACCTGCCCGACCGACCACCCCGGATCATTGCCCGTCTGGTCGCGGAAAACTGGCCGGTGATCCATCTGGTCCGGCGCAACAAGTTGGCCCAGATCGTTTCCTTCGAGAAGGCGCGCAAAACCGATCAGTGGGCCTTGCGCACGGGCAAGGCGCGGGCGGATGCACGAGTCTGGCTCAACCCCGACACGCTGATTTATCGCATAGAGACCGAAATGGCCCGGAATCAGGCATTCGCGGATTTTCTGGCGAACCATGACCGCATCGTCACGCTGACCTATGAAGACCTTTTCCTGCCGGGCAGCAATCGGGTGGCGGAACCCGCCGTGGACGCCATTGACGCGCTTTTGCCAGCGGATCGCCGGTTGCACCGACCGGTGGAAACCTGGCTGGTGAAACAGGCGCGCGATTTCATGGCGGATATCGTTAATGAGGCGGAGGTGCGCTCGGTTCTGGAAGCCAGCCCCCATGCCTGGATGATCCCGAACGACACCATGGCAGAAAGGGCCGCCAGGGTTTGACCAGACTCCCCGGCGATCATGTCATGGGTCGTTTTCAGGTGGCCCGGTCCAGAAAGACCAGATGGTACCATTTCAGGAAGTTGATCCAGCGCCAGACGATGGAGCCCTGTTCAAGACTGCCGGAGCTGGTGAGAAAGCCATCAAAGGTCTCACGCAATCGGGTGCTGTCGAGAAACGGCACCGCGTCGGCCAGGTCCAGCCAGTCCCGCACATCGTCCGCCATGGACCAGAGCAGGTCGCGTTCCGTGGCGGTGAAGCCGATCTTGTCTCGCCGGTCCAGTATGGCATCAGGCACGATGCCGCGCATGGCTTCCCGGAAAGCGTGCTTGGTGCGCCCTGTGGGTGAGACCAGATGGGATTCGGGCAGTGAAAAGCCCAGCTCCGCCAGAGCGGGGGTGGCGAACGGCACCCGGTTCTCTATGGAAAAATGCATGGCGTTCCGGTCGCCGTGCCGCAACAGGCGGGGAAGGCCGAATTCCAGCGCCCTGGCGCGCATCTGATTGGCCACGCGCCGCCCCCGGGCCGGGTTTCGTGCCCGGTGGAAAGGGGCTGTGAATGGAATGCCTGCGGCCTGAAAAGGGGTCAGGTCCAGCCAGGGAGTGGTGGCTGGGTTCACGGGCGCCGGACGGCGGCGGGCGAACAGTTCCTGCAGGACTGCCCGGCGCAGGGCTGCCGAGGTCTTGCGGCCCGGCCAGCGGCACCAGCCCCGGAAGAAGTGCCGGGCTTTCCCCCATTGGCCCGTTTCGATCAGGCTGGCCAGTCTCTGGGGGGCATAGCCGTCATAACCGCCGAGAAGCTCATCCGCGCCCTGACCTTCGAGCAATACCTTGATGCCATCCTCGTGGGCCGCTGCATTCACCCGGAACTGGGCAAAAACGGTCAAACCGGAACAGGGCTCCCCCTGGGCGGTTATGAAGCGGTCCAGATCACGGATCAGAACGTCGCGGGTAATTGTGGTCTTGTTCGGGGTCGCGCCCGTGGCCGCATTGGACAGGTCCACCCAGCGTTCTTCGGACAGCCGCGGATGATCGGCAATGAAGCTGTAGGTGGCAAGGTCTGCGTCCGGCTCCAGATGGCGTACGGCGCCGGCAATGGCGGCGGAATCGATGCCCCCGGATAGCGCCACACCGAGCGGCACATCGCTGCGCATGTGTAGCCGTACCGAGTGCAGAAAGGTTTCCCTGAGCGCGGCGACGGTATCCGTGAAGGACAGGTCCGGGCGCGCCCCGATGCCGGGATGCCACCAGCGCTGCTGGGGCGGGGCGGTGTGCTGGCTGATACTGGCGTCCTGAGTCAGGGGCAGGTCCATCACATGGCCGGGCGGAAGCTGGCGCAGGCCGTCCAGAAAGGTCTCGCCGTCCTGATCATAGTCCAGATCGTGGAGATAGCGGAATACCGCGCGCATGTTCAGGGCGGGGTCGGGCATCAGGGTCCTGAGTGCCCGGATGTCCGAGCCGAACAGGAAGGCGCCATCGTGCCAGCCATAATAGAGCGGCTTGATGCCGAAACCGTCCCGAACCAGGGCCAGCCGGTCATTGTGGCGATCCAAAACGGCAAAGGCGAACATGCCGATCAGGCGCGGGAGCACATCCCGGCCCCAGTGGCGCCACGCTTCCAGCAGCACTTCGGTGTCGGTGCGGGTGCGGCAGACCACGCCTTCGGCGGCGAGGGCATCGCGCAATTCCCGGTAATTGTATATTTCCCCATTGAAAACAAGAATATACCGTCCATCCGTTGACTGGAAGGGCTGGTGCCCGGCGGCGGACAGGTCGATAATGGACAGGCGCCTGTGTCCCAGGCGCAGATGCCCTTTGGCTGTTTGATGCGCGAAAACGCCCCGGTCGTCCGGGCCGCGATGGGCCAGCCGGTCGAGAGCCGTATCGAACCGGGCGGCGTCGTCGGGGGCGGGGCGGGGAGTGAACCAGCCGAGCAGACCGCACATGGCTAGTTCCCTTTCGGAAAATGTGGGTGGGGCGGTGGACGGGTCATATCAGGCCGCGCTCTTCCAGATTCTGCCATTTCTCCGCCGGGATGGACAGGCGGGTTTTAAGAATGTCCCGCGTGGCCGCCCGGTTGCGGGCATCCACCGGATCGTGGCGGCGGGGATCATAATGATCCAGATAAAAGCGCGGGTGCACGTCAAAGTCGCTCGCTTCTTCTTCCGTGTCGAAGACGGTTTTCATGACATGAAACCCCCTTTCACTCCGGCAGGTCCGCCGGGTTGAGCCGTAGAATCGCGCTGTCTGGCGCAATGAAAAAATCGGGATGGGCCGCGCGCAGGCGGGGCATTTGGCTGGCCAGGCTTTCCACCGCGTCATCCCGGATCAGGGCCAGTGTCATATAGCGGTGATCCTCCGCCCCGAAACCTGCCTTGAAATGGTGCAGGGCGGTCTGGTTGGGCCATGTGCCGCCCCAGTTCCAAAAGCGATAGCCGTCAGCCGCGGCGGCGCGCATGGCGTGCCAGAGCAGGAACGGATTGGCCTGCATGGGCCGCCCCTCGGCGGAAATGCCGGGCATGAGATACTCCACCCGATCGCCATATGCCAGGGTGAGCAGGTAGGAGACTGGCGTGCCTTCCCGCCATGCAACGCGCAGGGCGGCCATATGCTCAGGCAGGGTGCGACGCAGGGCGGTCAGGGCTTCAAGGCTTTTGTGGCGACCGCCCACGGCATCCATATTGGCCTTGTGCCATGTGTGAAAGCGGCGCCAGTGATCTTCACAGTCGGGCTCATTGGCGGTGATTTTTGTTGCTTCCAGCCCGGTCTTCAGCGCCTTGCGCACCGGGCGGCGCATTCGCCCGCGCAATGTGGCCATGAGGCGCTCGTCAAGGGTTTCCGGCGGGTCCGGGTCCGGCAGGGGTGTGATCTGGCACAGCCGGTCGCTGGGCACCACCACATAGCCGGACAGGGGCCTGCAATAGGCGCGCCGCGTTTCTTCCGGCGGAAGATGCAGCGTGGCGCTTGCCACGTTTTCCCGCTTCAGAAATTGGTGAAAGGCGGCGATCAGGGCATCGCGGATTTCCCCGTCAGCGCGTCGCTTCAACCAGCAGCCGCCCAGGCTGCCGAACCAGGGCATACTGTTGATCAGCGGGCCGATGGCCTCCTCCCGCCGCGCGAAGGGCAGAACACCCGTCAGTGTCTCCCCGCGCCAGGCCGTGAGCACCGTGACAGGCGCCTCTGCCGCGACTTCCAGAAAACGCCAGAAGGCGGGCGCGCCATAGGGGGCCGCGGACTCAAAGGCGGGCATGGTCTGCTCAAGAGCATTAAAGACGGGCCCGTCCAGGGCGTTTTCCTCGACCCGGATATGGGTGGCCTGCGCCGCTGTCATGTATCCGGCGCCAGCTTGCCATAAATGTCGTAAAGGCGCCCGTGCCGCCCGCGCAGCATCACGCGGGAGCCGTCAAAGAAGCGGGCATAGCGGATCTCATCCACTCTGGTGGCCGGGGTGCCGGTGATTTTGTAGATGGGGCCGGCAAGCTGCACGGCGTCCGCGGCCCGATAATGAAATGCCACCAGCCGGCGCGGCCCGGTGGCGCGCTTCGGCCCGGTGGCATGGGCGGCAAGCGTGTGGTGCATGGTAACATCGCCGGCCTTGAGGCTGACGGTTTGCTGGGGCTGGCTGTCCAGCATATCCAGATCCCGGCACTGGTACAGGAATTTCCCGTCCTCGTCATGGGGCAGCACGCCCCAGGTGTGGCTGCCCGGAATAAAGCGCAGTGGGGCGTGGTCCTCGGTTTCGTCATCCAGATGAATGCCGACGGTCACCATGTCGCCATTGGTGTGGGGGGCCAGCGCATAGTCCTGATGCCAGTTGATGCGGGCCTTGTCGCCGGGCTCAACGGGCATGGAGTTGATCTTGGTGTGATGAATTTCCACCTGGTCGCCGATCAGCTTGCGGACAATGGCGAGGATGCGATCGTCGAGCACCATGTCGAAAAAGGCGGGATGGCGATAGGCGGCATCCGGCTGCGGCGGTAATTCATCCTTGGCCAGTTGCAGGGCGCCGTCGGCCACGGCGGAGTCGTATGCGTCCCGCAGGGTTTGCAGGTCCCTGGCGGTCAGCAGATCCGGGATCAGGCAGAAGCCAAGGCGGTCATAGGCCCGCTTGATGCCGGGTGCGTCGCTCGCGCTCACTTCCCAGTCCGCGCGGGTGCAGGGGACGGGTTCCAGCAGCGTATCCGGTTGGGGGTGAACATGAGTCATGGTGTCTCTCCGTTAGCCGGGCGGTATTCTGTCTGTATAGCGACATGCACGGTCCGGGCCAAGTATCCGGGCGCGTAAAAAGCGACGGTCTCAGGCCACTGGCCGGAAGCGCCCGGAATAGCAGGCTTCCTCTTCATGGAAATACACGCTTTCAAGGCCGGCGGCGGTAAGGTCCGCGCTGACTTCCTCCGAACTGAAACGTTTGGCGTTGGATGGGGAATACCAGTCGAAATTGGTCATACGGGACGTGGCTTCGCCAAGCTCCGGGCTCCAGAAGCATTTAAGGAAATGCCAGTAAATGAACCGCTGAATGTCGTATTCGCCGCCCTTGATGCCGAGAAGCGGGATATCCGGTGCGGTGAAGCGGGTGTCCAGGTCGCTGAGACGGCGCCCCAACTCGGTCAGCCCGTCCGCCAGCTCCCACAGCTCTTCCGTGCTGTAGCGGGCCACATTGGCGCGGAAATAATCATCTACCAGTTCCCTGGGCAGCGCCTTGCGTGCATACCAGTAGCACAGCACTTCGCCTGCCGGTGCGGTGACGCGGGCCAGTTCCTTCAATGTCTCCCGCGGGTCTTCCGTATGCATGATGACTTGATCGCACAGGGTCAGATCAATGCATCCGGGTGTCAGGCCGGTGGTCGCGATATCCCCCCGGACAAAGGCGATGTTGGGATGCTCGGCGCCATAAGTGTCCCTGGCGATGCGAATGGCGTCGGAGGTGTCCATGGCGATCACGCGGGCATGGGGCGCCAGACCGGCGAGCCATGCCGCCTTGTAGCCGAGCCCGGCACCGGCATCCAGTATGGTGGAGACATTGGCGAGATGCGCCTTGAGTGCGGCCTCGGACTCGAAACCGTACAAGGTGCAGAACCAGCGGCGCTGAAAAGTTACCAGCTTGTTCTGCTCGTTGGCGTCCTCTTTCGCGTATTGATCCCATTTCTCCGAAAAGGCATCGGTGGTCTGGTCCTGATTGGGGCGCGCCTCAGTCGTTTTGGCAAGATGCAAAAGGCCGTCTTCGTCAATCCGGGGTGGCGCGTGAAAAAGGTCGGAAACATCCATGGGGTCGATCCTTTGCCGGGGTTGGGTTAGATGGCTTTCAAGGCAACCACCACACGCTCATAGTCCGCCTGTGACATCCGGTTGTGCAGGGGAATGGCGAGACTGTGCTCCGCTGCCTGACGGGCGCCGGGAAAGGCATCGGGTTCAATATTGAAGCGCTCCCGGTAATAGCCCTGCATATGCACCGCATGGGTGCCGGGGCGCGTGGCGATGCCCGCCTCATTAAGCCGGTCCATGATGGCATTGCGTGGCATGGGGCTGCGGCGCTCGTCCACGCAGGTGACGAATGCCTGCCAGGCGTGCCGCCCGCCTTCCGGTTCCTGGGGGCAGTGCAGCCAGTCCAGATCGGCGAGGGCGTCCCTGTACCGGGCGGCGGCGTCCGCCCGTTCGTCGATGAAGCGGTCCAGCTTGCCAAGTTGCACCAGCCCCACCGCGCCCTGAAGATCGGTCATGCGGTAATTGAAGCCCAGCATGTTGAATTCAGGCATGATATGGGGGCGGGGGCCGTGATGGCGCTGCTCCTCGCTCACTTCCGCGCCGTGATTGCGCAGTTTTTCCATATGATCCGCCAGCGCTTCGTTCATGGTGGTGACCATGCCGCCTTCGCCGGTGGTGATCGATTTTCGCGGGTGAAAGCTGAATGCCGCGGCATCCCCCAGGCTGCCCGCCGGGCGTCCCTTGTAGCTGGCTCCGGCGGCGCAGGCCGCGTCCTCGATCACGGCCACATGGTCGGGCAGGCCCGCCTTCAAGCGGTCCATGTCCGCGCAGAGCCCGAACAGATGCACCGGGATGATGGCGCGGGTGCGCGGCGTTACACGGCTCAGCGCATCGTCCATATCCAGATTGAAGCTGTGCGGGTCCACATCGGCGAACACCGGGGTGGCGCCGCAATAAAGCACCACATTGGCGGTGGCGATCCAGGTGAAGGCGGGTACGATCACTTCGTCCCCCGCGCTGATGCCGAGCGCGACCAGCGCCAGATGCAGCGCCGTGGTGCAGCTTGTGGTGGCCAGTGCCCTGGGTACGGCGTGGCGTTCGGCAAAGGCGGTTTCGAATGCCTTGACCTTCGGCCCCTGGGTCAGCCAGCCGCTTTCCACCGGCTCACGCAGGGCTTCCCATTCGTCTCGCCCGGTGTCCGGCTCGGCGATCTGGATGCGTCTGGATGGGGTGCTGTCCGGCATGGCCGTGTTCCTTTTCGGTTGGACTGTCCAAGGGCCGTGATGTTCAGGCTTTCTGGCTGTTACGCCACCGGATCAACCGTTCAAGGCCGTCTTCCAGATCGATGCGCGCCTCGAAGCCGAGTTCGTCCCGCGCCCGCTCGACGGCGCCCACACGGCTTTTCACCAGCCCCTTGTGGGTGGCGGGACGGTACTGGACCGGCTGTTCGCTGCCTGTGAGTGTGACCAGCTTTTCCGCCAGTGTTTTCAGGCTGGTGCGCTTGCCGGTTCCCACATTGTAGAATCGATCCGTGGCCGCCGCCTTCATGGCGCAGATATTGGCCCGCGCGCAATCCTCCACGGCGACAAAATCGAACTCTTCCGCGCCGGACCCGATCACGGTGGGGCCTTCGCCGCGATCAATGGCATCCAGCATTTTCATCATGACCGCGATATAGGCGCCTTTATAGTCCTGCCGGGGGCCGTACACATTCATATAGCGCAGACCCACATAATCCAGCCCGTACCGGTGGTGGAAAGCGCGCAGCATGGCTTCGCCGCAGATTTTGGTGGCGCCATAGAAATTCTGGTTGTTGAAGGGGTGTTCTTCGTCCATCGGGTCATAGGCCGCATCGCCGTAAACCGAGGCGGAGGAAGAATAGACCAGCCGCTTTACGCCCGCCTTCACGCAGGCTTCCATCACATTGAAGGTGCCGGCGATATTCACGTCGAACGCCGCGCGGGGATAATCATAACATTGCAGCAGCCAGAGCGCGGCAAAATGGAATACGCCATCCACCCCATCCATGGCCGCGGCCAGTATGTCTGTCTGGGTGATGTCGCCGCCCGCCTCGAACAGACGCACCCGCGGGTCTTCAAGGGCGCCCGCTATGTTCGCCATGGTGCCACGGGTGAAAGTGTCATAGATGATGATTTCGCGCACATCCTCGGCCAGAAGCTGGTCCAGCGTGTGCGAGCCGATCAGCCCTGCGCCACCGATCATCAGAATGCGTTTGCCGGTGAGATCCATGCGTTTCTTCCCTTCCATTTTTTCGCCCGTTTTAAAAGGGTTTAATCCAAAAGGCCGTTGGGCGTAAGGTTGAAAAAGCCGGGTTGGGCAAGGTGACCGGGCAACAAGCAAAAACGGGGCCAGTCGGGCGCGTTTCCAGTGACCGGCATCATTCTTGCGTGGCCATGGGCAGGCCGGGGAACGGGGTGGCCGATGGGGCCGGTCAGGTTTTGGAGAGACTGTATGTGTGGCATTACGGGCTTGATTCACGGTGACGGGCGCGCGGCGGAACCGCGCCGTCTCAGAGTCATGGCCCGAAGTCTCGCCCATCGCGGGCCGGACGGAGAAGGCGTGTATACGGATGGTGCCATGGGTCTGGGGCATCGTCGGCTGGCGGTGCTGGATGTGAGCGCGGCGGGGCACCAGCCGATGATTTCGGCGGATGGGCGCTTCGCGCTGGTCTATAATGGAGAGCTGTACAATTTCCGTGAGCTGCGCCGTGACCTGGAGGGACTGGGGCATGTCTTTCGCTCCACCAGCGACACGGAAGTGGTGCTGCACGCCCTGATGCAATGGGGCCCGGATGCGCTGGAACGGTTCAACGGCATGTTCGCGCTGGCGTTCTGGGACGGGGAGCGGCGGGATCTTCTGCTGGCCCGCGATCGCTATGGCATCAAGCCGCTTTATGTGGCCTGGACGGGCGATACCTTTCTGTTCGGGTCCGAGGTGAAGGCGCTCCTGGCCTCCGGCCTACTTCAGGCTCGCATGGATTGTGACGGGCTGGTGGAATATCTCACCTTTCAGAACTTTTTCACCAACAAGACGCTGTTCGACGGGGTGAGCCTGATGACCCCCGGCAGCTATATGGTGGTGCCGGTGGATCGGCCCGATGTTCCCAGGCGGGTCATCTATTGGGATTATGACTTCCGTGACGTGGAGCAGGGGCTTGCCGAAGCGGATTATGTGGAGGAACTGGATCGCCTGCTGCAACAGGCGGTGAAGCGTCAACTGGTGAGCGACGTGCCGGTGGGGTCGTACCTGTCGGGCGGAATGGATACGGGGGCGCTGGCCTGCATCGCTTCCCGTGATATCGAGGACATGACCACCTTCACCATCGGGTTCGACCGATATTCCGCCTCAGGGTTGGAGCAGGCGATGGATGAGCGGCCCAAGGCCGAACACATGTCCTATCTGTTCAAGACCCGCCACTATGAGATGGTGCTCAAGGCCGGTGATATGGAGCGTGCCATTCGCAACATGACATGGCACCTGGAAGAACCACGGGTAGGGCAGAGCTATCCCAATTTCTATGCCAGTGACCTGGCGAGCCGGTTCAACAAGGTGATGCTGTCCGGCACTGGCGGGGACGAAATGTTCGCGGGCTATCCGTGGCGCTATTATCGCACGGTTCAGGCTCATGATTTTGAGGACTATATCGACCGCTATTACGCTTTCTGGCAGCGACTGATCCCCAATTCCCGGCTGTGGCGCGCCGTGGCCCCCATCCGGGAGCGGGTTGGCGATGTATGGACGCGGGATATCTTCCGCGACGTGTTCCAAAAGCACGCGCCGGGCCTGACGCGCCCCGAGGACTATGTGAACCATTCCCTGTATTTCGAGGCGCGCACCTTTCTGCACGGCCTGCTTGTGGTGGAGGACAAGCTGTCCATGGCCCATGGGCTGGAGGCGCGCGTACCGTTTCTGGATAATGATCTGGTGGATTTCGCCATGCAGGTGCCGGTGAAATGGAAGCTGGCAAATCTTGCAAAAATCAAGAAGCTGGATGAAAACGAACCCGGCAAGCTGAAGCGCTTTTATCACCAGACGCGCGACGGCAAGAAAGTGCTGCGCAAGGTGCTTGGCCGCTATGTGCCGAAGGAGATTTCCGAAGGCATCAAGCAGGGCTTCAGCGCGCCGGATGAAAGCTGGTTCAAAGGGGAGAGCATCGACTTCGTGCGCGAAACCTTGCTGGACCGAAACGCCCGCATCTATGACTATCTGGACCCCGACGAGATCATGGACATGGTGTCGGATCATCTGGAGGGGCGGGAAAACCGCCGCCTCCTGATCTGGTCCCTGCTGTATCTGAACCAGTTCTGCGAAGCCTTTGACATGGACGGCACCGCACGTTCCCATGGCGTTTTGTAAGACTTATATGGCGCTGCCTGATTTCGCAGGGACTGATTGTAAAATGATAATCATACCTCTGGAAGGTGCACCTTTGCCCCTATCTCTTCAATGCGAGGGCGGACCTTCTCAAAATAAACAGGACTGATTACCAGTGCCACATGTTTGATCCCCAGTTCCGGGATTTTCTGGGGGCCTTGGATTGGGCGCCCATGAATTGAATTCCCCCAGATGCTGTCATTATCATCAAGATAGGCCGCGATCTCGTCAGGGGGAAACCCAAGGTAGAAAGGTGCAAACAGACCTGAAGCGGCCAGGCCAAAAATGGCCCACTGGCTACCATCCCTTTTTGCTGACTCGCGTGCGTTTTCAATCGCGCTCATTGCCGCGCGTGCAAACTCTTCGTTTTTGTGAACGATATCCTGGTTTTCGGATACGGGATTGTAAGGATTGGAAACCGGTTCACGGTCTGCGATCAGTGCGGCGTGAACGGCCACCCCCATGTGACGGATGTCTTTTACAGAAAATCCGGCTCGGCTCGCAAGGTTTCGAATACTTTCAGGTGTTAATTTTGATAGGTGATCAACTGTGAAAACATCATTCGGATTTTTGGTGAAATCGGGGACTCGAATAAAGCATATCCCACCTTCTTTGAGGAGGGCGCGCTTCCATTTCAGCATGTCCAGGGGGTTCTGGACATGTTCAAGGACTCCCAATGATAGCACCACATCATAGGTTCCTTCGTCCTTCTGGTACTCAGTATAATCACATCGTTCTATTTCAACATCAGGCAATTTTTCTTTTAAAATTTCATATGCTTTTCCTGGCTCGAAAGCGTGCAATTCAAGATCAGGGCGCTTGTCTTGCAAATGCCCCATAAAAAACCCTTTTCCTGCGCCTGCTTCGAGAATTCGCGCACCCTGGTTGGGGTTCACCATCTCAAGAAAAAAATCGCATGAGCGTTGCGATTGAGACTTTGCGCCATCATTTGTAAATGATTTAATCTCCGAATCTTTACTGAACATCATCAGTTGGTACATATTTTTGTAAAAGTCGTCAATGTTCTCACGTACGCCTGACATGTTGAAAACTAATCCGCAGTCTTGACAAACTCTATTCATGATACTGCAATCAGGAACCACCATTTGGTCGGATGATACACAATGACCCCGGTGTTCCGGATAGAAAGAGTTGAGATTTGTTGACTGACAGACAGGGCAGGACATTTGTTGCACCTCGTGTTTTTGTGACCGCTTTCGGAGCGTAAGAGGTCGGCTGGGCATCCGCAAGGTTCTCTTTATGCTTTTGGGATATACGGAAAATTTGTGTTTCTTTCAGAAATACTTGAAACATAAATCTAAATAAAAGGAAAATAAGATGAAGATATTTTTTGGAACTCAAGAGATTGCCTCTATAATATCTGACGTCAGTGCGGGCCTGAAAAGTTTGGGTCATGAAGTTCATACCTGTCTTTGGTCTGAGCCAAAACTTTATAAATATAATAAATATGATGAGTATACTGATATTGTTGAAAATATGAAATCATTCAGAAAATTTCAATCAAATCCGCTTGAATTTTTGTATTATGATAAATATAAAATAGATAACCTTTATAATTATTTCACAAGTTATGACTTGTATATTTTCCAATTTGGAAGAAGTTATATTGGAAACCTTGAAGAAATTGAATTTTTGAAGAATATTGGGAAAAAAGTTATATGTATATTTAATGGTTCAGACGTTCGTGTGCATGATGCTTTCATTCAATTTTCAGAATTAAATGATTTTGATCCTCCTCCATTGGTGCGTGAGACATCAGATGATCGGGGGCTTACGATGAATCAGAAGCTCAAAATATTACGATTGGCTGAGCGCTCGGCGGATACGTTATGGGGGAGTATGGGGTGCATGACCATGGCTGTAAGGCCATTTTTTGAGAGTCCTCCCACGATCCGTCAAGACGTTCTCACTTATCGAATTCCGGCTAGAGAACGACCTCTTGTGGTTCACGCGCCGACAGCTCCGAAATTTAAGGGCACCGAAAAAATTATTGAATCTGTGGAGGCATTGAAGAGTGAAGGATATCAATTTGATTTTGAAATAATACAAAATCGTCCAAATAAAGAAGTATTGGAGATATTGCGTGATACTGACATTGTAATTGACCAGCTTTTTAACCTTAAACCCGCACGTTTGGCAGCGGAGGCAATGTATTGCGGGTGTGCTGTGATAACTGGTTTGCGTTCTGATATTGTGCCGGTTCAGGAAGGTTCGGCACCAGTAGAGGCTGCTAATGCTCGGTGTTTTAAAGACCAGTTGGCCCGTCTCATTGTTGATCGCGAACGCAGGGTGAAAATGGCTGAGGCTGCACATCTTTATGCGGCGCGTAATTATGGCCATGTAAAGCGCGCGCAAGATATTTTGGACAGCCTTGATCGCGCCAAGACAAATGACTTTGACGTTTGGCCGAGATTTTATATCGACGACTATATTCCAAGAGAGGCGGATCCGGTTAACGCAGAAAACCGGGAGTTGACACGGCAGATTTTAATGAAACATCAGGACTTGAGCCCACAGGAATGGGAAAGATTGAGTGCCAGGCATTTGATTTGACCAGGATAGGGTCAGCACGCTTCGATTAACTTTTTAAGGATAAGGTTCAGATTTTCTTCTGCCAGATAGGCGTGGAACGGAATGCTGAACACCTCCATGGCCGCTTTGCGGGCCTCAATGCAGGGCGGGTGCGCGGTGCCGTTGAAAGCCGTCTGGTCCGGCAGGGCCCTGGGGTAATAGATGCCGCAGGGGATGCCCGCCTTTTCGAGGGATGCCATTAGCGCGTTCCGAGAATTATCGGGGGCGCGCAGGGTGAAAAGCGCGTGGGCGCTTGCGAAGCCCGTTGGTTCTGCCTGCATCTGGAACCGGCCGGCAAGCCGCGCGCGACAGGTTTCGGCAATGGCGTCCTTGGCGGCGCGTTCCTGATCCAGATGGGTCAGTTTTTCCAGCAGGATGGCGGCTTGCAGCGTATCCAGCCGGCTGTTCATGCCGATCCGCACATTGTCGTATTTTTCGGCCCCCCGCCCGTGCAGACGCAGGGAGGCCACCCGCTCGGCCAGGTCATCCCGGTTGGTGAAGACGGCGCCGCCATCCCCGGCGCAGCCCAGTGGCTTGGCGGGGAAGAAGCTGGTGGTGGCGATGTCGCCGAAACTGCCCGCCTGTCGGTCGCCGATGGCGCCACCGAATCCCTGGGCCGCGTCCTCGATCAGAGCCAGTCCGTGGCGCCGGGCGATGGCTTCAAGCCGGGGATAGTCCGCCGGAAGGCCGAAAAGATCCACCGCGATGATGGCGGCCAGGCGACCATTCCCGCCTTTGGCCTCAAGAATGGCGGCCTCAAGCGCGTCGGGGCAAAGATTGTATGTTCCGGGGTCGATATCCACGAAAACCGGGGTGGCACCCTGAAGCGCGATCACTTCCGCCGTGGCGAAAAAGGAAAAAGCGGTGGTGAACACCAGGTCGCCCGGTCCCACGCCCAGCGCCATCAGCGCCAGTTGCAGCGCGTCGGTGCCATTGGCGCAGCTCAGGCAGTGGCGCACGCCCACCCGCTCCGTCAGCGCGGATTCCAGTTCCCGTACTTCCGGGCCCATGATGAATTTGCCATGATCCAGTACGGACTTGATGCGGCGGTCGATGGCCGGGCGCATGGCTTCCATCTGGGCGTCCAGGTCTATGAACTTCATGGCTGATGAGGCTCCGTCCCTGTGGTGATGTATTTTTCGCGATAGCCCGGAAAGCGCGTAATCATTTCTTTTTCCGTCGCCCGCCCCATGCGTTTGCGTGGTGCGTTCGCGGGAAGGTGCGCCTTGGGCCGATTATGCAGATGGCGAGGAAAGTCGGCCAGCAACGTGATCTCATTTTCATAATGACGCGCGGCTAGGTCGGCAAGGCTATCGTCGGCCCGGACGGGCGTGCGGGCATAGGCGCGGACGGTGCCGCTGTCCACCGCCGCGTCGATTTCATGCAGGGTGATTCCAAGCGGCAGGCCGTCATGAATCGCCCACTTGAACGCATCCAGTCCGCGTGCGGTGGGGATCAGGCCCGGATGGGCGTTGAGGACGGGGCCGCCAAGGGCAAGCGCCGGGTCGATCAGGCCCGCTCCGGTGATCACATAGTTATCCATCGGCCCGATGGGGGCCTTGCCGTCCCACGGTTCCACGGCAAGGCCATAAGCGCCAGCCAGTCCGGCAGGATCGCGACCTGTGGATTGGTCGGGTCGGTGGTTGAACAGGACTGGCCGCGCGGGGCGGGGCGTGAAGGGCAGGGTGAACAGCACCACGTTTTGAAAGCGGTGCTGCGCCAGCAGGCGGCTGACCACCTGATCCGTTTTCAGGTGCGGGTGGTCATAGGTGATGATGCCAAGGCTGAGGTCGCTCAAACCCGTCATGCCACCTGGCCGATCCGGTGCAGCAGGGGGTGGCTTTCCCCCCGGATCGGGCCGGTTTTCATGCGCCGCAGCGCCGAGACGGTCTCCACCGCCGAGCGTGTGTCTTCCAGCGTATAACCGCGGCCCGCCAGGATTTCCCTGTAGCTTTCCGTGTGCAGGTCGGTAAATCCGCTGGAAAATTCCAGTTCCTTGCCGTCAATACTGATGGAGCGGTAGGTGCGCTGACCTTCCGCGCGCACGTCGTCCGGCAGGGTTTCGGCATCGGTGGACAGGAACCAGCGCACGCGCGCCCCTTCATATTCCAGATAGCCGGAGGCGGTGGTGTTCGTGTTCAGGTGCAGGTGATTTTCCTGAACCCGGCCAAACAGATGGTGCAGCATGTCGAAGAAGTGCACCCCGATATTGGTGGGCACGCCGCCGGACTTTCGCACATCCCCTTTCCAGGACACGCCGTACCATCGCCCGCGGGATGTTATGTATGTCAGATCCACTTCGCGCTTGCTGTCCCGGCGTGATGTCGTAACGTCCTGTTTCAGGGCCTGAATGGCGGGGTGCAGGCGCAATTGCAGAATGGTGTTCACGCTCTGCCCGGTTTCCGCCTCTATTTCCTGCAAGGCGTCGATGTTCCAGGGGTTCATGACCACCGGCTTTTCACAGATGGCGCGGCTGCCGGAACGCAGGGCAAAGCGGATATGACTGTCGTGCAGATAGTTGGGCGAGCAGATGGACACGCAGTCCAGCCCGTCGCCATTGCGGCGCATCTTGTCCACATGGCGATCGAACCGCTCGAACTCGGTGAAAAAGTGACAGTCCGGGAAGTAGCTGTCCAGAATGCCGACGGAATCGCTTGGGTCCAGCGCGGCCAGCACCACGTTTCCTGTATCCCGGATGGCCCGCAGATGGCGCGGGGCCACATATCCGGCGGCGCCGATCAGTGCAAATCGCCTGGCCATGAGAGTTTTCTCCCTCCTGCAGCAATGGGGTGGCAAGCCCGCCACCGGCTGGTTTCGGTCTGCCACGGACGGAGCAAGAACCGTGCCGGGGGTGTGTTTTCCCGGCCGGATTCAAGTATCCGCGCATCGGTCCCGTGCTGTCAAGGCAGGGGCCGGGAAGGGCGGGCCTGACGCCGCTGTATGCCTCTCCGCTATGGGGGTTTGACGCCCATCCGGCGCGCGGGCTATGTAGAAAGGGGTTGGGGCAGGGGCCGGTGCCGACCGGGGTGCGCAAGATACGCCCCTCCGGGGGGTGTGCCTCGCATCGAGCAAGCAGTGGCCCGTGCAAGATGGAAGTGATGCGCTTATGTCTATCCGATCGATACTGATTACGGGGGGAACCGGTTCTTTCGGGCGGCGACTGCTGCGGTACCTGCTGGACAATTCCGATATTCCCCGCATCGTCATTCTGGCACGGGGGGAATTCGCCCATTTCGAGATACAGAACAGCCTGACCAAGGCTGAACTGGACCGGGTGCGGTTTTTCATCGGGGATGTGCGCGACCGGGATCGGCTGATGATGGCTTTCCGGGATGTGGACGTGGTGTTCCATGCGGCGGCCCAGAAGCAGGTGCCACTGGCGGAATACAATCCCTTTGAATGTATCAATACCAATGTGATCGGCGCGGAGAACGTGGTGCACGCGGCGATCCGCTGTGATGTGAGGCAGGTGATCGCGCTGTCCACCGACAAGGCCGTAAACCCGATCAATCTATATGGCGCCAGCAAGCTGGCCTCGGACAAGATATTCGTCGCGGCCAATGCCACCGCGGGCGCGGGCGGCACCCGCTTTTCCGTGGTGCGCTATGGCAATGTGCTGGGCTCCCGCGGGAGCGTGATCCCCTATTTCCGCAAATTGAAGGCCGAGGGCGGCGATCATTTCCCCATCACCGATACCCGTATGACCCGTTTCTGGATCACACTGGACGAGGCGGTGCGCTTCACCCTTTCCTGCCTTGACCTGATGCGTGGCGGGGAGATTTTCGTGCCCAGGATCCCTTCTACGCTGATCACCGATGTGGCCCGTGCCATCGACCCCGATATGCCGCACAAGGTGGTGGGCATTCGCCCCGGCGAGAAGTTGCACGAAATCATGATCACGGAACACGCCGCCCCCCATACGCTGGACATGGGGGACCGCTATGTGATCGAGCCGGAATGGACCTTCCGCACCCGGAAATCCCTGCGGGACAAGGGCTACAAGCCGGTGCCGGAAGGTTTTGCCTATTCCAGCGACACCAATGACCAGTGGCTGGACGGGCAGGCTCTGCGCAGCGTGCTTGAAACGCTGTAGGAAGTATCATGACTGATGCGTTCTTGCCTTATGGTCGCCATAGCCTGGATGCGGGCGATGTGGCCGCCGTGGTGGAGGTTCTGGAGAACGGCCCGCTGACATCCGGGCCCATGGCGGATCGCTTCGAGGCGGCCTTCGCCGACGTGGTGGGGGCCCGCGAAGCCGTTGTGGTGGCCAATGGAACCGCTGCGCTGCACCTGGCGGCGATCGCTGCCGGGATCGGGCCGGGCGATCAGGTGATTGTTCCCGCCATAACCTTTCTGTCCAGTGCCAGCGCCATGCTGATGGCGGGGGCGGAGGTGGTGTTCGCGGACGTGGACCCGGATAGCGGCCTGATGACGGCGGATACGCTCAGGGCGGCGCTTGACCGGGCACCGCAGGCCAAAGCCGTGGTGGGGGTGCATCTGAACGGTCATTTGCTGGATATGGCGGCCCTGTCCCCGATTCTGGATCAGGCCGAACTCGTCATGATCACCGATTGCTGCCATGCGCTGGGTGCCCGCCACGGGGACGGGGCGGCCCCCGGCAGCGGGCGGCATGAGAGGCTGGGCACCTTTTCCCTGCACCCGGTCAAGGCGATCGCCATGGGGGAGGGCGGGGTCATTACCTGCCGGGACGGGGAGACCGCGGCGCGGCTAAGGCGGCTGCGCTCCCACGCCATGGAACGAAATGCCGCCAACTGGACCAACAAGGCGCTCGCCTTTGACCGGGAAAGCGGTGACCCCAATCCCTGGTATTATGAAATGGCGGAACTGGGCTTCAATTACCGGGCCAGCGATCTGCACTGTGCCCTGGGGCTCAGCCAGCTTGCCAAGCTGGATCGTTTCATTGCCGCCCGTGCCCACATTGCCGCCCGCTATGACGATCTGATCGGTCGGCATCTGCCGCCGCACCTGGTGCGGCCCGTGGCGCGGGGAAGCGAAACTTCCGGCGGCTGGCATCTGTATCCGGTTCAGGTGGATTTTCAGGCGGCGGGCACGAGCCGCGCGCGTGTGATGGCGCGTTTGAAGGCGGACGGCATCGGCACGCAGGTGCATTATATCCCTTTGCACCGCCAGCCCTTTTTTGCCGAGCGCCATGACGGTACCGCTCTGCCGGGGGCGGATGGCTATTATGCGGCGGCGCTCAGCCTTCCCATTTATCCCGATCTGCCGGAAGACGGGCCGGATCGTGTGGTGGCCGCATTGTCCCGCGCGCTGGGACTGGCCTGAATTCTGGCGTTTTAGTCGGTATTTGCGAATGCCATGAAAAGACCCGGTCGGATTTGCCGACCGGGTCTTTCCCGAAACAAGAGCGTTTGAGCCGTACCGGTGCGCTGTGACCGATCCGCTTAGCCGCCGAACAGCGACAGGATGGTCTGCGGCGACTGGTTGGCGATGGACAGGGCCTGAACCCCAAGCTGCTGTTTCACCTGCAATGCCTGAAGGTTGGCGCTTTCCTTGGCCATGTCCGCATCCACCAGATTGCCGATCCCGGTTTCCACCACGTCGGACAGCAGGCCCGCGAATTCGCGGCTCTGTTCCAGCCCGGTGGCGCCGGAGCCAAACCGGGTCAGCACCGAGTTCATGTTGGAAATGGAGGCGTTGAGACTGCTTACGGCAACAGATGCCGTGTCCTGGGTCAGGATGTTCTGGGTGCCGGAAATGGTGATATTGCCGCCGCCGAGGGTCAGGTTTTCATGGGCCACCGTGAAGGTCTGGTCGGCATCGGAATTGGTGATCGCCACCACCGCGTCATTGCCGCCATCCACCAGGTTCGTGCCATTGAATTCGGCATTGGTGACGATGGAGGTGATCTGGTCCCGAAGCTGGGTGAAGTCCTGGCTGAGCGCCACGCGGCTGGCGCTGTCCAGCCCCTGGTCCGCCGCCGCCACGGCTTTTTCCTTCATTTCCAGCAACAGGTCGGAAATCGAATTGGCTGCTGCAAGGGCCACATCGGTGGCCGAAATGCCCCTGTCCAGCGATTGCTGCACGGCGTTCAGGCCGCGCTGATCGGCGCGAAGTTTCTGGGCGATGGAAAAGACCGCCGCATTGTCCTTGGCCGAACTGACCTTGAGGCCCGTATTGATCCGGGACTGGGTGGTTTCCAGTTCCTGGTTAGTCCCGTTCAGATTGCGCAGGGCGCTCAGGGCGCTGCTGTTCACATTGATCGAGAAGCTCATTGTCCTCTCCTCCTCTAACGCTCTTGTTCCACCGGACTTTTTCCGGCTCGGCCCTAAGCAATGCAACGCCTGTGCCAATTTTTAAAAATTTATAACAATATGATTTTATTGAAGTTTTATGAGCGACTGGGCGAATTTTGAGTCGTTCTGTTGGGGGGTAAAAACTGCCTTCAGGCGGGGCCAGCGCGCCTGACCGGGCAGGGATCGTCCGGGCGCGCCGGGCAGGGCGGGGGTATCCGAACCCCTATTCGGGCGTTCCGTGGGGCGGCCTGCCACGCCGCTTCTTTCGCCGTTGCCTGCTGGCACCCTTGCCGGGCCGGGTGGGATCGGTGCGACGCCCCGGGGTGACCATGCCGGGCATGATCAGCGAGGCCAGCAGGTGGCTGCTCGCGGGGGCACCAAGAGGCTGCGGCTGGTTGCTGACAAGCGGTTGTTCCGTCCGTGGGCCACGGCCCGTTGGCCCGGTGGACGCTGCCAGAAGCCGCAGCATGGCCGCAGGCAGGGTCAGCGTGATCGGCTCGGCGCCCTCCGGCATGGCGGACGCCCCAGGGGGGCGGGAAGCGGGGTCCAGCAAATGCCCCGTGAACAGGTCGGACCCCCCGCGCCCGGCTGGGGCGGAGGGCGTCATGGTCTGGCCGACCAGTTGGGAGTCCGGCACCCGCGTCAGCGGGTCGGCCATGTCAGATGGTCTGGTTCAGGCTGAGGGATGTGGCATGGGCCGTATCGGGTGCGCGATAGGTGGCGTTCTTGCCATAGCCCATAACCGGGCGATCGCGCTTGGCCACTTCCTCGCCAACGCTTTTGACCAGCCCTTCGGCCACCGCTTTGAGCCGCAGCACCACACGGGCATGATCCCGCAGGCTGTCGCGCAAGGAGTTGGTCAATGCCTTGATATGGCGGCGTTCCGCGCTGTCTTCGTCGCCGAGGGAGGTGGTGTTCATCTTCAGATTGTTCAGCGTATCCCGGTATTCCGCCATCAGGCGGCTCTTTTCGCCGTGCAGTTCGCGGGCGCGGCGCGGCTGCCGGGCTTTCAGCAGCTCGGTTTCCCGCTCCAGGACCCGGCGCAGCGCCTTGGTCAGCTTTTCCAGTTCCGCCGCGCGACCGGTCAGCCTGGGGGCCGGGTCCGTGGTCTGCGCGCGGCTGGCTTCATCCGGGCCGGCATCGGCCACCGGGGCCAGGGACGCGGTGGCAGGGTCGGCTGTCTTCTTCTCCGCCTTGATGCGCCGTGCCTGAAGGCCGGGTGTGAAAGGCGTGTGAGAGTTTGATCGATCGGGGGTTCTGCTCATTACCGAGCCTCCTGCAATGTCAACAGTTCACGGGCCACCTGATCGGCAATGCCGATGCCGCCGCTTCGGGCGATCTCGGAACCGATCTCGTCGATCATCAGCGATTTGTAGGCTTCCGCCTCCGGGCCGCCACCAAACAGGCTGTCTTCCTCCACGGTTTCCATCATCGGCTTCAGCATCTGCCCGATGAAGACAGCCTCGAATTCCTTGGCCGCTTCCATGGCCTTGCCCCTGATTTCCCCGGCGCTGGCGCCGTCCGCGCGGAGCCGGTTGAGGGACTGGGCGATGCCCTGAAGGCGGCCATTATCCATCCGGGCCTGAGAGGCGTGTATCTGATTGCTTGCCAGATCCATCTTACATTGTCCTGATTTCTGCTTGCAGCGCGCCAGCGGTTTTCAAAGCCTGGAGAATGGAGATCATGTCCCGCGGGCCAATGCCCAGGGCATTCAGCCCGTCCACCAGTTCCTGAAGGGTTACGGCTTCGTCCAGCACGGTCAGTTTCTTGTCGCTATCGTCATCCACATCGATCTGCGTGCGGGGCAGCACCTCGGTCTCGCCGCCCTCCGCCAGCGGGCCGGGCTGGCTGGCCACCGGAGTTTCGCTGATCTGGATGGTCAGATTGCCCTGGGCGATGGCCACGGGCGAGATTCGCACTTCCTGTCCCATGACGATGATGCCGGTGCGCTCGTCGATCACCACGCGGGCGGCCAGCGAGGGTTCCACCATCAGGTTCTCGATGTCGGCCAGCAGGTCCACTGTGGACATGGGGTATCCCACCGGGCGGGTAAGCTGCACCGTTGCGGGGTCCAGCGTTTCCGCCACATTGCCCTGTACGCCATCATTGATGACCTTGGCGATGCGCTTGGCGGTGGTCAGGTCGGGGTTGCGCAGTTGCAGCTTCAAATTGTTCAGGTCGTTCAGCTCGAAGGGCAGTTCCCGTTCCACCGTGGCGCCATTGGCAATGCGGCCATTGGTGGGAACGCCGCGCACGATGGATGCGGCCTCGCCCTGAACGTTGAAACCGGCCACGGCCACATTGCCCTGGGCCACGGCGTAGACTTCGCCGTCCGCGCCCATCAGCGGCGTCACCAGCAGGTTGCCGCCTTTCAGGTCTTCCGCGTCACCCATGGAACTGACGGTCACGTCGATCCGGGAACCGTGCCGGGCGAAGGCGGGCAGGTTGGCGGTCACCATCACGGCGGCGATGTTTTCAGGCCGCATGTTGACGCCCTTGGTGTTGACGCCGAGCCGTTCCAGCATGGCGTTCAGGGATTGCTCCGTGAAAGGGGAGTTCCTGAGCGTGTCGCCGGAGCCGTTCAGGCCGACCACAAGGCCATAGCCGATCAACTGGTTTTCCCGCACCCCTTCCACCGACACGATGTCCTTGATCCGGGACGCGGCCATGCCGGGCTGGCTGGCGCCGGTCAGCACCACCAGGGCCGCCACCATCATGCCCGTCCATCCGGCGATCAGCCCGGTCACGCGGCCACCATGCAAGGGCCGCAGGGTCGGGCGCAAACCGGCAGGCCGTTCGGGCCGCAGGTTGCCGCGCGGATTCTGGCGTGGAATGATGTCGCGTGCATTTTGCATGGTTCTGGTTCTCCGCTTCAATCGGCGGGCGCCGTGCCCGATCCGAGGCGTTCACGCGCTAACCCAAGCGAAAATCATGCCAAGCCTGAAGGGTGGTGGTCGGGGTGTCGATCCGCTGTTGCGGGCGGGGCAGGGCGCCAGTGTTCCGGCGATGACACGCCTGGGGCAAGGTCGGATTAAGGTGCTGGAATCTTTTGCCCAAGGCGCCATAGAAAGTCTTGCCGAGCGTGGCGCGCTTGCCTAGAGTCCCGCATTATGAAGATCACAGGTCCCGGGCAGGTGAGCAATTCATCAGGCCCGAAGAAAACCAAAAAATCCGGGGACGGCGCGGCTTTCGCGCGGGAACTTGAAAGCGGTCAGGAAACCGGGGCGGCAGGCCGGACCCAGGCAAGCCAGCCCTTGTCCAGCGTGGGCGGGCTTATCGGCTTGCAGGAAGTGGGCACCGCCAGTGACGGGCGCTCCAAGGGGCTTCAACGGGCGGAAGACATGCTCGACATGCTGGAAGAGGTGCGCAAGGGCCTGTTGCTGGGCGCGATCCCGGAAGGGCGCTTGCGTATTCTGGCTGACATGGCCCGCAATCAGCAGGGTCGGTCGGACGATTCCCGCCTTAACGAGATTCTGGGCGATATTGAGCTCAGGGCCGAAGTGGAACTGGCCAAGCTGGGCCGATAAAGGGCTTTTCCCATCATGCGATCCGCACCTTGCGGCGCCGCGATACAGGGCGGCGGGGAGCCGGGTGTGCGCATTGCCGGGAATCTTGCCCGAAACGATGGCGGCGCCCTGCCGGACAAAGGGGGCACTCGGCGCCTCAAGAAGTGGAAAAGGCTCTTGTGTCACCCGGATGAGTGGATTATACATCCGGCGCTTCCGGCGCGGGGGGTGTCCGGGAAGCGGATCAGACAGGTAGGGAGTGACCATGACGGACACTGTCACAGAGACCAGCCTTCCCGAGGATTATCGCCCCAGCGATGACGAGGAATTCATGAATCCGCGTCAGGTGGAATATTTCCGCCGCAAGCTGCTGGCCTGGAAAGACGATATCATCAAGGATTCCAGCGAAACCCTGCAAAACCTTCAGAACGACGACCTGAGGGAGCCGGATATCGCTGACCGTGCCTCTTCGGAGACGGACTGGTCCGTGGAATTGCGCACGCGGGACCGGCAACGCAAGCTGATCGCCAAGATCGATGCGGCCCTGAATCGCATCGACGAGGGTGAATACGGCTATTGCGAGGTAACCGGGGAGCCCATCAGCCTGCGGCGACTGGATGCCCGGCCCATCGCCACCATGACGGTGGAGGCCCAGGAAGCCCATGAGCGGGCGGAAAAGGTCCACCGGGACGATTGATCCCGCCTTTTCACGGGTGATCGAACGGTTGAATTTCGCACCGGGCGCCAAGGCGGCCCGGTGTTTTTTCATGGCCGGTCCCGAATGGGACGGCGTGTGGGCACATATGGGGCTCATGCAAAGAAAAAGGCCGGTCACCAGAGAAGTGCCGGCCACTGCGATCATTTCGAGACGCAGATTAAGGTATTGGCTTTTTCGGTAGATAAGTCGTCAACGATACTGCTTCGCACGCACCTCCTTTCTTTCCTGTTGCACAACAACCAGCCGCTCCCGGCTGCCGCGCCCGATGTTGCCGCACCGGACACGGCGGGGAGTCAGCTAGAAGGGGAATATGATGTCATAGAGCTGCGTACCGTAGCGCGGCTGCTGGACATCGGTAATCTGACCACGTCCGCCGTATGAGATGCGGGCCTCCGCGATCTGGCTGTGGCGGATGGTGTTGTCGGCGGCAATGTCTTCCGGGCGAATGATCCCGGCGATCAGCAATTCCCGCTTCTCGAAATTGACACGTACTTCCTGACGGCCCTGGATCACCAGATTGCCGTTGGGCAGCACGTCCGTGACGATGGCGGCCACATCAAGCTCAATGCTTTCCGAGCGATCCACCGAGCCGCTGCCCGCATAGTTGGAATCGCTTTCCGCATCGATCAGGTCGCCCGCGCTGAAATTGTTGCGGATCTTGCTATCCGAGCTGTTCGGCCCCTTGTTGCCTTTGGTGAACAGGTTCGGAATCGCGGATTCCACCCCGAAGAAGCTTTCCAGCCCGGTCTCCTCCGCCGTCTGGCGGGAGCGGGAGGTGGAATTGCCGATCTGTGCGCTGTCGGAAATATCGATGTTCACGGTCAGGATATCCCCCACCTGGCCCGCGCGCTGGTCGCGGAAGAAGGCGCGCGCGCCGGTGCGCCACAGGGAATTGGGCTCATAACGGCCCTTGCTGTCCTGTGGCATGGGCAGGCTGATGGACCGTTCCCGCAGCGGCGCCTTCACCTTTTCGATGGCGCTCATTTCCGGCGCCTTGCCGATATTGGAAATCCGTTCCGCCGCGCCGCAGGCGCCGAGGCTGAGTGCCGCCGCCCCCAACAGGGCGCGCCCGATCGCTGTTCTGGCTTTTTCGCGCAAGTGGATCATGGTCTTTCTCCGCTGTGCCGCGCATCCGGCGCGGTCGTCGCCTTATCGCCCTTAGCGTGATGCAAGGGGCAGGCCATTTTCAGTGGGTGACACGCTCACCAGCGCACCGGCCAGGACCTTGGCGTCCATGGTCTGGTTCGACTTGGAATTGCGCACGCGGATCAGTTCGCCCTTGGCGCCGTTTTCCAGCGCCAGCCCCGTGGCCATCAGCCTGAGCGCGCCCACCGTGTAGCGCACGGTTACCGCATCGCCTTTTTCCACCATCAGCGGGCGATGAACGTCATTGCTGGCGATGAGTTGACCGGGCTGAACCGGGCGACGCACGGTGCGGCCAACCAGCGCCTGCTGGCTTGTGATGACACGGTTGCGCAGGCGGCGGGTGGGAATATCTTTCCAGGTCACGTCCTTGTCGGTGATCACATCGCCCGGCTGAATCCGGCGATTGAAGACCGGCACGCTCGTCAGCCGTTCATAGCGCCCGGTCAGGGACAGGCGGCGCACACTGTCCGGCCCCGTGGGCACCAGCGCCGTGACTTCCAACCGCCGACCATGATCGGACAGGCTGAGCCCCTCGAAGGCGATGGAGGACACATCGAACCCCGCGGGCAGATAAAGCCGCCGCACACCGCCATATAGCGAGACCCTGACCGGCTGATCCACGCCCTCATAGCGGGCTTCCTCGGCCAGTCGCTGCTCAAGAGCGGAGGCGTCCACCCGCTCCCCTTCACGGTGAATGTCCACGCGGGCCACATAGGCCGGGCGGGTCAGGGTGAGTCCGGCGCTGACGGCGATCCGCTCCAGCTCGTAGATGGACAGGGACCGCTTGTCGCCCGGCGCCGGGGCCGGCATCACCACCTGGTCCGCCAGATGGCCTTCCACGGAAAACAGATCGCCCAGCGTGACCTGACTGGCGGTGACCCTGATCGGCTGGTCGAGCGTGACGGTCTGGGTGGGTGCCTTTTTCGCGTCGGTTGTGTCGTCCGCCGCGTCCGCCCGTGTGGGAAGGAAGCCCAGGGCCACTCCCACAGCGGACAGGATCAGCGCGCGCTTGAGCAGATTGACGATGCCCGGCAGGGGGCGCCCGCGGGCGTCCGCGTCCACGGCGACGATGCGCCGCACGAAGGCTTTTGCCTCTTTTTGGAATTCTTCGCGGGTCATCGTTCCCTCCCTTAGCGCATGTTGTTGACGGTGGAGAGCATCTGGTCGGATGTCTCGATCACCTTGGAATTCAGCTCATAGGCCCGCTGGGCGCTGATCAGCGTGGTGATCTCGGACACCGCGTTCACATTGGACTGCTCAAGAAAGCCCTGCATGACCTGGCCGAAGCCCGGCTGCCCCGGCACGGCAATATTGGCCGGGCCCGATGCCTGGGTTTCCAGGAACAGGTTGTCGCCCACGGCCTCAAGCCCCACTTCGTTGGGGAAGGTGGCCAGATCGATCTGGCCAATCACCTGCGGCTGTACCTGGCCGTCCAGCTTCACCGAAACCTCGCCCTGACCATTGACCGATACGTCAACGGCTTCCTGCGGAATGTTGATGGCGGGCTGAACCGGGAAACCCGTATTGTTGACCAACTGCCCGTCCTGATCGATCTGGAAGGAACCGGCGCGGGTGAAGGCTTCCTGGCCGTCCGGCAACTGAATGCGGAAGAAGCCCTTGCCGTCGATCGCCATGTCGAACGTGTTGCCGGTATTTTGCAGGGAACCCTGATCGGTGATCCGGTAAACGCCCGCGGCGCGTACGCCCACGCCCACCTGGATGCCGGAGGGCACGACCGTGCCCGCATCGGAGGAGTTGGCCCCCGCGCGTTCCACATTCTGGTACAGCAGGTCCTGGAATTCGGCACGCTGGCGCTTGAAGCCCGTGGTGGACATGTTGGCGATGTTGTTGGAGATCACCTCCACATTCATCTGCTGGGCAAGCATCCCCGTTGCGGCTGTGCTGAGTGCTTTCATGGTTCTGTCCTTTCCTCAAGGGCGGCGCGGGTCAGCGCACCTGGGCCAGACGGTCAATCGCGTCCTGGCGCATCTCGTTGATGCCGGATTCGTTCCGGCTGGAAGATTGGTATTCCTTCATCACCTTGGTCATTTCGACGAAGGATTTGATGGCATCGATATTGGATTGCTCCACCGCGCCCTGAACCACCTGAACTTCAGGGAAATCAGCCGGCTCCGGGGCCTGATCGGTCTTGTAAAGGCTGGCACCCTCACGCTTCAGCGCCGCCTGGTTGGCGAAGGTGGACAGGCCGAGCCGGGCAACTTCGCCCAACCTGCTGGAAATGGTGCCGTCCTTGGTGATGGTGATGTCGGTATCGTCCGGGTCGAACTGAATGGGCTGGCCGTTATCGTCCAGCACCCGGTCGCCGTTCAGGGTGACCAGGAAGCTTTCATTGTCGATGGTGAGCTTGCCGTTGCGGGTATAGCGCTCCTCGCCCTGGGCATTTTCCACATTGAGATAGCCGGGGCCGCTGATGAACACGTCCAGCGGGTTGCCGGTATGCTGCATGTCGCCCGCTTTCATGTCGCGGGTCACGCCGTGGTCCATCACATAGGAAAGTTTGCCGCCCATGGTGCCCTCGGCATTCTTTGCATCCATCAGATGCTGCCGGAAGACCACGTTTTCCTTCTTGTAGGCCGTGGTGGACATGTTCGCGATATTGTTGGCGATCACGTCCATCTTGCGGCGCAGGGCGGCCCGCTGCGAAAGGCCGAGAAGTAAGCTGGTGTCCATCGTACGTCTCCTGCTTTTGCTGGATTGCCAGCAGCCCTCGTTTCTGAGGCTTGGCAGGAGATAAGCAGGAAGCGTGCCAAGATCGGCGCATCCAATGCGGCCCGATCGCGCAGCCGGGCGCCGCCCCGTGCGCGACCCGATTGCAGAGGGGGGCGTAAACTGCCATAATGCAAACCTTAACGATCCAGAACAGTGTGCATACGGGAACAGAATGGCGGACGAAAACGACATTGACGAAGCCCGCGAAGACGCCTCCGCCCTGTCGGAAGACGACCTGACAGAGGGCCTTGAACGGAAGAAATTCAGCGGCAAGAAGGTGGTGATCTTTGGCGGCGCCGCTGCGGTGGTGTTGCTGATCCTCATACTGGTGGTGTCCCTGCTGAGCGGCGGCGAGGAAAAGCCGGAAGGGGACCCGGAATTGAACCGTATGGCGGAAGAGCAGGCGGAAAAGCAGGCCGCCGAGCAGGCCAAGGCGAATAAACCGCCGGAAAAGAAGGAACTTTTGTTCCACACCCTGCCGGATCAGCTCTATAATCTGAATACGGAAGGGGAAGGGTCCAGCTTTCTGCGTGCGCGCATCACGCTGGAACTGGATCGCCCGTCTTTTAAGGCGGACATAGAGAAGAAAATGCCCCGTATTTTGGATGAATTTAATACCTATATGCGGGAGTTGCGCCCGCAGGACCTGGAAGGATCTTCCGGCATTTTCCGCCTTAAGGAAGAGCTGCTGATGCGGATCAATCAGGCGGTGGCGCCCACGCGGGTTAATGATATCCTGTTCGAGGAGTTCCTGGTGCAGGGCTGATGCCCGACCGGGGCGCAAACCTTCTGGCCGGACCATCCGGCCCGATGTGCGAGAGAGGCAAGCCGAGCCATGGCGGATGATGACGACGAACCCGTAGACGAAGAAGCCATGATGGCCGAATGGGAGGCCATGGCCGCCGAGGGGGAGGAGTCCGAGGACGGTGCTGGCGGTGAAGGCGTCGATGAAGAGGACATGGCCGCCGAGTGGGAGGCCATGGCATCCGGTGACGGTGAAGACGCCGAAGATGCCGCCGAAGGCGGGCCATCGCCGGGCCGCGTACTGGATCAGGATGAAATTGACAGCCTGCTTGGCTTCGACGGCGATGAGGGCGAAGGCGAGCAAACCGGCGTTCACGCCCTGATCAACAGCGCGCTCGTCTCCTATGAGCGCCTGCCCATGATGGACATTATCTTTGACCGCATGGTGCGGATGATGTCCACGTCGCTCAGGAATTTCACCTCCGACAATATCGAGGTCTCGCTGGACAACATCACCTCGGTGCGGTTCGGGGACTATCTCAACTCCATCCCGCTGCCGGCCATGCTGTCCGTGTTCCGCGCCGAGGAATGGGACAATTACGGCCTGATCACGGTGGATTCCAACCTGATCTACTCGATCGTGGACGTGCTGCTCGGCGGGCGCCGCGGCACCGCTGCCATGCGGATCGAGGGGCGCCCCTATACCACCATCGAGCAGACGCTGGTGGAACGGATGATCTCGGTGGTGCTCAAGGACATGTGCGGTGCGTTCGAGCCGCTTTCGCCCGTGAACTTCACCTTTGACCGGCTGGAGACCAATCCGCGTTTCGCCACCATTGCCCGGCCCCCCAATGCGTCCGTTCTGATCAAGCTCAGGGTGGATATGGAAGACCGTGGCGGTCGGCTGGAAATTCTCTTTCCCTATGCCACGCTGGAGCCGATCCGGGAACTGCTCCTGCAACGATTCATGGGGGAAAAGTTTGGCCGGGATACGATCTGGGAAACCCACCTGGCGACCGAACTCTGGAAAGCGGATATCGAACTGGACGCCATCATTGATGAAATCACCATGTCCCTGAAGGACGTGATGGCGCTGGAAAAGGGACAGACGGTTCTGTTCAACAAGACACCCGAAGACGAAGTTGTATTGAAATGCGGCGATGTGGCAATGGTATCCGGGGCCATTGGCCGGGCCGGGCAGCAGGTTGCCGTGCAGGTGCGCCATACGGCGGAGCGCTTGCAGGCATCCGGTGCAGGTGAGGATGAGTATTGATGCCTCTCTGGCTTGATCTGACCATTGATGGGGTTCTGGCGCTGCTGTTGATCGGCGCCATGATCACTGGATACATGGTGCATCGGCGCCTATCCGCCCTGCGGGAAGGGCAAAAGGAGATGGAGGGCCTGGTCACCCGCCTGGACGGAGCCGTCAATCGCGCCCAGCACGCCATTGGCGACCTGAAAACCGAAGCCGGGGCCGCGCGGGAAAAGCTTGAAGGCAATATTCGCCGGGCCAAGAGCCTGTCCGAGGAACTCGCCATGATCACAGAGGCGGGGAACAACCTTGCCGACCGGATCGACCACGGGCTGACGACGAGTCGGCAACAGCCTGATGGTGGTGGCGCTTCGGTTTCACAATCGCCGCAGCCTGGTGGACCATCCGCCGGCGCCGCCGATTCCGGTGAAGGTGCCGCCAGATCAGGGGGCAGGCAGGCCGATCATGACCGGAACGACAATGAAGGGGCGACGGAACGCCGCAGACGGCAGGAAGAACAGCGTCAGATCCTAGCCGCCCTGCGGCAGGCCCGCTAAGGCAGATTTCAGATCTTCCGTTTCTCAAACACACACGCCTTGAAAACGGGGGGATTGCCGGTACGTTAACATTTTCTTGATACTGCGCCGTTAGGGTTGAAGCGTGGGTCAAAAGGCTGGATCATGAAGCGGGCCCACTTTTCGTCACGCTGTTCGAAGGTTTGCAATTTTGTTCAAGATGCGCCCCGGTCGAATTTTCCCCGTGTTTTTCCTGGTAGCCGCTCTGGCGCTGAGCGCCCGGCTTATGGACATCACCTCCGGCCCTGGCTGGACCGGCGGGGAAGCCGTGGCACAGGAAGAAACCGGCAGCCAGGCCACGCAGGCAGGCCCTGCGGGCGATGAGGGCGAATCAGAAGCCCCCGCCTCGGATGGGGAAGGGCGCGGCGAAACCCGCACGGCGGACGCGGTGACCGGAAACCTGAATATGGGCCTGCCGTCCGACGAGGAAATGCGCCTGATCACGCAATTGCGCCAGCGCCGGGAAGAGTTGGACAAGCGCGCCCAACAGCTTGACCTTCAGGAACAACTGCTCGCCAGCACGGAAAAGCGCATCAATGACAAGATTGCGCAGCTTGAAGCGCTGGAAGGCCGGATTCAGAAACACCTTCACGTCTTTGAGGATCGGGAAGCCAAGCAGCTTGAAAGCGTGGTCGAGGTGTACGAGACCATGAAGGCCAAGGAAGCCGCCCCCCGATTCCAGGAACTGGACCTGCAAACCCAGCTTGATCTGGTCACCCGAATGAAAGCCCGCAAGGTAGCGGCGCTGATGGCCGAGATGAACCCGCGTAAGGCCACGGCGCTGACGACGGAGCTGGCCACCATGGCCGATCCGCCCACGCTGGAAGACGTGAATTCGGGTGGCGCGCCAGACGGTGGCGACGGCCAGTAAAGGTCGCTCCATGATGCCGCGATCCGCTTTTCCTTCCCGGTGCTTGCGTGAACATGGTCAGTTTTCTTGCAAGTTATTGTTTCTTTGAGGCAGGTTGGAATCAGTGTGACAGCCTGTCGCCGTATCATGTGTCTTTTTGCGCGATGATCGCCCTGTGCTTGCGCATCGGTAAGTGGGGCGCGTAAACAGGGTCGGTGCGTACAGGCCGGGCTACGGCGCCGGGCAGGAGAAGTAGAATGAGCAAGCAGGCAACCCAGATAAGCCTTGAAGACCGTATCGCCAATCTGCGGGCGGAGCGGGGCGATCAGGTGGCTGTCAACGATATCGAGAGCGTGGTGGGGAGCCTTGTTGGCGGGCAGGTCCATGAGGACGTGGCCGATATTGCCAGCGAGCTGCGGGAACTTCTGACCTATGTGGGGCAGGCGAAGGACGAACTGGTCGGGATGCAGCCCAATTCGCTGACCAAGCGTGACCTGCCCACGGCGGCAAATCATCTGGATGCCATTGTCAGCGCCACGGAGGATGCCGCGAACACCATTCTGAGCGCCGCGGAGACCGTCGGCGACATGAGCGAGGAGCTGGAAGGCGACAAGGCAACCACCTTGAGCGATCTTTCACAGGAATTGTTCGAGGCGTCCAGCTTCCAGGACCTGACCGGCCAGCGCATTACGCTGGTGACGAAGACCTTGAATCACCTTGAAGAACGCCTTGCGGCCCTGGCCGAAGCGATCGGGGATGACTATGTGGAGCCCGAATATGACGAGGCGGTGGAAAAAGGCGAGGATGGCGTGGTCATGAATGATCAGGACCTTCTGCATGGCCCGCAGCTTGAAGGCGAGGGCAATTCCCAAGAGGACATCGATGCGATCCTTGCCAGCTTTGACTGACGGTCGCGCGGTGGCGGGTGGCCATGGAAACTCCTGAAAGCGGTGTCAAACGCTATTTCGGGGGGGACAGCACCATGGGGGTGTTTGTCTCCCTCTATTTGATTCTGCTGGCCTTTTTCGTCATTCTGACCGCCCGCAGCGAATTTGAGGAAAGCCGCTCCGGCAAGGCGATCGACAGTGTGGATCAATCGTTCCGGGGTGCGAAGGGGCGGCCCGGTGCGGTCTCGCCGATCCTGCGCCCGCAGCCCGTGGCCACAAGCCCGCAGGAAGACCGGATGCTGCAACGCATTGCCGGGCTTTTCGGCGCCCGCTTCGATCTTCAGGGGGAATATCTCAAGGCTGGCGGCAATGTATTCCGCATACGCCTGCCGGTTGATATGTTTTTCGCGCCCGGTGCGCTGACTGTGCGCTCTGACCTGCATCCCTTTTTCGATCGGTTGGTGGAGGTGATCACGGACATGCCCGACCACAGCCGACAGGAGGTGGTCTTTCTGTTCGGTCGCGGTGACGGGCTTTCCACCGAGGCGAGCACCACCCGCGACGAACTTGCCGTGCGCCGGGCGGCGCAATTGTCGCTGCTGCTGAAGGACAAGGGCATGATGGGTGGCACCTATGCGGCGGGCTTTACCGATGTGCCACGCACGGAAATTCTGGCCGTGTTCCGCAACGCGCCGAAAATGCGCGATTCGTCCGCCAGCCAAAACGGGGTGCCGCAATGACGCAGCAGTCCCGCAGTCCGTTCGAGCAGGGGAAGGAGCGGCCATCGCAGCAGACCCCGTGGATGATCACCTTTGCCGACCTGCTGTCCTTGTTGCTGGCTTTTTTCGTGCTGCTTTTCTCCATGGGCCGGATAGAGCCGGAGGCGTGGACCAGCATGGTTGACAGCATGGCGCGCCAGTTTCGGGCGGAGGAGCGAACCGTTCCGAAAGATACCGAAACTGTCTCCCGCGACAGCGAGCCGGCCGCCGTGCGCCCGGCGGAGAATTTGGATTATCTGCGCGGCGTGCTGGAAGCCGCGCTTCAGGGCGACCCCGTGCTGGAGACGGCGGTTATCCATAAATCATCGGGGCGGCTGGTGATTTCGATACCGGCGGAGATTCTGTTTTTTGAAAAACGGGCCACGCTGACGGATGGCGCCCGCCCCGCCCTTGCCCAATTGGCAGCCGGTTTGGGCCGGATCGACAATCGTATCATGGTGGCCGGGCTGAGCAATGCCGCGCCGGTGCGAAACCGGTATTTCGATAATAACTGGAGCCTGTCCCTGACCCGCGCGCGCCTTGTGGCAGGAATTTTGAATGACAGGGGCTACCCGCGCAAGATTTCGGTGCTAGGCTATGGGGATAGTCGAGTGGACCAGCTTCCGGCTGACGTGGTGAGCCGGAGTCCTTTTGGTTTGAATGCGCGCCTGGATATTATCCTGCTGGACGAAGGGAATGGTGACAGTCTCCATGGTCTTTTCTAGGTCGGGACCATTTCCGGCCCTCAGCCATGTGGTGGCAGGGGTGTTCGGGCTGTTATTGCTTGTGCTTGGCGGGGCCGGTTCGGTCTCCGCGCAGCAGTCTGTTCCCGTGCGCATTGGCCAGCATGACAATTTTTCCCGGCTGGTGTTCGCCATGCCCACCGCCGTCACCTATCAGGTGGAGCGGCAGGGCAATGATGTGATTCTGCGCCTGCCGAGCGGCTTTGCGCCTGACCTGTCCGCGGTCAATGCGGGGCAGTTGAATGAAGTTTCCGGTGCCGCCCTGCTGAACCCTGACGGCGACCAGATTCGGGTGCGGATCAC
Source organism: Yunchengibacter salinarum (assembly GCF_037658235.1). NCBI lineage: Bacteria > Pseudomonadati > Pseudomonadota > Alphaproteobacteria > Kordiimonadales > Kordiimonadaceae > Yunchengibacter > Yunchengibacter salinarum. Next base: position 7,134 of record NZ_JBBJLN010000007.1, on the reverse strand, counting down.
GCCCAGCGAGCCGGGGGCAGGGATGCGGGCTTTCCGTACCGGTGCCGCAATCGTGGTGGATGTCTTGTCCCCCGCACTGGTTTCCGGCGCCGATTCCGGGGGCAGTGCCGATGGCGGCGACGACACGAGCCAGTCGGCGCCCGGTCAGGGGTCGGGGCAGGCCGGATCATCCGGCGAGGGCGACGGAGGCGCGCCGGAGCCCATAACGCCGTTGGAACAGGATGAAGGCCCCCGCCAGGCCAGCGAGGGCGATCTGGACAATGTCGCCCCGCGCGACCCCGCGATCGAAGGAGAAGAGGGGCAGCGGCGGGATTCGGGCGATGCGGCGTCACCCCCCGGTGTTCCGCGCCCCGACGGGAGGCAGGGCGGTGAAAAGGTGGATGTGTCTCCGAGAGCGGCGGCGAAATCCGGCGCGGACGAACTGGATTTCACTTTTCGCGGACGATTGCAGCGACCCGATGACGCGCCGGTCGTATCGCTTGAGGCGGCAGAGGTGGATGACGGCATCGCGCTGAGCTTTCTGTTCGGTGACGCCACCGCCGCGGCCGCCGCCGTGTTCGAGCGGGGCAGCTTTGTGTGGATCGTGTTCGATCGCCCTTACGGCCTGGATGCCGAAGCGCTGGACAAGACCCGGCGCATGGTGGGGCGCCGTATCAAGCGCTTCAACCTGATCGACCACCCGGATGCGCTGGTGCTGCGCTTGCAGGTTCGCGGCAACCAGTCGGTGGCGATTGATCGGGATGGCAAGGACTGGATCGTGCGTTTTCTCGATGGTCTCGCCGAGCCCCGCTTCCCGCTGACCCCCACGCGCCGCGTGCGAGAGGATGGCAGCCAGGAAGTGTTCGTGGCCGCAACCAATATCGGGCGCCGTATCGATGTGGAAGACCCTGCCGTGGGCGATACGCTTGTGGTGGTCACGCTTGGCGACAAGTCCACCGGTTTCACTGACCGTTACGGTTTCTCCGCCGTTCGCATTCTGGAAACAGCGCAGGGCATGGCCATCGTGCCGCAGGCGGATTTCGTTTCCGTCAGCCGGTACCGGGAGGGGGTATCGATTACGGCGGGCGACCACAAATTGTTCGCGGAAGGCGCGGCGCTGGCTGTCGGCAGTGTGGGGGAGGGCGGCGGCGGTGCCCAGCTCGTGAACTTCCACCAATGGGCGCGCGGGGATGCGTCCGATTTCCGCACCCGGAAATCCCGGCTGCTATATGCCCTGTCCGTGGCGCCGGACAGTCAGCGCAATGCCCGCCGCTGGCCGTTGGCGCGGTTCTATCTGGCCCATGGCCGCGGCGCGGAAGCGATCGGTGTGCTGCAACAGATGCTCGCGCGGGAATCGGCGCTGAGCGACCGGCCCGAATTCAGGATATTGCGCGGGATCGCCCGCTTTATGCTGGGCCGGTACGAACAGGCGGCGAAGGACCTGTCCCACCGCACGCTGGAAGCGGAGCAACACGCCGAGTTGTGGCGGATGCTTGTGGCAGAGCGTCAGGGGCGGTTCGCCGATGCGCTGACCCATTATCGCCGCGGGCGGGATCTGATCGGCTCCTATACGGAGGACGAGCGCGTGGAAATGCAGTTCGCCATCGTGCGTTCCGCGCTCCAGGAAGGTCGGCTGGAACTGGCGGAGGAGGAACTTGGCCTGCTGGGCGGCATGGCGCTGGATACGCAAGAGGTATCCGAAACGGTTTATTTGCAGGGGCGGCTGGCGGAAAAGCGGGGCCTGACAGATCAGGCGCTGAAAACCTATGAAGGGCTGATCGGAAACCGCAATCGGGAAGTGGCGGCCAAGGCGCGTCTGGCGCGGGTGGAACTGGCGCGCAAGGTGAAGGATCTGCCCCGCCCGGACCTGATCGCGGAACTGGAACGCCTGCGTTATACATGGCGCGGGGGCCGTTTCGAACTGGATGTGATGCAAAGGCTGGGCGTTCAGTATCTGGAAAGCGGCCAGTATGAAAAAGGGCTGGCCATGCTGCGGGAAGCTGTAACGGCCTTCCCGGATGCTTCGCGCGAACGCGGACTGGCGCAGTACATGTCAGATTCCTTCCGCCAGCTTTACCTGGGCGGCGCCGCGGCTGAAATGCCTGCGATCGAGGCGATTTCCCTGTTCTACCAGTTTCGGGAACTGACTCCGCTCGGCTCCGATGGGGACCTGATGATCCGGCGTCTGGCGGATCGGCTGGTGTCGGTGGACCTGCTGGACCGGGCGGCGGAGCTTCTGGACTATCAGATTCGGGTCCGTACCGAAGGGGCGCCGCGGGCGCAGATCGCGGCCAAACTGGCCAAGATCCATATTCTCAACCGCAAGCCGGATCAGGCGCTGGAGGTGCTCCGCGCCACGCGGGAACCGAGATTGCCGGACGATATTCAGGCCAACCGCCGCTATGTGGAAGCGCGGGCACTCACCGAGCTGAACAAGTTTCAGGAGGCCGAGGTGCTCCTTGAAGGGGACGGCAGCCCGGAGGCGATGAAAATTCGCGCCGATATCTATTGGGGCGCCAAGGAATGGCGCAAGCTCGTGTCCACCAGCCGGCGCCTGCTGGATGGGGCGTGGCGCAGCGGGGAGCCTCTTGAGGGGCTGGAGCGCCTGCATCTGATTCGCATGGCCATCGCCATGACCTTCATGAACGACCGGGAGGGGCTGCAACAGCTCCGCCAGCGTTATGGTGGTCTGATGCGCGACGGGGATTTCACCAATGCCTTTGAAATCCTGACCAATGATCAGGATCTTACAGGGCGGGAATTGAGCGATATTGCCAGCGAGATCGCCAGTGTGGACAAGCTGCAAAGCTTCATGCGGGATTATCGCAGCGACTTTTCAGGCCGTTAGGCGGGGTCCGGCAGGGCGAAGGCCCGCACGGGCATGGTGCCCACCCGATGGAATTTGAGCGGTGCGGCAAAAAAGCGGAATCCGGTGCGGGGCAGGGCTTTCAGGCCGGTCATATGCTCCACTATGGGGATGCCGTCACCCAGCAGGATGGTGTGGGCGGGCCGCTCCCGGCCCCTGATGTCATCGATATTGTGGCTGTCAATGCCCACCAGCGCGGCGCCGCCCGCCTGAAGCAGGCTGGCCGCTTCGGCGGTCAGAAAGGGATGGTTCTCCTGATAGGCGGGGGTGTCGAAATGGCGGCACCAGTCGGTTCGAATCAAAACGGCCCGGCCCTTGATGTCCTGGCCTGCGATTGCGGCTTCCAGCGCCGCGGCGTCTATCACGAGCGGCGCGGCAGGCCCGCGCAGGTCAAGGCACAGCCCCGGCAGCGCCACGCACTGGCCAAGGTCCAGCCCGGCCAGGTCCACGCCGTCATGGTAGCGATGAAAGGGTGAATCGATATAGGTGCCCGTATTGCCCACCAACTCCAGCCGGTCGATCTGAAAGCTGGTGCCCGGCGCGTAATGGCCCGCACTGTCTTCGCGGGAAAGGAAATCACACACATGAAGCGGCGGCAGCCCCTTGTGCGTTCTTGTGCCGTCCGCCACCGTGTGGCTCAGGTCGATGGGCTGTGCAGTGGTCATCGGTTACCTCTTTCGCGCACAGTATGGTATTGCTGTGGGTGCGATAACACTTTTTTCGGTCGCATTCACCAAAGCGTGATGCCGTTATGACTTTGTTTTCGTGCTTATTCCACGCATTATGTGGCTGTCACGACGGAGAGCCGGTTGGCTTGGCCGTCCAGTGAACTCGGTTAAGAGCGAACCCAAATCAGAGAGGGACGAGAGATGAAATTCGATCGCATCACCAAATCCGCTGTTGCTGCAACCGGCGCGGCTGCCCTGTCCATGACCATGGTAGCTGGCCACGCCAGCGCCGAAGACAAAATGGAAAAGTGCTACGGCATTGTTGCCAAAGGCAAGAATGACTGCGGCACGTCCAGCCACTCCTGTGCCGGTCAGGCCAAAGTGGACAACCACCCCGAAGAGTGGCTGTATGTTCCGGCTGGCATGTGTGATCGCCTGGCTGGCGGCAGCAACAAGCCGAAGAAATAAGACGGCTGCGGCACCTGTTTTGGTGCCTTGCTCAAAGGCCCGGCCCGTTTTCGGGCCTGGCCTTGCGGGTGACCGGCTGCGGCCGGTCATCATGGCCTGGTAAGCGTGGCGAGGCCGCGCTGGCCAATGGTATGGCCTGTGGCAAGGGTTTCCGCGCCGGATCGTGTGCGTGGATCATATGTGGCAGTCAGAGAAACGACCCGCCCGGCGGTGACCGACGGGTCGCTGTTTTCAAAGAGTTTCAAGTTCCGGTAAAGCGGGTATCAGGGCTTTCGGGTCCGGCGTGGTCGGCGTGGTAGAGTCGAGCGGTTCGAACGGACGTTAGACATTGAATGTCCGGCGCGCCCCTTTTCCGTATGATGCAAGATTATCTTTAGGAGGCACCCTGTGGCGCCTGTCTGGTCAGATCATCGTGTGGCACGTTCGGCGCCTGTTGGCGTCAGCCTGAAGACGGAGCATTTCGACGATGTGCTCGCGCATGGGCCGGACCTGGCTTTTTTCGAGATTCATGCCGAAAACGCCATGATCGATGCCGGTGCCACCCTCACCGTGCTGGAGCGTATCAATGCGCAGATACCGCTGTCCGTTCATGGGGTGGGGCTGTCGCTCGGATCGGCGGAAGGGTTGGACGACGCGCACCTGAAACGCTTCAAGGCCGTGGTGGACCGCTTTAACCCGGTTCTGGTGAGCGAGCACCTGGCCTGGTCCCGTGGCAATGGGGTGTATCTGAACGATCTGCTGCCGCTGCCGCTGACACAGGAAAGCCTGAGCGTGATGGCCAATAATGTGGACCGGGTGCAGCAAACCCTGGGGCGCCGCATTCTGGTGGAAAACCCCAGCAGCTATATGGCTTTTGAGAGCAGCACGCTGCCCGAACCGGAATTTCTGGCCATGCTGGCGGATCGTACCGGCTGTGGCCTGTTGCTGGATGTGAACAATATCTATGTGTCCAGCCGCAATATGGGCACGTCCGCCGAGACCTATCTGGATGCCATTCCCACAGAGGCCGTTGGGGAGGTCCACCTGGCCGGCCATGTGGTCAAGGACATCGAGGGGCGCGAACTGCGGATCGACGACCATGGCAGCGCCGTGAGCGCGCCGGTCTGGGACCTGTATGAGCGCCTGATCGAGGCGGCGGGCTCCCTGCCAACTCTGGTGGAGTGGGATACCAATATTCCCCCGTTCCAGACCCTGTTGACGGAAGCGGACAAGGCCCGCGCCATCATGGTTCACCATGAACCGCGTGCGGAGAAGGCCCATGGTTGAACAGACAGCCAGTGCAGCCGGGGTCGAAACCGGGCAGGATCTGGCATCCTTCCAGCGGGCGGTCACGGATCACATTCTGGATCGCGCTCCGGTTGGCCCAAACGTGCTGAATGACATCATCGCGGATGGCATTCCCCCGGAAAACCGGCTTCAGGTTCACGCCAACACCTATCGCCAGACTCTGGTGGATGCCCTCTACGACCTGTTTCCGCTGATGATCACCTATGTGGGGGAGCGCTTCGTGCGCGCGGCGCTGGCCCGCTATGTGCTGGCCGATCCACCGCGAGAGCCCAGGCTGAGCGCCTATGGCGGCGGCGTCGGCCCGTTTCTGGACAGCTTCGAGCCCGCGGAGAAGGTGCCCTTCATCGCCGATCTGGCGCGGTTGGAGTGGGCGGTTCATGAAATTCAGCATACGGCGCCGGAAAGCGTATCCGCGCAGGCGATCAACGCCCTGCTGGCCACGGCCAGACCGGCGCAGGCCCTGCGGGATCTGCGGCTGGTACGCCATGGCCGCGTGATCGCCAGCCGTTGGCCCGTTGTTTCCCTGTGGATGGCGGGCAAGGGGCAGATTCCACCTGAGGCGGTACATCTGGAGCAGGGCGGCCAGACCGCGCTGGTACTTCAGATAGAGGGCGCCGTTCATCTGATGCCGCTGGAAGGGGCAGCGGCAACCGTGGCCCGATATCTGGGCGCGCGGGGTACCGAGACACACCCTGATCCCGATGCGACCACTTCATCCGAAGGATTGACTGACCTGGCGGCGCGTGGCGCGCTCGCCCTCGTGTAAAAGGAGACTTGTATGACCGCTTTGTTTGATCTGATCAAAACCATTCTCAACCGTCTTGAGGGCTGGGCCAGCTATAATCTGATGACGCTGGGCGCGCGCTTCGCCGTGTCCTTTCCCTTCTGGTCTTCGGGCCGGTCCAAGGAAGGCGGCGAATTTCTGTCCATGAGCAAATATGCGATCATGCCGTTCGAGAACGACTATAATGTGCCGTTCTTCGCCCCGGAAACCGCCGCCAAGCTGGCCTTGTATGGCGAGACCTTCCTGCCGCTCATGCTGGTGCTGGGTCTTGGGGCGCGGGTTGCGTCCGCCGGGTTGCTGGTCATGGTCGGCGTTATCACCATTTCCTATAGCGGCCACAGCTTCATTGAGAGCATGTCCTGGCTGGTGGCGCTGATTGCCATTCTGCTGGCCGGTCCCGGTCAGTGGTCGGTGGATCACCTGATCCGCAAGCAGGTTTACAAGGGCGCCTGATCCGGCCCTTTCCGGCGAACCGCACAGGTGGCCGTCCTCCCTTTCGGGTGGGCGGCCGCTTGTTTATGTGCCTCTCACCTGCCATATGAAGGCTGAGAGGATCGCCCCGATGGATGCCATAGACCGGCACATTCTTGAACTGTTGCAGGAGGACGCCACCCGCAGCACCGCCGATATCGCGGCGGCGGTTGGCCTGTCCACCACCCCGTGCTGGCGCCGCATCCAGAATCTGGAACGGCGCGGCATAATCACCCGGCGCGTGGCATTGCTGGATCGGGAAGCGGTGAATGCCGGGCTGGATGTGTTCGTTGCCGTGCGCGCCAGGGAACACAGCCGGGCCTGGCTGGATGATTTCAAAGCCGTGGTGGCGACCCTGCCGGAGGTGGTGGAAGTTTATCGCATGAGCGGTGAAGTGGACTATCTGATGCGGGTGGTGGTGCCGGATATGCGCCGGTTCGATGCCTTTTATCGGGACTGTGCGTAATTTTGTGCTCTGGCGCCATTTGTTAGGTCATTGGGAAGCGGTCTTCGAACATGATCGCGAGCTGGCTTTTGACAGCGTGCCATTCTCGCACGGATCGCTTCCACTCGTTGGATGTAGCATTCAGCGCGAGATAGATCAATTTCGC